>CAXTVW010000022.1:0-30828 GCA_964247675.1 uncultured Acetobacteraceae bacterium
CGCTGGGCACGTTCCAGATCGAGAGCCGGGCGCAGATGGCCATGCTGCCGCGGCTGAAACCCACCACGTTCTATGACCTCGTCGTGCAGGTCGCCATCGTCCGCCCCGGTCCGATCCAGGGCGACATGGTCCACCCCTACCTGCGGCGCCGGGAGGGGCTTGAGCCGGTGCACTACCCGAAGCCCGAGCTGGAGCGCGTGCTGGGCAAGACGCTGGGCGTGCCGCTGTTCCAGGAGCAGGCGATGCAGGTCGCCATCCAGTGCGCCGGGTTCACGCCTGGCGAGGCCGACCAGCTGCGGCGATCAATGGCAACGTTCAAGTTCACCAGCGGCGTGTCGCACTTCACGGACAAGCTGATCGAGGGCATGGTGGCCAAGGGCTACGAGCGGGAGTTCGCCGAGCGGACGTTCAGTCAGCTGGAAGGCTTTGGCTCCTACGGCTTCCCGGAGAGCCACGCCGCCAGCTTCGCGCTGGTGGCTTACGCCAGCGCCTGGATGAAGTGCCACCACCCGGACGTGTTCTGCGCGTCGCTGCTGAACGCGCAGCCCATGGGGTTCTACGCGCCGGCGCAGATCGTGCGGGACGCACGCGAGCATCGGGTGCTTGTGCGGCCCGTGTGCGTCAACGCGAGCCGCTGGGACTGCACGCTGGAGCGTCGGGATGACGGCGGTCCAGGCCGCGCGGTGCGTCTCGGCCTGCGCATGGTGAAGGGGCTGGGCAACGAGCCGGGGGCGCAGCTCGTCACCCGGCGCGGCGACACGCCCTACGCCACGGTCGAGGAGGTCTGGCGGCGCGCCGGTGTTCTGCCGGGCATGCTGGAGCGGCTGGCAGAGGCGGACGCGTTCCGCGGCCTGGGCGTGGACCGGCGGCAGGCGCTGTGGGCTGTGCTGGGGCTGGCGGACGCGGTGCTGCCGCTGTTTGCAGCGGCAGACGGAAGCGGGCCGTCGCAGCCGGAGCTCATCGAGCCGCATGTGCCGCTGGTGCCGATGAAGGAAGGCCGCGAGGTGGTGGAAGATTACCGCAGCGTCGGCCTGTCACTCGGAAATCATCCCGTGTCTTTCCTGCGGGCGACGCTGAGTGCGAGGGGCATGGTGACGTGCGGCGACCTGGCGGGCACGCGGGATGGCCGCAAGGTGGTGGTGCCCGGCATCGTGCTGGTGCGGCAGAAGCCAGGCTCGGCCAAGGGCGTCATGTTCATCACCATCGAAGACGAGACCGGCGTGGCCAACCTCATCCTGTGGAAGGACCGTTTCGAGAAGCAGCGGCGGCTGGTGCTTTCGGCGGGCATGATCGCCTGCCACGGGCGGGTGCAGCGCGAGGGGGAGGTCATCCACGTCGTCACCGACTATCTTGAGGACTTGTCGGACCTGCTGCGCAGCGTGGGCGAGCACGACGAGGCGTTCCCGATCGTCCACGGGCGCGGCGACGGCGCGACGCACCCGCCCGGGCGCGATCCGCGAACCGGCCCGGGCGCCGCGCCGGAGATGCCGGTGCCCCGCGACATCTACGTTCCGGACCTGCGACTCGGGTCGGGAATCAAAGTGCCGACGCGGGACTTCCGGTAGAAGACGCGGCAGCTTTGCGCCCATCGCGGTCATAACTGGCGAAATCGGCCAAGCCGGAAAGCGGACATTCAGAGCAGTTCCACATCCAAAATTCTGGGCGAGAATCACCCTTGCACGCCGAGACGGTCGGAGAACATCTAGTATGCCTGCCGGGGGTGCGGCACATCGTCAGCACACATTGCTGGAAATGACCGCAGCTTGCGCCCCTCTCCGACCCACCGCTATCAGGACGGGTCGCACCCGCCTTGATCGCGGTGAGAAGCGCCACTCTTACTCAGGAGTCGGTAAGTAGGCGACATTGGCGATACTGAATCAACGAATTTTCGAAGCCGATGCTGCCCCATTTATCGAGTGGTGAATGCAGCGTTGAGCGTTCCACCCAGCATTCACCTTTTCTAACGCAGGCCAGCAATATAGGCCGCACAACTTACTCGGCCCAATGCCGTGCAAACAATTCCAGCCGTGCTCAGCGTGACGCAGAATAGCACGATGACAGCCCAATCCTGTGCCAAGAGCCTCATCTACACTCTCCTCCTCACAAATCGAATTACGTGTCAGGGTGACGTCACGCAGTAGCCTTGCGTCATCAGCGCCTCACATCGTGGAAGGCGGAGGCTCTCCGTTAAGCACATTGGCCACAGACAGAGCAGAGAATTCCAGCGTAGTGACGTTCCCGAAATGCGGGTAGAGCCGCGTCATCTCCGCGACAATCGCTGGAGCGCTTTTCTCCCTAAGCGCGACAGTCTTGAAATCGCCGATGTATTTGCGACTTTCAGTCAAGATACGATCCGGCTCATTATCCGCAGAGCCTCGACTTTTATGGCCAACGACGACGATTTGAGGTTCGAGATTTTGAATTTTGCCGATGTTCGAGCTCCACTGGTCCCATTCGTCAGGTCCACTCAGACCAAGCATCATATGTATGTTGTTGTAGGCGAGATCGCCGACGATTGCGGTCTTGAGTTCCGCTGAGTGGAGGATGGTGTTCGAAGGAATATCCCCCTGTCCGATCTCGATCGCCTGGAAAAAATGTCCTTCGAGATCGATGGTGTCGCTCTGCATAGTTTCGGGAAGCGCCATGGGATTGACTATCCTGTCGCCAAACATGGCGTTGATGATCTGCGCTTCCTGCTCCTTTGCTGCGCCGATATATGCCATCACACCAGGGAGTGCCAATATGCGAGTCCCTGGGAAGCGGGCGGCAATTGCACCGGCTCCATACCAATGATCGAAGTGTCCATGGGTGATGTAGATGGTAGTTAACCGTTTGCCGCAAGCGGCGATCATGTCGATCAGTGCTTCTACGTCCTCCTTGTAGAACTGGGCGTCGACGAGAATCGCGTCTGTATGGCCAGTGAACAAGGTAGACGTAACCGGCGCAAAGGTTCGCTCTTCCTCAATGATACGTGGCGGACTCAGGAACACTTGCATACTGATTGCTTCGTCGTTTGCAGCTTTGATTGAGTCTGCCATTGCGCTTCTCTCTCCGGTGTGGGTGCCAGACGTTTGCGTCACTGCTCCCGCCTGGTCCCAGTTAAGGCACCAGTAGTTTCATCATGCAACCTGTTTTGGTTGCATCACGCAACCGTGAATGGCTTGAAGTGAGTCAGGCTCACTTGATCAGAGCTTGGCGTGGTAAGAACTTCAGATGCTTGGGAGCGAATATGACTGCCAGAACTGCTCAGTCGCCCGCAGCCTGGAACTGGTCGGAGAGCGATGGTCTCTCCTGATCGTCCGAGACCTGCTCAGCGGCGATTGCAGGTTTTCCGATCTTAAGCGGAGTCTCGGGGTAGCAAAAAACATCCT
The DNA here is from genome assembly GCA_964247675.1 of uncultured Acetobacteraceae bacterium. Classification (GTDB taxonomy): domain Bacteria; phylum Pseudomonadota; class Alphaproteobacteria; order Acetobacterales; family Acetobacteraceae; genus BOG-908. The sequence continues at coordinate 3,372 of CAXTVW010000022.1, forward strand.
CGCGGCGAGGCTAGGCAAACTGGCCAGTGTAGGAATTTTGGAGAAAACTGGTTCGCAAGGCTCAGCCCCATCCACATATCGGCTGACATCGAAAGGCCGGGACCTCTTTCCCGTGATCGCTGCCTTGATGCTTTGGGGAGACGCCTACTTAGCGCCTGACGGTCCTCCGGTAAAATTGAAGCATAGTTGCGGAGCGGATTACGTTTCTGCATCGTCGTGCGCTGCCTGTGGAGAGGCTCTCGATGCTCTTTCGGTTCACGGCATTCCGGGGCCCGGCGGATCAAAGCAGTAAACGGCGCTCAGATCGTAGTTGTCAGCTATTACCAGCCTGGCCCCCAAAGCTGCCGGTCCGCTCTCGGCCAACCTCTGCCGTTCGACGGCGGCGGCTATGCGCCAGTCTCGGTCACTTAGGCCCTTCGGGGGTAGCTCCCCAATAGCGGACGTGGTCCCGTCATCTGCACCAATAAAACTGGCTCGCAACCATGCGGCTGATGCTCAGTCTTCTGCCGCTCTTCCGCGGCTCAGGAGGTCGTCATGCAGTCCTCTTTAATGCGGAAACGCGGTCACCGACAACCCGACTAATGGTGCCGTGGAACAAGGGGCCTTCGTCAGGCCCAAGCCGCCACTCAAGCCGAAGCAGTTCTGGTCCATCTGCATCAACCTCCATCGCGGAGGCCGGATCCGCGGTTTGGCGCTGTTCGACCTCGCCATCGACTGCAAGCTGGGCGGCTGCGACCTCGTGTGGCTACGCATCAGCCAGCTCGATATCAATGCTGCGGTCCGACACCGGGCTACCACAGTCCAGCAGAAGACCGGAAAGCAGGTGCAGTTCGAGTTGACCGAACAGACTCGGGAAAATCTGATTGCCTGGGTTAGCCGCCGTCGAGGCGGGCTGCAGGACTATGTCTTTCCCGAGCCAGACAGACAGCGCGGATCACATCAGCACGCGAGTATGACCGACTCTGTCGGGACCGTTTCACAACTTTCCTAACCTCTGTCGGGCTTAAGCAGCCCTACCTCGTCAAGGAAGGTTGAGCTGCCGAACGGGTGTCACTTGGGCCGCCTGATCAGAGTCCTGTCCCGGGAAAGGCAGCGTCGAGGAACTTCATGAAGGCTTTCACTTTGGCACTGGCGAAGCGCCGGGATGCGTGTAGAGCCCAGAGTTCTACTGGAGAATCGGAGGCCGCCGCCCAGCACACTAGCCGACCGGACGCCAAATCGTCGGCTACGAGCAAACGGGGCAACTTGGCTGCGCCAATCCCTGTCCGAACCGCATCCTGGATCATCACTAGGGATGGCAGCAGCAAGACAGGCCGCAGCGAAAGTTCCAGATCCGATGGCGACCCAGAGATGTGCCAAACATCCACGTCGGGCGACGCGCGCAGAGCTACGACCGGGATCGAGCCTCCGGGCAGTGGACCAAACTTGTTCAGGGGACAGTCTAGGGAAGCCGCTGCAACAACTAGAAGCGGGCATCGCGCAAAGCACCGACCGACAAGGTCCGCGGTTGGCTTTGGATTTGTGCGTATGACGACGTCGTAGCCTTCTGCCACCAAGTCTACAGCACGATCCTCCGTCGTGACGTCGAGCTGCACTTCGGGGTAGGCCATGATGAACTCAGCGGCGAGCCGACCCATCAGGAGTTCCCCAAACAGCAGAGGCACGTTGACCCGAAGTCGTCCTTGCGGCTGCGCGGAACCATCGCGTAAAATTTGACCGACCTCCGCGATCTCGCTTACTGGTCCAGCGCTACGAGCATGCAGGATTTCGCCTTCTTCGGTCAGGCGGAGCGAGCGGGGCCCACGTTCAAACAGGCGTAAGCCAAGGCTCGCCTCAAGCTCCATGATCCGACGCGAGAGGCTGGCCTTGGGTCGCCCGCTCACCCGGCTGGCATGCGCAATGCCTCCGCTTGCGGCCACCAGATTGAAGTCGGCCAGAGCGTTGAGATCCACGTGCCGTTCCAGATATGGGACGAGAGAGCCCAGATGCACGACTCATGTTTCCAAATGCAAGAGCTATATCCTGTCGTAGAGATGAACTGAGACGGTAAACGCCGAGCTCACGTGACAGGACACCTATGACAATCCTCGTAATTGGCGGAACCGGACTAGTCGGCTCGCACGTCCTCCAGAACCTCGTGGGCCAGGGCACCGCCGTCCACGCCCTCACTCGCGATCCAGAGAGGGCTCAGTTTCCGGACGGCATCGTGCCGGTAAAAGGGGACATGCTTGACGTAGCTTCAACGCGAGCCGCCCTGGCGCAGGCGAGCACGTTATTTCTGCTTAACGCCGTTGCTCCACAGGAACTCACCGAAGCGATTCTGACGCTGAATCTGGCCCGAGAGGTGGGTATCCGACAGGTCGTCTACTTATCAGTTTTCAATAGTAGACGTTTTAGCAACGTTCCGCACCTTGTCGCAAAGTTCACCGTCGAACGGATGATCGAGGAGCTCGCAATCCCTGCGACAATCCTGCGTGCCAACTGTTTTATGCAGAACGACGTGATGTTTAAAGACCCCCTTCTTGGCCTCGGCGTCTACCCTTTTCCAATCGGCGCAATCGGCGTGTCGATGGTTGATGTGCGCGACATCGCCGAGATGGCCAGCATTGCCATCCTGCGCCGCGAGCGCTCGACCGACCCGCTTGCGCACGAGATCATCAACCTCGTCGGGCCGGACGCGCTGACGGGTGAAGGCAATGCGACGATCTGGTCTGACCTTCTGAAAAAGCCGATCAAATACTCGGGCGACGACCTTGCGATATATGAGCAGCAAGTCGGACTGCAGGCACCGAACTGGATGGCGATGGACCTGCGACTGATGCTCGGTCACTTTCAACGGGACGGCATGATCGCGGCTCCGGGCGACGTGGACGTGCTGACAAAACTTCTGGGCCGGCCTCTCCGCACATACGTCGACTTTGCTACAGAAACCCTGGCGCAATGGAAGGTCTGACATCCGGGTAGGGGGATCTCACGCTTGATAGACGGCTGCCGCGAAGCCTGGGTAACTGTTCCCCGGGGCCAGAATTAACGGCATTTTTTACAAATTGCCTCCGACCTGCAGAGTATCAGGACAGCAAAAAGGCGATAACCTTTTACATTGTAAGACGCAGGTAACTGTCTGCGCTGTTGCGCCAGGCCCAGGCACTTTAGGCGATTCTGGAACGGCCACGAGAAACACGATAGTTGGATCAGACTTGCCAATCACGTCACGACGAGTGCGGAGCCGAGATTGTTAAGGACGGACCTGGAAAGGGCATCTTTTCAGAGATGTGCTTCGCTGACACTTCGCTACCCGCTATGCTGCGGCAGCTTGGTATGCGTTATATAAAGAAAAGAGTAAGACATGCAGTTTTTGGTTATACTGAAGCCTAAGCCAGACCACGACGAAAATGCACTGCGTTCCTTCCTCAAAGAAGAGAACGTTCATGCGTGGACCATGATGACAGAGGGAGTGCTCCGCTCTTTGTGGTATCTTTCACCCCCATCCTCCGGCGCCAAAGGCCCGGGTGGCACCGTATGCATTCTCGAATGCGCCGACGACGCCGAGGCACAGAGTCAAATCAATCGGTTGCCCCTGGTCCAAAATCATTTTGTCAGTGTCGAACTGCTGCAGCTCAATCCATTCAACGGGTTCGAACTCCTCTTTGAGAAGAACGACCAAGCTTAAGAAGCTCTGGTCACCCAGACGTAGCGCGACGTTAAAGTTGTTTTGCAAGGAGGTTTAGGATGACCACGCAACACACAAACATCAATGACAAGGTAGCCCTTGTCACGGGCGGAAGCCGTGGACTTGGGGCTAACACCGTCCTCGCGCTCGCCAACCGCGGCGTCAATTCGATCTTCACTTACGTTTCCCGCCGTGAGGAGGCCGATAAGGTCGTGGCCGCCGTCGCCGAGGCGGGCGCTAAAGCGGTCGCTATTCCGCTCGACACAGGCGACTCGGGAGGCTTCGATGCTTTCGTGGAGAAGGTCAGGTCGGCGCTTGAGGGCTGGGGCATCCAACGTATCGATTACCTCGTCAACAACGCCGGCATTTCGGACCATACGCCATTTGCCAAAGTGACCGAGGAGCTACTGGACCGAGTCTACAGCATCAACTTCAAGGGTGTTTTCTTCCTGACGCAAAAGCTGCTGCCCCTGATTAACGACAACGGCCGCATCGTGAACATCTCCAGCGGACTAACTCGGTTCTGGACGCCCGACACGATCCCCTATGCCTCGCTCAAGGGAGCAATCGAGGTGTTCACCCATTACTTGGCCAAGGAGCTGGGGGGCCGCGGGATCACCGTCAACGCGGTCGCACCCGGCGCGATCGCGACCGACTTTAGCGGGGGTGCAGTGCGTGACAATCCGCAAATCAACAAGCACGTGGCCGGGATGACCGCACTCGGCCGCGCCGGCGAACCCGAAGATATCGGGCAGATGATCGCCTCGCTGCTCTCCGACGGGAACCGATGGATTACCGCTCAGCGCATCGAGGTTTCCGGGGGCATGAACCTCTAGCTGACAACGGCTGTGAGCACCCGGCACCGAATGTCTGGTTCTCGCTAAGTCTCGCTGCAAAGCCGCCGGTCTGCTTCCGGCCAAAGCAGTCTTAGTCACCAGTCCCCACCTCGTCAGAGCCGCAGTCTCGCAGCTCAGGAGACGTGTCGTGGAGCGCCCAACGTCAGGAAGTCCGTCGTCAACCGATCGCCCGGTGGTGCCGTGGAACAAGGGAGCCTTTGTCGGGCCTAAACCACCGCTGAAACCCAAGCAGGTCTGGTCTATCCGCCTCAACCTCCAGCGGGAGAAGCGGATCCGCGACCTTGCTATGTTTGACCTTGCCGTCGATAGCAAGTTGCGCGGCTGTGACCTGGTTCAGCTCCGCATTGGTCAGCTCGTGATAAACGCCGCGGCGCGGCACCGCGCCACGATCGTTCAGCAGAAAACCCACAAGCCGGTGCAGTTCGAGCTTACCGACCAAACGCGGGAAAGCCTGATTGCCTGGCTAAGTCATCGTGGGGGCGGGCTGCAGGATTACGTGTTCCCCAGCCGCACGGACGACGCCGACCACATCAGCACGCGGCAATACGCCCGACTGGCGGGCGATTGGGTTGAGAGTATCGGCCTGGGTCGTTCGGCCTATGGCACGCACAGCCTTCGGCGGACGAAGGTGGCATTGATCTACAAGCGGACGGGCAATTTGCGTGCAGTGCAGATCCTGCTCGGCCACACCAAGCTTGAGAGCACGGTGCGCTACCTCGGCGTGGATGCCGAGGACGCGTTAACTCTGTCCGAGGCCACTGAGATTTACGACGCGTCCCCCGGGGCAGACCGCGCTCGTTCGCAAGAGCCGTTCTCTTGGGCTGAACGTGTTGCGGCCTGCTTCGTGCGACTTCCGCTTCGTCCCACAAAGCTCCAGTTCGACCACGTTGATCGACGGACGGGTGCGGTAGGTAGCGGACAGTCCGATTTTGGCAGGCAGGCGGCGATAGCTGCCGTAAGCAGGCGCGCAGACTTTCCCGCAAACGATGCTCAATCGAGGAATATACCTTAACAGAAATCACAGATTCGCTATCTTAAGAAGCGTAGGCGCCAGAGCAGGACTGGTACGAGAGTCGCATGTCCAATCTGTCCTGTAAGTCGACCGAACTCTTGAGGAATGCAACGAAAGCCCTGAGCGCCGTTGATTGGTGGCGGCTGTCTGGGAAGTATAAATATAGCGTCTCCATCGACGTGGACCAGTGAGGCAACACGCGCGATAGTCTGCCCGATGCAACAAGATTGCTGGTACTGTCCAAGGGCGCGCTCAAGATACCTATACCTCTGACCGCCAATTCGATCTGCGAGGCGAGATCATGGACGATGGTCACCGACCTCGGTACGATCTCGACGAGGTCGTCGCCCGATTTCAGCCGCCATGGGAGGATCGCCCCGGTGCTCTGACTTCGGCACATCATCGCGCGGTGGGCAAGGAGGTCCGCAGGCGCGTTAGGGACGCCCCGCTTCTCCAAATATCCTGATGACGCGACCAGGATCGCTTCTGTTGGCGGCGCGATGGGGACGGCCACCATATCCTGCTCGAGACAATTGCCGTAGCGAAGCCCCGCGTCGTAGCCCTGCTTGACGATATCGACGAACCTGGCCTCGACCGCGATCTCAATGTCCACGGCCGGATAGGCATCCTGGAACGCGACCAGAACCGGCGCGATGAGAAGTTCGAAGGGTGCGCGTGGCATCGTCAGACGGAGCGAACCCGCCGGCCTGCCGCCACGACCCACCGCGTCGTCGGCGGCCTGCCTGAGCATGGACAGGGCGGGCGCCGCACCGCGGAGATATTCCTCGCCGACGTCGGTGAGGCTGAGGCTGCGTGTCGAGCGACGGAACAGCGTCGCCCCGAGCCGCTTCTCGAGACCCCCGACCGCTTGGCTCACCGCCGACGGCGAGATGCCGAGGCGGCGCGCTGCAGCCGAGAAGCTACCCGCCTCCGCCACCGTGACGAACACCGGCACGCCCTCGAGCACATCCCTCTGCCGCATCGACCCGCCTTTAAGCTGTTCTTACAGCCCTATGCACGATTATGCGGCTATTCGCGAGAGGCTGACCGTTTTACGTCCGGGCATGCCTACCATCTGCGATCGATTTGCTGGCCGGCCATCTTCCCGCTCAGCTCGGACTGATCCTCGGCCGACGTTCGGCAATTCTGGCTAACGGCGGGTCCGCCGCATTGCCGCGCACAAGCTGGGGAGCGCCCGCCATCATGCCGACATCGAAGACTTTTCAGACGCCGCGGCACACGACGCACTACCTTGAGTCTGGACCAGCCGACGGTCCCCTGATGATGTTTCTCCATGGTTGGCCCGAGCTAGGGATCGTCTGGCGCGCGCAGATGGCCGCCTTCACGGCGAAGGGCTGGCGGTGCATCGCCCCCGACATGCGCGGCTATGGCGGCTCATCCGTCCCGGCAAACCCCGCCGCCTACGCGCACGAGGAGGTGGTCGCCGACATGGTCGAACTTCACGACCATCTCGGCGGCAAGCCTGCGGTATGGGTCGGCCACGACTGGGGCAGCGTGCTGGTCGGTGCGTTCGCGGCGCATGAGCCGAAGCGGGTCTTGGGCGGGGTGCTGGTCTCGGTGCCCTATTTCCCGACCGCCAACGCGTTGCCGACGCTCGTGCCGATGGTCGATCGGACGATCTATCCCGCCGACGAGTATCCTGACGGCCAGTGGGACTATTACCGCTGGTATACCACGCACTTCGCGACGGCGATCACCGACCTCGACGCCGACAAGCGGTCGTCGCTCGCCTCGATCTACCGGCGCGGCGATCCTGCCGCCTTGAACAAGCCCGCCGAGAACGCGAAGGTGACGAGGAAGAGCGGACGCTTCGGCGCGGCGCACCGCGCCCCGCCGACCCAACTGGACCCGGCGCTATGGCCGGCGACAGATTTCGAGGCACTGGTGCGATCGTTCGAGCAGCACGGGTTCGGTGGACCGTGTTCGTGGTATCTGAATGATGCCGCCAACATCACCTACATGCACAACTCACCGAATGGAGCGCGGCTTGAGATGCCGGTCCTGTTCGTCAACGGTGACTGGGACCAGATGAACAGCATCGTGGACAACCGTTACGGCGAGCCGATGCGCGCCGCCTGCGCGGACCTGACCGTCACGAGGCTGAATGGTGCACACTGGCTGCCGCTGGAGCGTAAGGCAGAGCTCGCCGACGCGATCGGCGACTGGATTGAAGCCAAGAAGCTCTGACGGCGAGACATCGACGTGCCATCGCCTGCGCGCACGACCTCGGCGCTTATCATTGTCGGCGTCGGCTGGACATGGTTCTACAACGGCGCGAACTTCCTCGCCTTCAAAGTCGGCGGCGACGCGTTCCACCCGCTGATACTGGCCGCGCTGCGGTTCGGAATCGCGGCGCTCGCGGTCCTGCCTGTCGCCACATGGCGATGGCGTCGACGTCCCGCCTCCATACGCGAACTCGCCGGCGCGGCGCTGCTCGGGCCGGTGATGCTGATTGGGAGCCAGACGATGGCGATATGGGGGACGCACTTTCTCCCCGCCGGTGTCGCGTCGGTATTCGGCTCCGCCGCGCCGGTGTTCCTCGCGCTATTCGCCTGGGTGTTCCTTCGTGAGCTGCCGGGACGACGGCAGGTCGCAGGCATAGCCCTCGGCCTTGCCGGCTTGGCCGCGATGGCGTGGCTGTCGTCGTCCGGGGCCGGGTTCCGGCCGATCGGCGCGGTCATGACGCTCGTCGCGTCCGCGACGTGGGCGGGGGGCTCGCTTGTCGCTGCAAGACTTCGGATGCCGAAGGATCCGATGATCAGCCTTGCCGCCCAGCTGGTGCCGACCGGCATTGCACTCGGCCTGACCGTTTGGCTCGCAGGTCTCACGGCTTCGTTCGACCCGACCTTGGTCCCGCTGCAGGCTTGGATGGCGCTCGCCTTCCTGATCGTCGCGAGCACGTTGGTCGGCTACGCGGTGTTCCTGGCGCTGAACCGCAGTGCGTCGCCCATCCTCGCCAACAGCTTCAACTACGCCGCACCTGTGATCGCGCTCGAGCTCTCTGCCTGGCTGCTCGGCGAACCTGTCGGGTGGGGCAAGGCCGCCGCCGCCGGCGCGACGCTAACAGGGGTGGCGCTCATGATTGGCGGTCGACGGACCGAGGAACCTCGCGAACGGCGCACCGACTCCGGACCCGCTCGAACCCAAAGCTACGCACATAACAGCGTTCCCGCAAAGGAGCGGTGAATAAGAAAACCGCGCCGATATGGCTGGCGCGACATCGTCAAATGGATCGTTCCTCCGAAACCTGTTCCCGATTGGCCTTTCTCGAAATGGTCAGTTTCACATGCGGAAACGGGATCAAAGCAGGGAACCAAATGACCGCTTTCGAGAGGAGACATAATGCGCGGGTACGGCGTGGTTGGGTCGACAGCCGCCTATAGGCGAGCGGTAGCGAATGTCCGCTTCTCGCTATCACCCGCTCCATAGCTGCCTGTCCGCTTCCGGCCCTTCTAGAGCGTTCCCTCCGTCAACGCGGTGGCAGAAGCGAAGCCGCGGCGCACATACACCAGCGCGTCGACATCATCCCTACAGCGAACCGCACGCACATCACCGAACAGTATCGTGTGTGTGCCTTGACCAACTTTACCCGTAAGGCAGCACTCGAAAGCAGCGACGGCTGACCTGAAAATCGGGACATCCTGGGCGCCCTTGGCCCAGTCAGATGCCGAGAACCTTGCGTCACCGTCCACGAAGCGCTGTGCCGAAAAAACGGCTGCCGTTTCCACGTCGCTTGCGGCAAGCAGGTTGATGCTGAAGATGCAGCTCTCCAAGAAAAGGGCGTGTGCACTCGCAGCGCGGTTGATGCAGGCCAGCAGCGTCGGTGGGTCGGCCGTGACGGACGCCCACGCTGTGGCCGTCAAACCGCCACGCTCGCCCGCGTGGCAGGTCGCGATGATGGCCACAGCCCCAGGCACCTGCTGCATGGCGCGGATGAACTCGTCGCGCGTCTCGGTCATCGGTGCGCCGCCGGTCGGAGGGAGGGTTTCGCAATGGGTGCGATGGGGAACCTCACCGTGCGAGCGGACCGTCTAACCTTTCCGCTCATCAGGTCGGCACCGCTGCCGGCCACCAAGCCCCTGAAGCCAGCCGCGGTGATGCACTCCAAGTAGTAGGCGAACATGCCGGTGTGCCAGGTCTTGTGAGCGCCGACGAGGACGATCCCTGTGGCGTGCGCTTTCTCGATCGCGGTTGCCGCGATGACCGCCACTGCATCCGATATTTCCCGCATCGCCTCGGTGAAGCGGCTTCGGAGCTCTTCGGAAAACCCTGCCATCAGCGCAGCAAGGACTGCGGCGTAGGTCGCGCGATGGTCGAGGTCCCAGCGACGATCTGCTCGGGCGCCCCTTTCGGCGGCCATAGGCCCTGCCCGTAGATCTGAGCCCGCAAGGTGTCGCGCACGTCCAACGACGGGTAGGCGATGATGTGCAGCATGTGCGGGGTGCTGTCTGCCGCATGCATGACGGCAAGCACCGGCGAGATGGTTTGGCGTGCGGGCCAGGCAGCCCGCCACGCTTCGACGGTGGGAGGGATGCCGCCGACGGCCAAGTCGTATTCGCGGAACTCGTAAACGCGGCCGTAGGCGCCTGGCGCGATAGCGGTCGTGAAAGCGAACGGTGCGTAGGTCTGCGTGCTGAAGCCTGACAGGAACTGCCCGGCACCGAATGGGTCGTCGCCGGACAGGCGGCGCTTGCTGTCCTGGGCGAGTTCGGCCTCGTCGTTGAAGCCGCGCAACAGCAGCAGTCGGCCGAGCGTTCCAATGTCGATGTCCCAGCAACCGAGGAACGTCCCAGGAGTGCCCGGCGCGCTCATGGCGTCAGCTATCCCCTGCGGCGCCTTGAGTGTGCCCCATAGCTTCATGTCGAGCTTGGCGAGTTCATAGATCAATGGGGGTCAGCTCCCTGCGATTGTCGGCTGCTTTGGTTAGTTGCGCGACCACTTCGTCCGCGACCGTGATATGGTCTTCGGCCATTCGCCTCTCGCGTTCCGCGATCGACCGCTCGAAAGGTACGCGCACCGGCTTACCGGGGAGCTCGGGGCGGGTGGCCCGCAAGCCGGCCGCATAGGCCGACACGCTGGCCCTGAAGACGGCCGCGTCGGTCAGCGCTGCGGGATCGACCACCAGCATGAAGAAACCGCAATCGCGCAGTCCGTCCGGGGCGGCCGCCGCGCCGCACAGCATGCCGAGGAGCTGGACCACCATGGCGAGGCCGGAGCCGCGATGGCCGCCCCATACCTTGAAGGCGCGTCCGGCCAGGGCCGCCATGGGGTCGGTGGTGGACGCGCCGTCCGTGTCGAACGCCAGGCCGGGCGCCAGCTCCTCGCCCAGGCGTATCTTGAGGATGACCTCGGCCAGTGTGACGCTGGAAGTGCCGATGTCCCAGATGACGGGCGCGTCGTCGGACGGAAAGCCGAAGGCGATCGGGTTGGTGCCGTAGCGACCTTGTGTACCGCCCTCCGGTGCTACGATGTGGCCGCCACTGCCGGCCACCATGCCGACGAAGCCGGCCGCCGTAATACGCTCCAGGTAGTAGGAGAACATGCCGGTGTACCAGGTCTCGTTGGCGCCGACGACGGCGATGCCCGTGGCGCGTGCTTTCTCGATGGCGGTGTCGGTGACCCGTGTGGCGACGAGATAGCCGACCTGGTCGCCGCCGTCGAAGGCGGCGGAGAACGGCGTCTCGCGCAGCAGCGCAATCGGGCGCGGCGGCGCGTCCGAGGCGGCCAGGCGATCCAGGATGGACAGGCAGCGCGCCAAGCCGCCATAGCCCAGCCCGCGCAGCTCGCAATCCATCAGATGGTCAGAGATGACGGCGGCTTCGGCCGGCGTGTAGCCGTGCGCACACAGTGCGCGTTTGGCCAGCGCAAGGGCCTCGTCGATGGGAAGCCTCAACCCCTTAACTCCGGAGCGGTGCGCCAGGAGCCCTCGACGACGCGTGTTCCGGCTTTGGCAAGGGCGGCTTCCAACCCTGCACGGTCCAGCTTAACGCAGTAGGCCGGTTGCGCGCGTTCGAAACGCCAGCCTTCCACGAGCGGCCCGGCATCGACGACGTCGTAGCCGAGATTGTCGAAGAACGCCGTCACGCGCTGCTTGGCGTCCGCATAGTCGCCGGCGATCGGCAAGGCGCGGCGGCCCGGCGTGCCGGCCGATGCGGCATCCGGCTTGATGTCGCGCTCCAGGATTGCGTTCCACGCCTTGATGATCTTCGCCTCGGGCAACTGGCGCTGCACGATTTCGCTGGTGGTGGTCGCGGCCTGGTCCAGCGCTGGCATCGCCTCGTCGCGGCCGGGATAGTAGTTGCAGGCGTCCATGACCGTCCTGCCAGCGAACACCGCGGGATCGAGGTCGGGAACGGCGAAGAACGGTACCGCCAGCAGGGTCAGCTCGCCGAACTGCGCGGCGTCGGCCGCGAAGCCGATGTTGCAGCGGAGCGCCACCATGGCGCTGGCCAGCGTGCGCGGGTGGCGGGAGTTGCTGATCATCACCTCATGGCCGTGTGCGACGGCGAGGCGGGCTACGGCGCGCCCTATGTAGCCGGCGCCTACTATTCCCAATTTCATCGTCTATTTGCTCCAAAGGAAGAAAGGCCTGCTTTTCTGAAGAAAAGAAGCAAAAGACTTTGACTCCGCTGTCGCGCGGTGGCCCTGCAACACCCGACAGGGCAAGAGTTTTTTGGTTCTTTTTTTCAAAAAAACTGCTTTCTTAAACCTGCTTTTCCACACGCAACCCTTCGGCCACATGGTCCCATGTCCCCGGCATCACGCCTTGCGCGCGGAGCTCTGCCTTCTGCACCTTGCCCGTCGCGGTGCGCGGCAGCGGCCGCAGCACGCGATAGTAGCGCGGCACCATGAAGCGCGGCAGGTGCGCGGTGCAGTGGGCAAACACGGCGCGCCAGTCAGGCTCGCCCGCGGCTTCCAGCACGGCCATCACCTCGTCCTCGCCGATATCGGATTGCACCGCCACCGCCGCCGCCTCGGCCACGCCCGGAAAGGCCGAGAGCACGCCTTCGACTTCGGCCGAGGAGATATTCTCGCCGCGGCGGCGCAGGCGGTCGGCGGTGCGGTCGTGGAAGAAGAAGAAACCGTCCTCGTCCATCCAGCCCATGTCACCGGTGTGCCACCACAGGCCGCGCATGTTGGCGAGCGTCTTTTCCGGTTCCTTGTAGTATTCCTTCAGCATGATGTTGGGCAGGCGAGGACGGTAGACGATCTCGCCGACTTGGCCCGGCGGCAGCGCGTGGCCGTCGTCACCGTGGATCTCGAGAATGGAGCTGGCGGTCGGCTTTCCCATCGAGCCGATCTTGCGGCCGAGGATCGGATTGTAGAGGACGTTTTTGATTTCGGTCGAGCCGTAGCCCTCGATCACGTGCACGCCGAAGCGGCGTTCAAATCTGTAGAGCACGTCGGCCGGCGCGGGTGCGGAGAAGACGCGTGTTACGCAATGCGCGCGGTCCGCTTCACCCGGCGGCGCGGTCATCAGCATGTGCATCATCGATCCGAGCGCGCTGGCCTGCGTGGCCTCGGACTCGCGTATCTCCTGCCAGAAGCGCGTCACGCTGAACCCGCGGGAGAGCACCATGGTGGCGCCGGCATACATCGCCGCGTAGCCGGTGGTGACCTGCGCCATGCCGTGGAACAGCGGCATGCAGGTGTACAGGCGGTCGCGCGGCGTGATCTGGAAGGCTTGCGCAGCCTCGCGCCCCATCACCAGGCCCTGCAGACTGGGGCCGAGCACGCCCTTGCTGCGGCCCGTGGTGCCCGAGGTGAAGCTGATGGCCACCGTGTCGGACGCCCGCACCTTGGGGAACGCCTGGCCGGGCCTGCCGCCGGCCAGCAGCTCGTCCCAGGACAGCGCAATGATGCCCGGCGGCACGCGGTCCGGCACGCCGTCGAGATAGACGATGGTGGTCAGGGCTGCGGGGAACGGGTCCATGGTCATCACCGCCTCGCCCAGCCGCGCCTCGGTGATCAGCAGCCTGGCACCGCTGTGGTCGATCGGGAAATGCAGGAAGGCGCCCTTGAAGCCGGTGTTGCACGACACGCCGACGAGGCCGGCGCGGTTGGTGCCGTAGCTGGCAAACAGGTATTCCGGCCGATTGATCATGAAGCTGGCCACCACGTCTCCTGGCGTCATGCCGAGCGCGATGAGGCCGGCCGCTATGCGCGTGGCCTGCTCGTCCCACGCACGGAACGTCCACTGCATGCCTTCGAACATCAGTGCCACGTTGTCCGGCGCCCATAGCGCACGGTCCGACAACATGCCGCTGGCCGAGCCGCCGCCGAGATCGCCTAAGTTGTTTGCGTGCATGGCGCGGCCACTCACCTGGTTTGCCAGGACGCCGCGATGCGGGCGCCGGCCTGTGTTGCTTGCTGCGCGTCCGTGGGAACCCGACCCGTGCGGCGGACGAAGCCAAGTCCGGTGCCGCCCAGCACGCCGTCCAGCCAATTGGCCGCCTCGATCAGCGCTTGCAGGTCGGCGCCTGTATCGGCGCCCATCAGCTCCAGCATCTGCACGGCATCTTCCGTGCAGGTGCCGCCGACCAATGCATCCGGCGCCGCGGGGTGGCCGCCGGAGCCGGCGAGCGCAGTGTCGATCCCGGCCACGCCCATGCGGCTGAGTTCGGCCAAATTGGCCAGCCCCATGCCGCGGCTGTCGTGCACCTGCACGCGCAGCCGGTCCTGCCCCACATAGCCCGCGGCGAAGCCCACCATCGCGCGCATCTGCGGCGGCGCGGCGTAGCCGTTGGAATCTGCAAGTATCCAGTCCTGCAGGCCCATGCCGACGAGCCGCTCCAACAGCGCGCGCAATTCTGCCGGACCGCGCGGCGTGCCTACGGGTCCGCCGAACGCGTGGATCAGGTAGGTGCCGAGTTGTGTGCCCGAGCCGTCGGCGGCCACGCGCATGCGTTCCAGCTCCGCAAGCGACTCCTCGATGCCGCGGCCGGTGTTCAGGCGCGAGAACGCGTCATCGACCGCAAGCAGGAACCAGGCGGCGTGGGCACCCGCATCGATGGCACGCTTAATCCCGGTGAGGTTGGCCACGCAGCATTCCAGGCTGATGCCGGGCGCACGGCGCACCCGGGCAAACACCTCCGCCGCATCGGCCACGCCGGGCACCAGCTTTGGGTTGACGAAGGAGGACACCTCGACCGCGGTGATGCCCGCGGCCGTCAGGCGATCCACCAGCTCGACCTTGACGGACGTCTCGACGAGGCGCGCCTGGAACGCCAGGCGCGGTGCGATGTCGCGAATGCGGACGGCAGGCATCATCATAGCTCGTGCTTCACGCGCACGGCAAAGTCCTCAAGCGACGGTTCCCAAAAACCTTCGTCGCCGGTGGTGAGCAGGAAGGCGTCGATGCCGAGGTCTTGGTAGGTGCGCAAAGAGGCGAACACGCGGTCCGGCGTGCCGACCAGGGCGGCGGAATTGGCGAAGCCGCCCAGGAGCTTCACAAGGCCGGTCCAGAAGCAATCGTCGTGCACGTCCTGCTGCGTGGTAGCCAATTGCCGCTCGCGCCCGACGGATTTGTCCGTAGCAGACGAGCGCAGGAACTTTCCCGTCCCGGCGGCGGCAATGACCTTGTCTTCAACCGCCCGGGCCTGTGCCCAGGCATCCTTGTCCGTGTCGCCGAGGAACAGGCGCAGCGAAAGCGAGAATGCAGGATCGCGGCTGTGCTTCTGCGCGGCTGCGCGCACGCGTTCGATGCGCTCGCGCGTGCCGGCGACCGGCTCGCCCCACAACATGTAGGTGTCGGCGTGCCTGGCGCCGAACGCCACCGCCTCGTCGCTCTCGCCGCCCATGAAGACAGGGATGTGGTTGTCGACCGGCTTCATCAGCAGGCGCACGCCGTCCGCCTTGGCGTACGCGCTGTCGTAGTCGAACGACCGTTCCTCGGTCCAGGCGCGCTTTAGGAACTCGACATAGTCCTTGGCGCGCGCGTAACGCTCGGCTTTCGGCGTGTAGTCGCCCTCGCGCGCAAGATCCTTGTCGGACGAGCCGCTGACCAGGTTCAGCGCGAGCCTGTCACCGCCGGAGAGGAAATCCAGCGTGGCGAACATGCGCGCGGCATGTGCCGGGTGCATGACACCGGGGCGGTGTGCGACGATCAGGCCGAGGCGCTGCGTCATCGACGCGATCATCGAGGCGGTGACGATGTTCTGCGGCCAGATCGAGGAGTACCCGATCAGCACCATGTCGATCGCCTTGGACGCTTCCCACTCGGCCGCGCGCGTCTGCAACGCTTCGAGGTTCGGGATGCCGGGGGCGAAGGGATTGCCTGTCGTGAATATCTTCACGGTGTCTCCTGTATCGATACTGCTGTAGGTCTCAGAACTCGTAGGACACCGTGGCCGAGACGAAATCCCTGTCGATCAGGCCGTAGGACTTGCCGCCGGCGAACACCGGGAAGTGGTTGGTGTACTGAACACCCGCGCTCCAGGCCTGCAGGTAGTTGAACGTGATGCCCACGCTGGCCGCCGCCGTGTTCTCCACGAACGTGTTCACGCCGATCGGGCTGGTGCCGAGGAAATCATGACGGAGTGAGACCACCGGCTTCATGTCGATTCCGTAGGGCAACACCTGCGGCAAATCGATGATCGTGGCGAGCGTGTACGAGCCGGAGGTCTGCGTGGCCAAGCCTTTGGTGGAGAGGGATTGACCGCCGATCACGGCCGCTTCGGTGAAAGCGGAGTTGATGTTGGTGGAGTAGACCTGGCCGAAAATGCCGCGGTCGCGCGGAAAGTCGGCCACGTAGTCGAACCCGATCTCGCCCACCAGCGCCAAGCTGCTGATGCTGAGGCTTGGGATGCCCGAGAACAGCTTGGTGGCCGTCTGCTGTGCCTGGATGACGGGGTATCGCTTCCAGCCGTCGACTATCCCGTCCGAACCGAGGCCGTTGTTCAGCGCCTGGATCGTGGGGTCGGCCAACGCCTGGGCCAGTGCCACGCGTAGAGCTGCGGGGGCGAACGGACCCAATGCCTTGATGGCACCGCGTATGGCGGGCACTTCGATTGCCAGGCCGAGGTCGGCCGAGGCCAATTGGATAGGCTGGTTGGTGCGG
Source organism: uncultured Acetobacteraceae bacterium (assembly GCA_964247675.1). Taxonomy (GTDB): domain Bacteria; phylum Pseudomonadota; class Alphaproteobacteria; order Acetobacterales; family Acetobacteraceae; genus BOG-908. The sequence continues at coordinate 19,991 of CAXTVW010000022.1, forward strand.
CTGGAGACTTCGCCCTGGATGGCGATGCCGAGCGGACCCTGGTAGTTCCAGCTGAAGCCGACGAGGTGAATGTCCCTCGGGTAATCCGCGAAGTAGGAAGCCGTCGAATTGTACGTGCGTGTGGCGTAGCCGGGCGGGCTGAACAGGATGCTGATCGGTGCCGGCAACGCATCATTCCCGTTACCTGTACGATAGGAGCCGAAAGGCGTCCGGCTGTGGTAGTTCTCGAAATAAAGGCCAAACTCCGCATCGCCCAGCGCGGATACCGTCTTGCGCAGCGCGAAACCGAACTCGTCCATTGTGGTCGGGTGCCGGTCCAGGCTGCGCGGTATGGCAGCGCCGAACAGGTCGCCCTTGCCGAGATTGACTCCGTACACGGCGCGGGCGTTGTCGGGGAACAAGTTGTCCTGGAAACCGAAGCTGCCTCCGTCGAAAACGTCGTCGTTGGTAGCATAGAACGAACCGCTCGGCTCCAAGTGGGAGCGCGTCCAGGCAAACTGCCAAAAGCCCTCCAGCGAAAAGCCGGCTACCAGCTTCGTCCTGACATCCACCACGGGAATCGGCAGAAAGCCTTGGCGCAGTTCTGAGCCGGGGGTGCGCAGGGCGGTTGCGTCCAGCGGGTTGATAGAATTAATGCCGAAAACGATGAACGTGCTTTCGCCCCAGTTCAGCGCCTGCGCGCCAACACGTATGTCCACCGTGTGGTCCAGGATCTTCGGACTGGCGAACACGTAGCCGTCCAGCAGGCGCAGATTGCCGCCAATGTCGCGTTCTGCAGCGCGGCTGAGTTTCTTGAAGGCGGTATCTTCACTGTCGAGCACGGGATCGATGAAGCCGGTGGCGCGCAGGAACACGCCGTAATCGTCACGTTTGACCTGCACCTCCGTGGTGATGCGCTGCACGGCGCCCACGACATTGCCGGCGCGAAAATTCAGGTCGCCGTCATCCGCGTTGGCCAGGCCGAGCTTGCCGCCGTTCACCGTGCCGATGAAACGCGGATCCTGGTTGGAGGTGCGCACAGCCACGCTCGAGGACAGCGTGGTGTCGATGTTGACCTGCCATCCATCAACCGTGGTGTCGTAGGCATCGGCGCCAGTCGGCACCAGCAGCGCTAGCAAGGACGCGCCAAGGCGCAGGATGCGTGTTCGCGCTGGTCCCATGCGCGTAATGATGTCCATTGCGTTCCCCGTTGTCGCCGGCTCTTTGTCCGGTCGGCTGGCAATTCATGCCGCAGTTCATCGGGGTGATGGAAATAGCGATGCGGCATGGAGGCCATGCCGGATTTGATAAGGCGGCACGTTCCCTGCCTCGGGACCGCAGGCCGATACTGGCCGGCTGCTACGGCCGGGACTGGGCCTTACGCATCCTGCACCAGACGCAAAGTTGCCCGTGCCGGCGTCTGGGCCTTTCCGCTCGCCGGTTCAGGGCATATCTGCACCGCGCCGAAGGTTGCCCCGCCCGCTAGGCGCAACGCTTCGGTCCGCGCCAGGTTGACGAGAGTAGCGACCTTCAGCTCGTCCAACAACGCAGTGCGGGTAACGATGCTGACGGGGCGAATGATTGCCGGGGAGGTCTCTCGCACCTGCAGCCTGTCCGCCCTGACTTCGGCCAGGCAGCCGCAGGTCGGCATTAGAGTATAGCCCAGCCCTGCTTTCACCATGGCCAAAATCATCGCGGGACCGTCCGCTTCGATAACTGGCCGCGCCTTCAGGTGCGCACGGGCGAAGGCGGCGTCGATCAGCTTGCGCAAGGTGTAGCGCTGGGTGGGAAGTACCAGTGGCAACAGCCCGGCTTCGGCGAGGGCGACCGGCCTTCTGGCGGCGGCAGCCGCCGGACGGGAACCGGGCGGTCCGATAAGCTGCAGTGCCTCCACCCAGAGCGGCATGATGGTGAGGCCGTTGGCGTGCGACGGGCTGTCTACGATCGCCACGTCCAGCTTCTCGCCCAGCAGCCCGTCGGTGACGTCCGCGCTGTAGCCGTCCACCACGTGAAGTGCAACGCCAGGATGCTCTTTGATGAACTTGGCGACCAGGTTCGGGATCAGCAGAGTGGACAAGGGTGCCTGCACAGCCAGATGGAGGGCGCCGGCAACCTGAAGGGAGAGGTTTGTTACCTCTCGCCTGACCTCCGCAAGGTCGGCTTCCAAATGGGAGGTACGATCCAGTAAGAGCTGGCCGGCAGCCGTCGGCCGCACGCCCTTATGGGTGCGGTGCAGTAGCCCCACACCCAGGCTATGTTCCAGCTTCTGCAACTGGCGCGTCAGCGCCGGCTGGGCGATACGCAGGTGTGACGAGGCTTTCGAGATTGTGCCTAGCTCGGCAACCGTGCGGAAACATAATAGCGCGCGAAGGTCCATCGTGATTCCTCCTGCAGGTGGCCGAACCGAACTCCATGCAGGCATTCAGCAAACGTCGTCACTAGGTTCGATGGGTCCTAGACCGGCACGTGAACGCAGCTAGCACATCCGCTGTGGAACTTGCCCCCGACTGTCTTTCCCTCTGTTGAACCTACACCTCCCCTGACGGACAGCCCTCCAACCCAAGACACGGCGAGTAAAAGAGGCGTTTGGGTTTGGGAGACCTCCCGGTCCGAGTATGTCGGCTATCGCTGCTTCGAACTCCAGAGCAGACCGTCTGCTTTCGGCCAAATCCGTCAGTTTTGCCTGCCGTGACGCCGGACACCAGTTCGAGACACGAGCATCGCCGCGTTTCCCGCTGCCTGACACGCATCTTGCCTCGATATGCCCTGAGCTGCTCGCTCGTATGCCTTAAGGCGCCCACGAGAGGCCATAGCGTCACGCTGCTGCGTGCCGCGCCAGAAAGGGCAGGATGGCCTGAGCTACCCGATCCGGCTGCTCGGGGAACAGCGCGTGCGAGGCGTCTTCAATCCGCACGGACGTAACCCGATCGCCGAATTGGTCGCTCAGCTCTCGCCAATAGGGCTGCGGCTTGAAGGGATCCAGCGCGCCGAACACCTCCAGCATGGGCGCCTGTCCGCAAGCCCAGTAGGCAGAGAGCGGCACAGCCTGCGCCGCCTCGTGCTGCATCCTGAGCGTCGCCGGGTACCAGCCGGCCAGCCACGGCCGGGCATCGTGGCCAGGCGCGAAGAACGCCCGGCGCAGGGCCTCCAGCCTCTCGGCCTCCGGCCGGGACAGGTTGCCGGCCAGCAGGGGCGTGCCCGCGATGTCCGGCGGAACCTTCGAGGCCTGGGAGGCGGCAAGGATCACCGCGGTGACCAGGTCCGGATGATCGGTCGCCACCATGCGTGACACGGCGTGCCCGAAGGCGTGGCCGAGCAGGACGGCGCGGCCTCCGCCCAGGGCCCGGACCACGGCGGCGACGTCGTCCGCCAGGTCGTGCAGTGTGACACCGGTCATCGGCCCGCTGGAGCCGGCGACGCCGCGCGGTTGCGGCCGCAGCACCCGCCAGCCAGCCCTGGCCGCCTGCGCGGTGATGTCGTCGTAGTCCGCGCCGCCGTCGCGGCCGTAGGACGGCAGGATGACCAGCGTCGGGCCGTCCCCGTCGACATAGGTCTCGATCGCGACGGCGCCCGTGCGCACCGTCTCGCCGGTCCGGCCCATGCTAGAACGCCACGCGCTGAAGCCGGGCCGGCAGCGGGCCACCCGGCGCCGGCGAGGCGGTGCCGCCGTCGCTGATCACGTAGGCGACCTTGCCGTACTCGCCCGGCGCCCGGCCCCAGGCGAGGCTGCACGGCCCGATCAGCGCTTCGGTGAACGGATCGCCTACAACGCTCTGCGAGAAGCCGCTGTTCTCGCCGGGATCCATGGCGATGCGGTCGATGCTGTTCTGCCGGTGGGTGGCCAGGTAGATGACCGACGCATCCTCGTCGATGCAGAAATCGTCACCCATGCGGCCCGCCAGCACCAGCTCGGGCGGGCCGGCCGGCTCGAGCGTTGCCGGGTCGACGGGGACGCGCATGAGCAGCTTCTTGGCCGTCGCGGTGTAGTAGAGGTGGCACGTGCGGGTGGCGTAGCGGACGCCGTTCACACCAGGCTGCTCCGGCTTCAGCTTGCCCGGGAAATACCCCATCGTCTCGTGGGCGAGCCAAACCCGCGCCTCCAAGGCGCGCCCGCCAGCTTGCACGTCCACACGCCAGATCAGCCCGGCGAAGCAGTCGGCGACCAGAACGATTCCGGGGGCGAGCAGGCAGCTGCCGTTCAGGCCACTCGCCGTGTCGGGGAAGCGATACACCATCTCCGGCCGCGCCGGCGCCCCCGGCTGGTAGCCCCGCAGGTCAAGCCGATGCAGGAACGATTCGTGCGACGTGTAGAGGTTCGAGGTCGAGACGAGGAACAGGTCCGGCTCGATCTCCATCAGGCCGGTGGTCGGCTGGTCGAAGCGATGCAGCAGGACGGGTTCGACGGGCGCGTCACCGGACGAGGGCGGCACGTAGAATAGCTCCCTCGCGTTCATCGAGGTCACGAGCACTGAGTTGTCGCTGCGGACGGCAAGGTTCTCCAGGAACGATTTGACCGGGAACAACGCGATTGTCGTGAGCAGACCCTGCTTCGGGCGGCTTGGCCCGATCTGGGCCTGTGCCACGGGAGCAGGAACCTCGAAAGCGTTCAGCAAGCCGCAAACCATGTGGTAGCAGCCTGCCAGGAAGACGATGTCGACCAGGCCGCGCGCCCCGAACGCCGCCTCCGCCTCCTGGTAGAGCGCTGCGTCGACCCGGTGGCTGGTGGACAGCATGCGTGCAAAGCGGGCGGCCAACTTCTCCTGCGCGCTCAGCTCGTCCGGCACGCCGCCCGATGCCAGCGCTTGGATTATGCCCTCAGACAGCCCCGCCTTTGCCGCAACCGCCGAATGCGCGTACACCTCGTATTCCGACTGCCACACGGAACCGACCGTCAGTATGACGACCTGGCGCACCCTGTCGCCGAGCGAGGTGTGCGCCTGCTCGGCATCCTGCAGGTCCAGAAAAGCCGGGGCGATGGCCGGGCTGAGCAGCACCGGATTGAACGGGCCGATCAGCCGGCCGTCCTCCGTGGTGCTTTGGAAGCCGGATTGGTCGGCCCACTTCACCATGGTCGCGGTCAGGCGTTGATACACCGACTTCTGCGCGTCGGTGAGGCTGGAAAGATCGAGCAGCGGCAGTCGGCCGCCCAGCTGTGCCGTGTCCATGTCGTCGCCCCTATTGCTCAAGGCCGGTGGCGTTCGACGGGACGTCGTAGGCGGCCAGGGTCAGCGACACGCCGGTGAACCAGCCGAGCAGCATAGTCACGTCGACGATCCCGGCATCCCCCAGCAACGCCTTCGCACGGCGGTATAGGCCCAAGGGCACGACATGCGGTGCCACCAGGGTCGCGGCCAGTTCGTAGACCACCTGCTGCCGTGGCTCGGCAAAGCTGGCTGGCAGCCCGGCTATCAGCGCTTCCACCTTGTCCGCCGGCAGGCCACCCGCATCCTCGGCGATCTTCTCGTGTTCGTAGTTGGAGTAGGCTGTCCGCCAGCGCCCGTTCACCACGTTGGTGGCGATCTCGATCTCCGCCTTGGTCAGTGTGGAACGCGTCTGGTAGTAGGCACCTACCGGCACGACGGTTTCGGACAGAGCGGGGTTCGACAGCCAGATCTTGTGCGGGCCAGGCACTTGGCCGCGCAGCCGCATCGTGGTGTCGTAGGCGCCCTTCATGGCGGCCGGCATCTGGTTCACCGGTGTTTCGTGGTAGCGGCCGAATGACCCGAAATCTGATGTTTCCCGCATTGCTGCGCTCCTATTGCTGGACCGGCATGATGGCTGGCATCGCTGCGCCGATCTTCCGCAAACGGGTCAGGACTTTCGGTTTCGGCGCATGGCGAGACTGTAAATACCGGGTCCGTCAGGACCGCCGCGCCCGCCTCCAGCCACGCGGGCTGAACCCGGTCGCTTCGCGGAACGTGGTCGCAAAATAGCTTGGCTGCCCGAAACCGCAGGTCAGGGCGATGTCGGTCACAGACAGGTCTGTGTGCTCCAGCAGCTCCCGCGCTTTGTCGATGCGCAGGCCGCGCAGGTAGCGGTGTGGCGGCAGGCCTGTAGCTTCGCGGAACGCGCGCACGAACTGCGAAGGGCTCAACCCCGCGGAAGCGGCAAGCCCGGCTAGCTTCATCTCCTGGTCCAGGCAGCTTCGCATCTGCGCGATTACGCGTTGCATGCGCGGGGCCGGGCAATGGGCCGTGGGCACCGGGGGCGATCCCGAAATGCTGGAGTGGAAGCGCAGCAGGTGGATGGTGAGAGCGCGCCCGAGACTCTCAGTCATCAGCGATGAGCTCGGTCCCGGCGTCTCGGCTTCCGCAAGCAGCAGGCGTATCAACTGGTCCGCTCTGGGATCGGGCATGGCGAGACAGCGGACGAGCTCGACCCGGCCGGCATCGTGGCCATAGAGCTCGCGCGCCACGTCGCGCAGCAGTTCGGGGGCGAGATGGAGCAGCACGACGTCCGGCCGTCCTTTCAGGACACGATGCACCGGCTGTCCGGCCGGGGTGACCGACACCTGGCCGGGGCCTGTCCATCGGCGCTCGCTGCCTCCTCCCGCAAGATGCTCTTCCACCAGCACGGGCCCAAGCAGGTGGTCGACCAGCAGGTCGTCGCGCAGACCCGGCACCTCGATCGTGCTGGGGGGATGCCGAAACCGTTGCAAGGTCAGGCCCTGGGATACGCTGTCGCACATCGTCAGCAACGGGCGGCTCGGCAACCGGGCCGAAAGGCTATCTGGGCTAAGCCTGTTTCCACTCACCGCGATGCCGCTCCTGTCACCATAACCCTCGCGACCTTGGCTGACGCTTCGCGATCGGGTGGCATCTCTGTGAAAACACGCCGGAGAGAACGGGTTGCCTGCTTGTGCCCTGGTCAAGTTTCAAACCAATCGGTCTTCCTCAGAATGCGCTCAGGCACGTCGAGCTGGCATCTGATCCCGTGATCTCTGCCGACATATCCTAACCAAGGCGCTTGCCGCGCGGTGATCGCCCGGCTGGTGGTGTGTGGGGTGGAGGCCGTGATCCTTGGCTCTACAGAGATCCTGTTCCTGGTGTAGCTCCAGGACAGCACGTGTCGCTATTTGAAACGACAGCCCTCCACGCCGAGGCAGCCGTCGACCTGACACTCGCACAGCCCTGAGCGACCTCGACTTCCTCGCTGGCGGGCGACGTCCATACGCGAATGCTGGGGTTCGCACGAAATGGACCCCGCAGTAGCGGAGCCAGGCCAGCCGGGTCGTTTCCAGAATAGCTCGACGCTTGGTGATCTGATGTCCGCTTCTCGCGCCCTTTGCTCGGGAGCAGACGGTCCGCTTTCGGCCCAGGCTGAAGGCGGAATGCGTGCTGTTTGTGGACAGCGGACCTAGCTCCGGGGCGGGTTTAGGCCCGCGCCGCACCCGAACCCTTTCCCGTTTCTCCATCTCAATCAGGCCATTTCGGGAAAGGCGATTTGGGAACAGGTTTTGAGAAAGCGGCGCCTGCTCCTTCTGCCCTGCCCCGCAGGGGGGAGTGGCTTCCCCGCTCTACGTTCCTTTATTGGAAGGCAGCGACGGGTGGGTAAGTCTGTCGCTCAGGCCCAGCGGATTAGATGATGCCTTCGAGGAGTCGCAGGACGAATTACCCTACCCGCCCCTGATCCACGTGCAAGGCGAAGCCGGACACGCCAGAGTCGCCCAGCTCTGGCCGCAACTCCAAGCTGGGAACCTGGTAGTCGCCACCGTTCTGCATTCGATAGGGTATGGGCGCAGCGGTTTCGATGGTCCGCATCCTCTCCTTCAACTGCTCCGCCACCAGCCCAAAGCCGGCCTCGTCCATCCGGTCCACGCGGTAAGCCACGAAGGACGGCAGGACGGTGTAGCCGGGGTAATAGAGGATGCCATGATTGATCGGGAACAGGATGTCCTCGATCGGGCCGTTCACGCCGCGCGGGGCGTAGTGCGTCGCCCAGCCGCCCACGGTCACGATCAGCATTGCCCGCTTGCCGGCCAGTGTGCCCTCGCCAAAGCGGTCGCCCCAATGCGTGTCGCTCCGTTCGCCAACTCCGTAGGCGAAACCGAAGGCATACACGCGGTCCACCCATCCCTTGAGGATGGCCGGCATGGAGTACCACCACAGCGGAAACTGCAGGATCAGGGCATCGGCCCAGAGCAGCTTCTCCTGCTCGGCCTTCACGTCCTCCGTTAGTGCACCGGCAGCAAAGGCCTGGCCTGATGCACCAGCCACCCGCAGCCGCTCGTCCGGTGCCACGCCCGGAAAGTCCGATTGATCGACGGCCGCCTTCCATCCATCGGCGTAAAGGTCACTGACCCGGACCTCATGCCCCTGTGCCTGCAACTCGGCTACGGCAACGTCGCGCAGCGCGCCGTTCAAGGAGTGGCGTTCCGGGTGGGCGAAAACGAGAAAAACCTTCATGGTGGTCTGTTCCTGCTGGTCGGGGTTTGTCAGAATTCGACGACGATCTTGCCGAAATGGCCGCCTGACTCCTGGAACCGGAAAGCGTCCACGATCTTGGCCAGAGGAAAGGAGCGGTCGATCACCGGGTGGCCATGGACGGCGTCGATGCCGCGGATCAGGTCCAATTGATGACGGCGGCTGCCGACGATCAGGCCCTGGAGGCGCTGCTGCCGCGCCATGAGCATGGCCGTCGGCACAGCGCCCGCTTGGCCGGTCAGCACGCCGATCAGCGAGATGTGGCCGCCCACGCGCGCGGCCCTGATCGATTGCGCCAGCGTGCCCGGGCCGCCCACCTCCACGACGTGATCGACGCCGGTGCCGCCGGTCAGGTCCCTCACCCGATCGCCCCAGTTCTCGTCCCGGCGGTAGTTGATGCCGTGCGCGGCGCACATCGTGCGAAGCCGCTCCAGCTTCTCGTCGGAGGAGGAGGTCGCGATCACCGTGGCCCCCATGGCCCGCGCGATCTGCAACGCGAAGATCGACACGCCGCCCGTGCCGAGCACCAGCACGCTGTCCCCAACCTTCAGGCCGCCGTTGACCACCAGGGCGCGCCAGGCGGTCACACCGGCCGTGGTCAGGGTCGCCGCGGCGGCGTGGCTCCAGCCGGCCGGCGCACGCGTGAAGGACGTGGCCGGCGCCACCACGACCTCCCGGGCAAAGCCGTCGATCCCGTCGCCCGGCGTGGTGGCGAAATCGGCAAGGGTGGCCTCACCGTCCAGCCAGGTCGGGAAGAAGGTCGATACGACGTGGTCGCCGGGCTTGAACCCAGTGACCTCGGAACCGACCGCCTCCACCACCCCGGCGCCATCGACCATGGGGATGCGCCCATCGGCGGCCGGCAACCGTCCCGTCACCACGCCCAGATCGTGAAAGTTCAGGGAGGTGGCATGCACGCGCACGCGGATGGCGTCCCGTCCGGGATCGCCGGGATCGGGGAGGTCCACCGACGTCAGGCCGTCGCGCCCTTGCTGCGGATGAGCCTGGATGGCCTTCATGCGGGTGCTCCTCGGCTGCGCGAGGGCAGCCATTGCAGGATGGTTGCGGCTGCCGAAACGACCAGGACGGCGCCGAGATAGGCCTGGGTGGTTCCCACGAAGCCGGTGAGCGGAACGACGAAGCCGGCGGCGATGGGCGGGACGCTCAAGGACAGGTCGGTGACCAGAACGATCGTCGCGAAGAGTTCAGCACGCTCATGCAACGGGGTGAGCGGCACCAGCGATTGGATGAGGCCGCTGAACGAGGCCCCCAGCCCGGCACCGGCGACCGCGCTGCCGACGAAGAACAGCGCCAGGGCGCCCGTGCCGATCGACACGAGAAGCAGGCCGACCCCGGCCGTCACCGCCGCCATGCCTAGCGCGGCCATGCGCCCGGGTGGCTGCCCACGCATCAGGAGCGGCGATACGGCGCCTGCTCCGCAGATCACGGCGACGGTGGCACCGTTCAGCACCGCGCTGTTGACCGAGAAGACGGTGCGCAGCAGCGACGGCCCGAGCGCGATGACGAAGCCGCACAGGGCCCAGATGGACAGGAGCAGGGGCAAGCCGCGCTTGAAGCCGCTCCGCGCCGCTCGGGCGACGTGCACGCTTGGCACCATCGACCGGAGCAGCCCGGGCACCGGACTTGCCGTTTCGGGGATCAGAGCCACCGACACTGCGCCCAGGTAGAACACTCACCCAGGAAGCCGAATGCCCAGACTTCCGCCTGGTTCGTGACCCCGAGCAGGGCTCCGGTGACGAGCGCACCCGTCGCGAGCCCGGCCAGGGGCGAGATGCCGGTCAGCAGGCTGCCGAGCGCCTTTCGGGCCGGGGGCGCCGCCTCGATCACCGCGGCGGACAGCGCGCCGTTCACCACGCCCATGGACAGCCCCTGGACGATCCGGGCGGCGAGCAACCCGCCGATGCCGTCCGCCGTGAGGAACAGGGCCATGGCCACGACCTGGATGGCCAGTGCCGCGACGATCACCGGCTTGCGGCCGAGATGGTCGGAGAGCGAGCCGGCCACGAGCAACGTCACCAGCAGCACCAGCGAGTAGATGCTGAACGCGACCGTCAGCATGCCCGGGGAGAACCCCCACCGCTCCTGAAACACGACGAACAGGGGCGAGGGCACGCTGGCCGACACGAAGAACAGGAACAGGATGGCCGCGAGCAGCGGGAACGCGATCGAGGAACGGCGATGCGGTTCGAGGGAGAGGGCTTCCGGCAATCTGCTATCCGTGGTGTCGATGGAGGCTCCGGGAAATCGAGCCCGTTCAGCATATCGCGCGGCACGTCGCGGTGTTGAAATCGAACCTTCTGCCTGCTGTTATCGAAATAATGAATACCAAGAACCTCGATCTCGGCCTGCTCGTCACCCTGGAAGCCCTGCTGGCGGAAGGGAACGTCACGCGTGCCGCCCGGCGCCTGAACCTCA
>CAXTVW010000023.1:0-30779 GCA_964247675.1 uncultured Acetobacteraceae bacterium
CAGACAAACCTCGTGGACGTGCATGTCGGACGGCTACGCCGCAAGATCGACGTTCCGGGGGCGGCCTCGATGATCGAGAGCGTGAAGGGCAGCGGCTTCCTGTTTCGTGGGCCGGCACCGGCTTGAGGAAGGAAGGCCTTCTTTTTCGAGAAAAAGAAGCAAAAAGCTTTAATCTGCGCTGTCGCGGACCTTGGAGATAAACGTCTCCTGATCGGCGGACTGGCCAGTGACGAAAGTAGTCGCCGGTACGCACACCTCAACAAACCGCGACAGCGCAGGCAAAGCTTTTTGCTTCTTTTTCTCGAAAAAGAAGGCCTGTCTTCCTTCACTGTCTAACCATGTCCGCCCCCCTTCGCCAAACCGGCCCAAACGCTACCTGGACCGACGCCTTCCGAACCAGCGCATTCCGCAACTCGGCGGTGGTGGCAGCCGTCTTCGTCGCCAGCACGTTGGCGTTGTTCGCGTTCATCTACTGGCAGACGGCCGTCTTCGAGTCGGACCGGATCGAGCGGACCGTGCGAAACGAGTCCGCGATCGTGCAACGCGAGAAGCCGCAGGACCTGGCCCGCGACCTGCAGGCCAGGTTCGCAGGCGACCTGCACCGCCTGAGCTTCGCCGCACTCTGGGCGCAGGATGGAAGCCGCCTCGCCGGCGACGTCGCGGCCTATCCCGCCGGGCTGCCGCCCGACGGCCGCACCCACGTGGTCACCGTGATACGCGACACCTCCGGCGGCCCGGCCGAGGAGCGCGTCACCGCCATCGCGAGCAGGTTGCCGGACGGGCACATCTTCGTGGTCGGCCGTAGCCGCCGCGACCTGCAGGAGCTGCAAGCTCTCATCGGCCGTGCCCTGGCGCTGGGGCTGGCTCCCGCGATCGCGCTGTCGCTCGCCGCCGGGATCTGGGCGAGCAGGCGATCGCTGTCGCGGGTCGCCGTGTTGCGCGCGGCGCTGGACCGCATCATGGATGCCAATCTGCACGAACGACTTCCCGTCAGCGCGGCCCGGGATGATTTCGACATCCTGGCCGCCGGCGTAAACCGCACGCTCGATCGCCTGCAGCGCCTGCTGGCCGAGATACGGGATGTGGGGGACGGCATCGCGCACAACCTGCGCAGCCCGCTCGCTCGCATGCGCGCGCGGCTGGAAGGCGGGCGGCGGCGGGCGTCCACCCTGGGAGAGCTGGACGACGTGGCGGTCCAGGCGATCGCCGACCTCGACCAGTGTTTCGGCACCATCACCGCGCTGCTGCGGATCGGCGAGCTCGAGAGTGCGAGCCGCCGCTCGGGTTTCGCCGAAATCGACCTCTCCGCCATGGCCGACGAGGCGGCCGAACTCTACCAGCCGGTGGCGGAACTCCGCGGCTTGCGTTTCTCGGTGGACGCGCCGCCGGGCGCTTGCGTGTTCGGCGATCGCGACCTGCTCTTCGAGGTCTGCGCCAACCTGCTCGACAACGCCATCAAGTTCGCGCCGGCCGGAGGGACGGTCTCGATCGCGGTGCTGCCTGGCGCCGCTGGCCCAGTCCTGCGCGTTGCTGACGACGGACCCGGCATCCCCGTGGCCGAACGCGAGGCGGTACTCCAGCGCTTCTACCGGTCCGCCGCGGCGGCCAACGTGCCGGGAACCGGTCTGGGCCTCAGCCTGGTGGCCGCGATTGTGCGGCTGCACGGCTTCGGCCTGCGCATGGAGAGCCTGCCGGAAGGGTTCGCGGTCGATGTCGTCTGCGCGCCTGGCGAGCGATGAGCCTCACGGACCATACATCCAGCTCGGATGCGCCAGTTCCGGATGGTTGTTGCCGTAGGTGAGCGCCTGCCAGAGCTGCAGGTGCATCATCTCGAGGTGGCCCCGAATCTGGTCCGGCGAGAGGCTCGCCGTCAGGATGTTGGCAGTGGCGTAGGTCACGACGGAATTGCCGTTGCACAAGGCGCCGGCGACGAAAGCGTAGGAGCCGTCCTGCCCGCCAGGCACGAACAGATCGGGTCTGCTGCACAGCACATCGTGGCCGGGGAGCCTGGCGGGATCGAGGAACAGCTCGATCCGTCGCGCAGCTCCGCTTGCGGACGCGGGAGCCGGGAACAGGGCAGCCAGCGCGGGCTGCGGCAACTGTGGCACCGCTCCGCGCACCTCCACGGGCAGGCTCCAGTAATCCAGCCATTGCGGCGGCCGGTTCTTCGACGGGTTCTCGCTGACGATCACGCTGGTGGTGGTGCAGCCGCCCGCGGCGGAGGCCGCGATAAGTGCCAGGACGATACGCAATGATGCCGGCATGACGCCCTCCCGGCCACATAAACAGCAGGGCCGCCACACGTCACATGTGGCGGCCCTGCGGCAGGATAAGTCGTCAGCCCAAATCTGGAAGCAAAGTGCCGTGCGGCGGTGGGATGGCGTTCCGCGCCAAACCTTTGCCTCAGGTGAACGGGTACCAGCGGAAGCTGAAAAACACCATGTTCTCGTCGGTCTTCGGCGTCTTGCCGATGCCCTGGAGCAGATAGCGGCGTGTGTAGGAATACTGCGTGCCGATTTGCATCTTCCCGTAGGGGCCCTGGATGAACTTGTACCAGCCGCCGAAATTGATCTGGCCGTCGCCGGACGAGGCCGGAGCGCAGGCGGCGGGCGTGTCGGACAGTTCGGTCTCGCAGCTCGTGTTGTTGATCAGCGTGCTGCCGTAGCCGGCCAGGGTTTTCAGCTTGCCATCGACCACGCCCTGATCGAAGCGGGCGCTGACATGCTCCACGCCGACATAGGAGTAGAGGTCGATCTGCGGGGTGGGGTGGCCGATGATGCCGGCGAGCACGCTGTAGCCGGGCAGGGGGACCGGCTTGCCTTGGTAGTTGTAGGTCGAGTCGGCAAGCTGGGACGTGCCGTAGCGGCCGACGCCTTCGCCGACCAGCCCGCTCAGCTGCACTTCCAGCTTCTTGGGGATGACCTTTACGATAGCGCCGCCGCCGAAGCCGCCGCCGATTTGCGTGTTGTTCTGGCCGGTGCCTAGCTGGCTGGTCCGATCGTTGAACACGCGGCCGAGGCCGTAGGCTTCCACGTGGGCGATGTCGAAATCGGCGGCGGCCTTCAGGATCACGTCGGGCGCGAAGTTGTTGGAGTAGGCAGGCGAGCCGGCGATCGCCGAGGCGGCCGCACCTGCGGCCACGGCCGGGACGCTGGAGACGGTGGTGTTGCCGTCCACGCCGGTGCCTGGGTTGGTCTGGTTGATCGTGGTCCCTTTGATCGTCGGCGCCGTGCCGCTGATGATCGACTCGGAGTTTTCCACGGAAAGTGCGAGCCAGAACTGGTCCTGCGCGAAGCTCTTGGCGACGCGGAACTGCGCCTGGCGGGCCCAGTTGAAGCCGACGACGTATTGCGGGTCGATCTGCAGCGGCACCTGGAGCGCGGTAGGATCGATTCCCTTGCTGTTCAGGTTCGCCAGCGTCCAGCTCTGGCCGGCCAAGGCGTAGAAACCCCAGTCGCTGCGTGCGTAGTCGATCCAGGCTTCGCGTATCCGCGGCGTGTAGCTGCTGCTCTCGTTATAGTTGGCGGTCGGTGCGGCACCCAGGAAGTCGGTGGCGACATAGGCGTTGATCTTGGTGACCTCGTCCGGCGCGACCGCGAAATTGGCGGTGAAGCGGGACTGGCGGGCGCTCAGTCCGCTTTCGGCCTCGTGATAGAGCGGGCTTGCGCGCAGCGGAATGGCGGAGTTGAAGTTGGAGGGAAGGTCGGTCACCTCGTTGCGAGAGCGGTAGTAGCCCGCGCCTTCGAAGAAGCCGCCGAGCTGGACGTTTACGGCGCCGACCTGGAAAGAGCCCTTCGGCAAGGCCGCAGGCTGCTCGACCTTGACCAGGGACAGCGAGCCGCCGGCGGTGCCGGGCACCGACGGGACGAGCGCGTAGCCGGCCGGGATCTGCGGGGTGATCGGCATCGGCTGGTTGGCGGGCGGCGGCGGCACGTAAGCCTGGCTGCTGCCGCGCGCGCTGCGCAGCTCGCGATTCCGCTCGGCCATCTCGGACTTCATGTGGCGCAGCTCGGCCTGCAACGCCTGTATCTGCTTCTCGATGGACCCAAGCTGCGCGGTGCCGTCCTGTGCGGAAGCCAGATCGGGGTAGGTCGCGGTAAGGGCCAGCGCGGACGCGAGCATGAGGGTCGAGCGGGACAGGCGCAGGCCCATGGAGGTCTCCAGATTGATTGCCGCTTGGAAGCGCGGTGGCGGCACCATACTGAGGCGGCTCGGGGTTGTCGTTACAGAACGATGACAGGACGGGTCGCAAGCCATTGTTCGGACAATCTGTTGCCTTGGAGCCACGGAGCCGGCGACGGGCTACAACCGCCATAACAGCGAATTTAATCGCGTCCGGCGCCGCGTTGCCGCATCTCGGATATGTCGGTGACCGGGCAGCCTGCGCGGGGCGCAGACACCGGGGCGCCTGCGACAGATGATCGGCATCGTGAAAGTGGCCCTGAGCCGGCCATACACCTTCGTGGTGATGGCGGTGCTCATCCTGATCTTCGGCGTGCTCTCCGCCTTGCGCACCGCCACTGACATCCTGCCCAACATCGGCATCCCGGTGGTCGCCGCCGTCTGGTCGTATAACGGCCTCTCGCCGGACGACATGTCCGGTCGTGTCATCTACTACTACGAGCGTTCGCTCAGTTCGCAGGTCAACGACATCGCCCACATCGAAAGCCAGTCGATGTTCGGCTACGGAGTCGTGAAGGTCTTCTTCCAGCCGAACGTGAACATCAACGCGGCGCTGGCCCAGGTGACGGCGGCCTCGCAGACCGTGCTCAAGGCGCTGCCCGCCGGCATCACGCCGCCGCAGATCCTCGAGTTCAACGCCTCCAGCGTGCCGATCCTGCAACTTGCCTTGTCCAGCAAGACCATCCCGCAGGACAGGCTGTTCGACTACGGCCAGAACTTCATCCGCCCGCAACTGGCCACCGTCCCGGGTTCCGCAATCCCGTCGCCGTATGGCGGCAAGGTGCGTCAGATCCAGATAGACCTCGACACGCACGCGCTGCAGGCGCGCGGGCTGTCCGCCCAGGACGTGGTGGCAGCGCTCGCCGAGCAGAACCTGGTGACGCCGGTGGGCACCCAGAAGGTCGGCAGCTTCGAGTGGAACGTGTCCCTGAACGACGCGCCGAAAGAGTTCGAGGATCTCGAGAACCTGCCGATCAAGACCGTCAATGGCACGGTGGTGACGATGCGGGACGTCGCCCACGTGCGTGACGGATCACCGCCGCAGACCAACATCGTCCACCAGGACGGCACACATGCGGTGCTGATGACGGTGCTGAAATCCGGTTCCGCCTCCACGCTGGACATCATCGCCGGGGTGAAGGCCATCCTGCCCCAGATCAAGGCGGGCCTGCCGCCCAGCCTCCGGGTAGAGCTGGTCGGCGACCAATCGACGTTCGTGACGTCGGCCGTGATGGGCGTTGTCCGCGAGGGCCTGATCGCCGCGAGCCTGACCGGCCTGCTCATCCTCGTCTTCCTCGGCAGCTGGCGCTCCACGCTCATCATCACCGTGTCCATCCCGCTGGCCATCCTGTTCTCGGTGACCATGCTGTCGGTGGTCGGCGAGACGATCAACGTGATGACGCTGGGCGGCCTCGCACTGGCCGTCGGCATCCTCGTGGACGACGCCACCGTCACGATTGAGAACATCAACTACCATCTGGAGAGCGGCAAGGAGGTGCAGACCGCGATCCTGGACGGCGCGCGCCAGATCGTGGTGCCCGCGACCGTCTCCCTGCTGTGCATCTGCATCGTGTTCGTGCCGATGTTCAGCCTGGGCGGCGTCGCCGGCTACCTGTTCCGCCCGCTGGCCGAAGCCGTGGTGTTCGCCATGATCGGCTCCTACATCCTGTCGCGCACGCTGGTGCCGACGCTGGCCAACTTCCTGCTTCGCAAGCACGTGCACCACTCCGGCCCGCAGAAGCCGCGGGGCTTCTTCGGCCGCTTCCAGCACGGTTTCGAGGCACGTTTCGAGCGCTTCCGCGGCGGCTATGTCGGGTTGCTCGAACTCGCTCTGGCCAACCGGCCGCGGGTCATAATCGGCTTCTTCGCCGCCGTGCTGCTCTCCTTCTGCCTGGCACCTTTCCTGGGCCAGAACTTCTTCCCCGCCGTGGACAGCGACCAGATCAAGCTGCACGTGCGCGCCCAGACCGGCACACGTATCGAGGACGTCTCCGCCCTGTGCGGCCGCATCGAACAGGCAATACGCGACCACATCATCCCGCCCGCCCATCTCGACACGATCGTGGACAACATCGGCCTGCCTGTCAGCGGCATCAATCTGGCCTACGGCAATTCCGGCACCATCAGCGGCGGCGACGCGGACATCCTGATCACGCTCAAGGGCGCCACCCTGGACGATTACGCCCGCAAGCTCCGCGCCTACCTGCCGCGCCATTTCCCGGGCACCATCTTCGCCCTGCTGCCAGCGGACATCACCACGCAGATCATCAATTTCGGCCTGCCGGCGCCCATCGACCTGCAGGTGGTCGGCCAGAACATCCAGGCCAACCGCGCCTACGCAGACCGGCTGCTGGCGCGCATCACGCGCGTGCCGGGCGTGGCCGACGCGCGCATCCAACAGGCTTTCAACGAGCCGACCTTGCGGGTGGACGTGGACCGCCAGCTCGCCTCCCTCGTCGGCATCACCGAAAAGGACGCCGCGACCTCGATGCTGGACACGCTGGCGGGCAGCATCCAGACCGCGCCGACCTTCTGGCTGAACCCGCATAACGGCGTGTCGTACCCGATCGTGGTGCAGACGCCGCAATATGACGTCGACACCATGGGCAACCTGCAGAACACCATGCTGGGCTCGGGCAGCCGGACGGAGATGCTGGGCGGGCTGGCGACCGTGCATACGGAAGCCAGCGACGCGGTCGTCTCGCATTATAACGTGCGCCCGGTGATCGACATCTACGCCACCAACCAGGGCCGCGACCTTGGCGCCGTGGCGGCCGACATCAACAAGATCGTGGCCGAGGAGGCGCAATACCTGCCGCACGCCAGCCAGGTGACGCTACGCGGCCAAGTGACCACCATGCGCGAGGCCTACGCCCAATTGTTCGGCGGGCTCGCCTTCGCGATCGTGCTCATCTACCTGCTGATCGTCGTCAATTTCCAGAGCTGGATGGACCCCGCGGTCATCGTCATGGGCCTGCCCGGCGCGCTGGCCGGCATCGTCTGGATGTTGTTCCTGACCGGCACCACGCTGTCAGTGCCCGCGCTGACCGGCGCCATCATGTGCATGGGTGTCGCCACCGCCAACTCGATCCTGGTCATCAGCTTCGCGCGCGAGCGGATGGCGACGGGCATGAACGCGTTCCAGGCCGCGCTCGAAGCAGGTGCCACCCGGTTCCGGCCGGTGCTGATGACGGCGCTGGCCATGGGCATCGGCCTGGCGCCCACCGCGCTCAGCGCAGAGCAGAACGCGCCGCTGGGGCGTGCGGTGATAGGCGGCCTGCTGTTCGCCACCTGCGCCACGCTGTTCGTGGTGCCGACCATCTTCAGCCTCGTCCACAAGCGCGAGAACCTGGCCGTGCAGACAGGCCACCGCCTGCCGCACGGCGCATTGCCAGCGGAATGAACGACATGCCGGATGACAAGACGAACCTGGCCATCCCGCCGATGTCCGAAGCGGAGGCAGGGGAGCACAGAAGTGTTCGGGCGGAAGGCCACCAGCAGGGACACCGCTCGCCGCGCGGCCGCCCCAAGCGCCTCGGACTGGTCATGGTCGTCGTTCTCCTGCTGGCCGCTTCTGCCGCCGCCTGGGGCATCTTCACCCGCCACCAGTCCGCGTCCGAGCTGGCCGTCTGGACGGCACAGCAGGCGACACCGACCGTAAGCGTGGCGCACCCGTTCCGTGACGATGCGCCGCGCAAGCTGGTGCTGCCCGGGGACGTCGAGGCGTTCTACGAGGCCTCGATCTACGCCCGCGTGAGCGGCTACCTGGCCGGATGGAGCCAGGACATCGGCGCCCGCGTGCATGCGGGCCAGGTGCTCGCCACGATCGACACGCCGGAACTGGACCAGGAGCTGGCGCAGGCCGAGGCGGATCTGGCGGCGTCACAGGCGCAGTCCACTTTTGCGGAGCTGACGGCAAAGCGCTGGCATGCGCTGCTCGCCTCGAACTCCGTCTCCCAGCAATCCGCCGACGAGAAGGAGGGCGACGCCACAGCCCGTCGCGCCGAGGTGGCTGCACAGAAGGCGCATGTGGACCGGCTGCGCGCGCTGGAGAGCTTCAAGCGGCTGACCGCACCTTTCAACGGCGTGGTGACAGCCCGCAACACCGACGTGGGCGCGCTTATCACCGGCGGGTCCAGCGCCGCCGTGCCGCTGTTCAAGGTCGCCGACATGCACGAGATGCGCGTCTATGTCCGCGTCCCGCAGGCCTACGCCAGCGAGCTGAAGCCCGGCATGGTCGCCAAGCTCGCCGAGCCGCAATACGCCGGGCAGACGTTTCCGGCCACGCTGGTGACCACGTCGCAATCCGTGGCCGCGGAAAGCCGGACGGTGCTGGTCGAGCTGATGGCGCCGAACCCGGACCGCAAGTTGTGGGCGGGCACCTTTGCCGAAGTCCGCTTCGATGTTCCGGGTGATGACGGCGTGCTGCGCGTCCCAGCCAGCGCGCTGATCTTCCGCGCGCATGGCGCGCAGCTCGCGACCGTGGACAAGCAGAACCGCGTCGTCCTCAAGGACGTGACGATCGGCCGCAATCTCGGCACCCAGATCGAGATCGAGGACGGCATAAGTGCTGCGGATCGCGTGATCACGACGCCGCTCGATACGATCGAAAACGGCGACACTGTCGATGTGGCGGCTGATCAGGCGGTTGCGGCGGCGCCTGCTTCGCCTGCTCCCGCTTCGGAATAGCGCGTGGTGGGGGTTGCGAAGGAAGAAAGGCCTTCTTTTTTGAAAAAAAGAAGCAAAAAACTTTTGTCCCTGCGCTGTTGCGGCGGCCTCGATCTCGTTGGAAGCAGGCGACTGTTGCAGATGCGGGAAGCAAAAGTTTTTTGGTTCTTTTTTTCAAAAAAGAACTGCTTGCTTTCTTCTCTCCAGCGCCACGTCCTGGCCTGGACCCTGCTCGCCACCCTGGCTGGCTGCGACCTGGCGCCGCACTACCACGTGCCCCTGACCAGGGTGCCGGTTGCCTACAAGGAGGCTGCGGCGTTCCAGCCTGCGCGCCCGGCGGACGATCTCCGCCGCGGCTCCTGGTGGAGCGCGTTCGGCGATCCGGTGCTGAACCGGCTGGAAGCGCAGGTCGATGGCGCGAGCCCCACGCTGGCCGCCTCGCTGGCCCTGCTCCAGCAGGCCCGCGCGTCAGCGGCCGAGGCGCGGGCAGGGCTGTATCCCACGCTCTCCCTAGGCGGCCAGATCAACGAGGACCGCCAGTCCAACAGGCGCCCCACGCGCCGGCCCGGCCAGTCCAACCAGTATCTCGACAACAGCATCAGCGCGCAGGCAAATTACGAGATCGACCTCTGGGACAAGGTCGCCAACGCCATCAAGGCGGGCCGCTACGCCGCCCAGGCGACGGCGGCCGACCTGGAAGGCACCCGCCTCAGCCTGCATGCCGAACTGGCTGATGATTACATCTCGCTGCGCGGCCTCGATGCGCAGTCGCGGGTGCTGCAGAACGCCGCGGGCGCCTATCGGCAGGCGGTGCGCATCACCGAGAACCGGTTCGAGGGCAAGATCGCCTCCGGCATCGACGTGAGCCGCGCGCAGGCGCAATTGGGCGGCGCGGAGGCGGCCATCCTCGATACGGCGGCCAAGCGGGCCCTCATGGAGCATGCCATTGCCGTGCTGGTGGGCCGCCAGCCCGCAGAGCTCAGCCTGCCGCCGGAGCGTTGGCCGCTGACACTGCCGGATATCTCCGCCGGGCTGCCGAGCACCTTGCTGGAGCGGCGCCCGGACGTGGCCTCGGCCGAGCGTCAGATGGCGGCCGCCAACGCGACCATCGGCGTGGCCCGCGCGGCGTTCTACCCGACGCTGTCTCTGAACATCCTCTACGGCCTGCAGGATACCGGCTTCCAGCTGTTCAGCCTGCCCAACGATTTCTGGGCGATCGGACCTGGTGTGGCCTTGCCCTTGTTCGAGGGCGGCCTGCGCAGCGCGGAGGAGGCGGCGGCGATAGCCCAGTTTCGCCTGGCAGAGGCGCGTTACCGCCAGACCATCCTGAGGGCGTTCCAGGACGTCGAGGACGCCCTCTCGCAATTGCGGCTGCTGGGCGAGGAGACGCGCCAGCAGGACGCTGCGGTACGGGCGGCCGAGCAGACGGTCGACATGACGACCCACCTCTACAAGGACGGCGCGTCCAACTTCCTGGACGTGGTGGTGGCGCAGACGGCCGAGCTGCAGGCCGAACAGGCCGCCACCGACTTGCGGACCAGGCGCGTGGAGGCGGACGTCGAGCTGGTGCGGGCGCTGGGCGGCGGCTGGAACGTGCGCGACCTGCCGGACTTCAAGGGCAACTCGCTGCCTAAGGACAAGGTCGGGGCCAGCTAGCGTGAAAGAAAGCAGTTCTTTTTTGAAAAAAAGAACCAAAAAACTTTTGTCTCCGTCGGGGGCGCTTTGTAGAGGCGTGCGCCTCAGGGGTCCGCGACAGCGCAGGTAAAAGCTTTTTGCTTCTTTTTCTCGAAAAAGAAGGCCTTGCTTCTTCCTCAATGATCGAGAGCCCTCGACCAGTCTCCGACAGCCGAACCAACTTCACGCAGCACCGCTTCCTGCTGCTCCAACGGCTTGTCCGCTGCCTCGTAATAAGCGGCGACAAGCAGCGGCGCACGGCCGGGCGGGCGAACGAGGGCGAAGTCGTTGCACACGCCATCTGCCGTGCCGGTGCGGTCTGCGGTGTGCCAGTCGCGGGGAAAAGCGGCGCGCAGCCTGGTCCTGCCGGGTATGTTGCCTGCCATCCAAAGCTCCAGCTTGTTGCGTGAGCCCGGCTTGAGCGCAGTGCCGAGGAGCATTGTGCGCGCGAGGCCTGCAATGGCGCGCGGTGTCGTGGTGTCCTTAGTGCCGGACCAGCCGCCTATCAGCTCGTAGCGGTTGAAGTTGGTCGTGGTGTCGCCGAGGGTGCGGACATAGGCGGTCAGTGCGGCGGGTCCGCCGGTATGGGCGAGCAGGAGGTTGGCGGCGGTGTTGTCGCTGCGCTCCAGTATGGCCTGGCAGGCGTCTTCGAGTGTGAGGGTGCCGGAAGCAGCATGGGCGGTGCTGATTGGGGAGTTCGGCAGCAGGTCTTTTGCCGCGAAGTGCAGCGCCGTGCCCGGCGTGTCCTGACCGGCGTCGATGCGTGCGAGCACACAGGCGGCGAGCGGACCCTTGAACGTGCTGGCCAGCAGGAAACGCTCGTCGGGGCGGTGGGCGAGCGTGGCGCCGGTGCCGGTGTTCAGCGCGAACACGCCGAGCCGGCCGCCATGGGATCGCTCGATATCGGCTATCGGGTTGGAAGGCGCAGCCGCCAGAAGAATGGGTGCCGTGGCGAGCAACGCGCGGCGAGTCAGCGGCATTCGGGTGACAATCCTTTGCAAATCTCAGGTGTAGGAGCGCCGGAGGTGCCGGCTGTCGGGAGAACCGGTCACGGCACTCTGGCTTTTCTACCGCTCAAGCAAACACCAGCATGGCGGTGCCATACACCACGAGCGAGACCAGGAAGCTGATCACGCTGAAGCCCAACACCCTCCTTACGCCGATACCGGCTATGGCGAGCAACGGCAACGCCCAGAACGGCTGGATCATGTTGGCCACGCATTCGCCGTAGGCCACGGACATCGCGGCCAGGCCTTGCGGCACGTGCAGCGTGGCCGCCGCCGGCACGATGAACGGACCCTGCACCGCCCAGTGGCCGCCGCCGCTAGGCACGAACAGGTTGATGATGATGGACGAGACGAACCCCCAGAACGGCAGCGTGTGCACGGTGGACACGCGCACGAACACGGTCGCGATGACGCCCGCCAGGCCGGTGCTCGTCATGATGCCCATGATGCCGCCATAGAATGGGTATTGCAGCAGCAGCGGTCCGGTCACGCGGGCAGCTTTTTGCAGAGCGGCGGCATAGGCGGTCGGGCGGGCGTGCAAAGCGAGGCCGGCGCCGAGGAAGATCAGGATGAGCATGTTGATGTCTAGGTGGAACGTGCCCTGGGCCAGCGCCCGGGCGACGTAGGCGGCGATCGCGGCCACGATGAGGGCGTTGAGTATCCAGGCGCGGTCCAGCGCGCCGGCCAGGCCGCCGGCATGCGCGGCCACGCTGACTTCCGCGTCCTCGGCGTCCAGCCGCGCGATGTCGGCCGGGATGACGTCCGCTTCCGCGGGACCCGACTGCGTGAAGATAAAAGGCAGGACCACGATGATGAGCAGCGTCGGGATGATGTTGAACCAGGGCAACAGCGTCTGGGACAGCGGGACGATCTGGCCGGTGATCTTCTGGGTGACGTTGAGCGCGCTGCCCGGGGTGGCTTCGGCCAGCGCGATCGAGCTGGAAAGCCCGGGCGGAAACATCAGGAACCCGGCATAGGCGGCGGCCATGAGCCAGGCAAAATCGACCCGTATGCGGCGGGCGATCTGGCGGGCGAACAATGCGGAGACGACCAGGCCGAAACCCCAGTTGAGCAGGTTGGCGCCCATGGAGACCAGCATGGTCAGCGCCACGGCCTGGCGCGCGGTGCCGGGCAGGCGGGCTGCCCGGGCAAGCAGCCAGCCTACGGGACGCGACGTGCTGAGCGCGTATCCGGTGACCAGGATCAGCACCATCTGGAAGGCGAACTGGAAGATCTGGAAGATGCCGGCATACCAGTCGGTGAGTATCTCGCCGGGCGCTGCGTGCGGGGCCAGCAGGTATGCCAGCGCGGCGGTGAGCAGCGTCAGGAGGATGGCAAAGACGAACGGATCCGGCAGCAGGCGCTCGAAGAGGTAGACGAACACGTTCGTGAGTTTGCCGAACGGGGTTTGGGCGGGCATCTGCCGACTCCGGAGGGGAGGGAGGAAGAAAGGCCTTCTTTTTTGAAAAAAAGAAGCAAAAAACTTTTGCTTCCCCGCCTGCAGTTAAGGCGCGTGCTGGTCCGGCCAATCCAGGGCATTGCAGACGCGGGACGGACCCACGTGCAGGCGTGGGAGCGAAAGTTTTTTGCTTCTTTTTTCAAAAAAGAAGGCCTTTCTTCCTTCCTTCCCCAAGCCTAAACCCGCCCCAGCGATCTAAAGATGGAGCAAGCATGCACGTTCGGACCTGGTGCCTCACCCTGACGTCCATGCTGGCAGTCAGCGGGGCGGCACGCGCAGCATCGCCGCTGGACCAGGACAGCATCTACACCATCCAGGTGGAGAACGACGCCGTCTCCACGCTCAAGGGCACGTCGGACCAGTATTACACCAGCGGGCTGCGGCTCGGCTGGACGAGCGGACAGGACGTGGTAGGGCCGGCGGCTGCCCTCGGGCGCAACATCTGGGGCAACGGCACGACGAGGCTGAGCCTGGAGATAAGCCAGAGCATCTTTACGCCGCGCGACACGCAGGTGAGCCCGCCGCCGTTGGACGACCGGCCCTATGCCGGCGTGCTGATCGCCACGGCGGGTCTGGTGCATGATACGGCGAGCACGCGCGATGTGGTGAGCATCAGCCTGGGTGTGATCGGGCCGGCGGCGCAGGGCGAGGAAGTGCAGAACGGTTTCCACAGCATCATCGGCGACACGCAGAACCGCGGGTGGGACTACCAGCTGCCCGACCAGCCGGCGTTCCAGTTGCTTGGGCAGCGGACGTACCGCATTCCGGTGGCGCAGTTCGGGCCGTTCGAAACCGATGCGCTGCCCTCGGCCACCGTCAGCATCGGCGACATACGCGATTACGTGCAGGTGGGCGGCGTGGTGCGTTTCGGGCAGGGCCTGCAGAGCGATTTCGGCACGGCGCGCATCGAGCCGGGGCTGAACGGCTCGGACGCCTACACGAACGTGCGGCCGTTTGCCTGGTACGCATTCGCCGGCGCCGACGGCCAGGCGGTAGGCTACGACGTGACGATCGACGGCAGCACGTTCCGCAGCGACTCGCGTGACGTGCATCACATCTGGGACGTGGGTGAGTTCCAGGGCGGCCTGGCGGCGATGTATTACGGCGTGCGTCTGACGTACACGCAGACCTGGCAGAGCTCCGAGTTCAAGCACGAGAAATCCTTGTTCAACTTCGGGTCGCTGGCGCTTTCGGCAAAGTTCTAGGAAGCAAGCGAGGCCGTCTTTTGAGAGAATGAAACAGGAGACTTCTCTCGTCGCTGTCGCGCGCGCGTCCGCAACCGCCGACAGGGAGCAAAAGTCTTTTGCTTCTTTTCTTCAGAAAAGAAGGCCTTCCTTCTTCCTTTATGACGTAGGGATCGCGCAGACATTCGTCTTGTGCAGATCCGTAGGCGCTCCAGTCGAACCCGCGCTGCGCTCGGCCAGGAAGAACGTCGTGAACCCGTCGGAAGCGAGCGCCTCCAGGTTACGCCCCGCCGGATCGGTCATCGTCGCGCCATCGTCCAGCACGTGCGTTTCGCTGTGCCCGTCCGCGGCGCGGATGGTGATGCGGCCGCAAAGCGCGTATTCGTAGCGGTCTGCTACCGGCACGGTGACTGCCACGCTGCCGAACGGGTGGTTGGCGGAAAGCTCGAAATGGGCAACCAGCTGGCCGTTGATGAACACGGTTGTAGCTTCGGTGATCTCGGCCGGGTCGGTCTCGTCGGAGATCTGAAAGCTGACGGTGGTTCCCACGGCGCCGGCGGCGGCTGGGAGGTTTGCCAGCAGGGCTGCGGACAGGATTAGGAATGGTTTCGGCAGACGCATCTACGCCTCGTGATCCTGTGCTTGCGGTGCAGGATAACGCCGGAACGCAGGAAAAGGCGATGCCGCTTGGCGCGGCGCTGGATTGGGCGCAGCGGCGCCTGGCAGATGCCGGCGTGGAACAGCCGCGGCGCGAGGCGCGCCTGCTGGCGGGGCATCTGCTGGGCGCCGCGCCTGGCGTGCTGCTGGACGTGGCCGGGCATATCGATCGCGCGGCGTTTGTGGCCCTGGTGGCCAGGCGCGCCGCGCGCGAGCCACTGGCGCTGATCACCGGCCGGCGCGGCTTCTGGACGCTGGACCTGGAGGTCTCGCAGGACACGCTGGTGCCGCGGCCGGACAGCGAGGCTCTGGTGGAGGCGGCGCTGGCACACGCGCCGGCTGCAAGGCGCGTGCTGGACCTGGGCACCGGCACAGGCTGCCTGCTCCTGGCCGTGCTGGCGGAGCGCCCGGCGGCCTTTGGGGTGGGGGTCGATCTGTCCCCGGCGGCGTGCCGGCTCGCGGCGCGCAACGCGGCCGCGAACGGATTGGCGGAACGGTGCGCGTTCCTGGCCGGCGACTGGACCGCTGCCCTGTGCGCCCGGTTCGACCTGATATTGTGCAATCCGCCGTATATCGAGACGGCGGCGCTGGCGGGGCTGATGCCGGAAGTGCGGCTGTTCGAGCCCGCGCGGGCGCTGGACGGCGGCCCACGCGGGCTGGACGCCTATGGCCGCCTGCTGCCGGGTCTCCGCGGTCTGCTGGGCGATCGTGGCGTCGCGGTGCTGGAAGTGGGCGCGGGGCAGGACGAGGCGGTGCGCCAGCTTGCGGTCCAGGTGGGCCTCGCCCACCTGGACACCAGGGCCGATCTCGCGGGGGTCGCCCGGGCTGTGGTACTGACGCGTGCGGAAGCTGTGTAAAAATTGTTTGGCAGGGGCGCCGCGTCAGGCTAGTGTCTACACGCGCACGGATGCGGGCCTGGTTCGGCAAGATTTAACTTGCCACGGCTACGGACACGCTGCGGGATTTGGTATTTGGCCGGGCCGGTTCGGCCACCGAACGCCGGCTCCCACCCGTAAGGCAAACTGGTGACCGCCCTTGAAAGTTTTCGCTCGCGCCCTTTTCCGGCCGCAGCCGAACGGGCCGGCGCTGCAACAGGGAAGCTTATTGTAATCGGATGAACATGAAACGCATGCGCGGACGCTCCCATCGTAACGGCGGCGGCGGCGGTGGTGGCGGCGGCGGAAGCCCACGCCAGTATGGCGGCAACATCCCGCTCAACAGAAACCATGTCTTCGATAGCTCCGGGCCGGATCTGCGAATACGCGGCACGGCGCAGCAGCTGTTCGAGAAGTATCTCCAGTTGGGGCGCGACGCCACGGGCTCCGGCGACCGCGTGATGGCGGAAAGCTACTTCCAGTACGCCGAGCATTACTTCCGCATCCTGAATGCCATCAATCAGGCGAGCCAGCAGAACGGGCAGGCGCATGGCGGCCAGCCGCAGCACCAGGGCCACCAGCAGAACGGCCAGTATCAGAATGGCCAGCCGAGGCGCGAGCGCGACGGCCAGGACGGCGAGGAGCAGCCGCCGATGGCGAACGGTCCTGCGCCGGCCTACGTGGAGCAACCCGGCCAGGAGGGGGCTGAAGACGCGGCTTAGTAGGAAAAGGCAGCGGTCCTTTTTTGAAAAAGAGGACTAAAAACCTTTTGCTTCCTTGCATCTGAACCAGCCGGTTGCTGCGGAAACGCCAAGGCTGCGAAGCGTCGCGGGGATCAACGTTCTTTGCTTCCTTTTTTCAAGAAAGAAAGCCTTGCTTCCTCCATGAGCCGAATCGCCTACGTAAACGGGCGCTATATTCCCCACGCCCAGGCCGTCGTCCACATAGAGGATCGCGGCTACCAATTTGCTGATGGCGTCTATGAAGTCGCCTACCTGCACGCTGGAAAGCTGATCGACCTCGGCCTGCATCTGGACCGTCTAGCCCGTAGCCTTCGGGAGTTGCAGATACGCTGGCCGATCGCACGCGCGGCGCTGGAGTCGGTGCTGCGCGAAATGGTGGTGCGCAACCGCCGCCGCTCCGGCCTGCTCTACATCCAGATCACCCGTGGTGTCGCCAGGCGGGAGCATGCGTTTCCGGCCGCAGGCACCCGGCCGGCCCTGGTGGTGACATTGCGCCGCGCGCCGCCGTTTCCGGACAGCCTGGACGGCTGGACCACGTCCGCGATCACGCAACCCGACCAGCGTTGGGACAGGTGCGACATCAAGTCCGTGGGTCTCCTGCCGAACATTCTTGCCAGGCAGGCTGCGCGTGAGCAGGGCGCCGGCGAGGCGATCCTGTATGATGGCGATGCGATGGTGACGGAGGGCGCGTCCACCTCGGTATGGATCGTGGACGCGAACGGCAGGCTGCGCACCAGGCCGCTGAGCCACGCCATACTGCCCGGCTGCACGAGGGCTGCCCTGATCGAGGAGATGCAGCTGGCGGGTATCGTGCTTGAAGAACGTGCGTTTTCGCTCTCCGAACTACGCGACGCGGGCGAGGTGTTCCTGACATCCGCCAGTTCGTTCTTGAAGCCGGTCCTGCAGCTGGATGGCAGGCCAGTCGGCACCGGCAGGATCGGCCCGGTGGCCCAAAGACTGTTCAGCCTGTTCGCGCGACGGATGTCCGCCGGGTAAGCGCGCGCCCAAAGGGGTAAAACTTTTTGGTTCTTTTTTTCAAAAAAGAACTGCTTACTTTCCTCCTCAACCGGCACAAGCCGCGCATCCCTCGGCACGGGGTTTGCAGGGTCATGGACCGATACGGCCCGCACCAACGCAGGGCCGCGCAATCAAGAAGGGCAAACCTCGTGGCCACTGAAAAACCGCAAAACGTGCAGGACGTGTTCCTGAACCATGTGCGCAAGGCCAAGACGCCGGTAACGGTATTCCTGATAAACGGCGTGAAGCTGCAGGGCATCATCACCTGGTTCGATAATTTTTCCGTGCTGCTGCGTCGGGACGGCCACACGCAGCTTGTCTACAAGCACGCCATAAGCACCGTCATGCCTGGCGCGCCCATCCAGCTGTTTGACGCGGCCAAGGAAGGCGCGACGGTCAAGGAGGATAGTCCTGCCGAAAGCGATTTCTGAGGAAAGTGCCGATGATGCCGGCCATCACGCCAGATCCGGCGATGATACAGGCTCGCACGGTCCGGAGCGCACGCATGACGCACGGTCGGCGCCCACACGGGCCGCGGTCATTCTACCCTGGGAACGGCCGAACGCTGCCGAACGCACAGGCGTAGATCCGTCCCGCGCGGCCGAGGCGCGGCTGGCGGAGGCGGTTGGGCTCGCGGCCTCCATCGGGCTGGTTGTCGTGCACACTTCCATCCTCCCGCTGCGCGCGCGCCGGCCATCCACGCTGCTCGGCTCGGGGCAGATGGAAGCGGAGAAGCTACGCCTGGCGGAAGAACACGTGACCGTCGCCATCGTCGACGCCTCGCTCAGCCCGGTGCAGCAGCGCAACCTGGAGCGCGGCTGGGGCTGCAAGGTGATCGACCGCACGGGCCTCATCCTGGACATCTTCGGCGAGCGTGCGGTGACGCGCGAAGGCGCGCTGCAGGTGGAACTGGCGCATCTGGACTACCAGCGGTCCCGCCTGGTGCGGTCCTGGACCCACTTGGAACGCCAGCGCGGCGGCTTCGGCTTCCTGGGCGGTCCCGGCGAGACGCAGATCGAGGCGGACCGGCGGCTGATCACCGACCGCATCGTACGCCTGAAGCGCGAACTGGAGCAGGTACGCCGCACGCGCGGCCTGCACCGCAGCGCACGCAAGCGCGTGCCGTTCCCGGTGGTGGCCCTCGTCGGCTATACGAACGCCGGCAAATCCACGCTGTTCAATGCGCTGACGGGTGCGGAGGTGCACGCGCAGGACCAGCTCTTCGCCACGCTGGATCCCACCATGCGCGGCCTGGTGCTGCCGAGCGGCCGCCGCATCATCCTGTCGGACACCGTGGGTTTCATCAGCGAGCTGCCCACCGAGCTGGTGGCCGCGTTCCGCGCCACGCTGGAAGAAGTGGCCGAGGCGGACGTGATCCTGCATGTGCGCGACGCGGCACATCCCGACAGCGCCGCCCAGCGCGCCGACGTGCTGGCCGTGCTGGACGGCATGGCGAAGGAAGGCACGCTGGATGAGGATTTCGGCGACCGCATGATCGAAGTGCTCAACAAGGCGGATCTGTTGGGCGGTGCCGACGCGCTTCCCGCTAAACCGGGCAGCGTCGCGGTATCGGCGATCACCGGCGAAGGCCTGGATGCATTGAAGGAGATGCTGGACATACGCATCGCCGCCGGCATGGAGGAGGCGGATTACGACATCCAGCACGCGGACGGTGCGCGTCTGGCATGGCTGTACGAACATGGCGAGGTGATCGGCCGCGAGGATGACGAGCAGGCGGCGCATGTGACAGTGCGGTTGTTGCCGGCGGATCGGGCGCGGTTCGAACGGGTAGAGTAAGTTAGCGAGGCTAAGCCTTCTTTTTTGAAGAAAAGAAGCAAAAAGACTTTTATCTGCGCTGTAGCGTGCGCATCCGCAGCCGCCGACAGGGAGCAAAAGTCTTTTGCTTCTTTTCTCCAGAACAGAAGGCCTTCCTTGCTACCCCGCTAAATCCGCAATCTGCACATACAGGTTCGACAACGCCTCCGCCGCCAGCTCCCGCGTCACCACCATTTCCAGCGCGAACGACTGACACATCTCCGCCGCCTGCTCGCAGATAAATTTCGGCTGGAAATACGCGAGCCCGAAATCGCCCCTCTCCGTCAGCAGGGAGACCGCGTAGTCGATCACGCCGTCCGCCAGCGTCAGCCCGCGTCTCTCCGCTTCGACCTGGAAGATCGCGCGGTATTCGTCCAATTCCGGCGCGAACAGCTTGATCTTGTAGGGAATGCGGCGCAGCAGTGCCGGGTCCATGATCTCCTTCGGATCGATGTTCGTCGAGAAGATCAGCAACTCGTCGAACGGAAAGCTGAAGCTCTTGCCCGAGTGTAGCTTCAGGAAATCCACCCGGCTTTCCATCGGCACGATCCAGCGGTTGAGCAACTCGCGCGGGTCCATGCGCTGGCGCCCGAAATCGTCGATCAGGAACACGCCGCCCAGCGCCTTCACATGCAGCGGCGCGTCGTAGAACTTCATGTTCCAGTCGAATTGCAGGTCCAGCATCTCCATCGTCAGCTCGCCGCCGGCCATGGCGAACGGGCGCCGACACAATGCAAAACGGTCGTCGTAGGCCACGCTGGTCAGCCCCTCGCTGCCGAGGCGCGCGCGGTCCTCGTCGCTGACCACGGGCTTGTGCAGTCCGGGGTCGAACACGCGCATGATCTGGCCGGCGATCTCGACCGCGTAGGGGATGTAGATCACCTCGCGGAACAGGGCCGCGATGCGCGAGGCCACGCTCGTCTTGCCGTTGCCGGGCGGGCCGAACAGCAGGATGGAGCTGCCGGCATTGATCGCCGGCAGCAGCTTGTGCAGGAAGTGGTCGGGCATCGCCAACCCGCCCATGCCGCCGCGCAGACCCGCTACGTCCAGCCGTTCGCCAAGGAGCCGCTGGCGCATCACCTGCGCCTGGAACACCTCGAGCGGCACGGGGGCAGGGCCCAGATACTGGGTCTGCGCCATCGCGTCGGCCAGTGCGTTGCGTCCCTCCTTACTCAGCGTGTAGCGCGGTTCGGCGGCCTGGCCCGTCAG
Source organism: uncultured Acetobacteraceae bacterium (assembly GCA_964247675.1). Taxonomy (GTDB): domain Bacteria; phylum Pseudomonadota; class Alphaproteobacteria; order Acetobacterales; family Acetobacteraceae; genus BOG-908. Next base: position 20,491 of record CAXTVW010000023.1, read on the forward strand.
CCCGATGCCCATCGCCTGGATCCAGCTCCGGCCGCGCGCCTCGTCCAGCAGCTTTTCCACGATGCCGTAAGGCAGCTTCATGGCATGCATGATCTCGGCGGCCGTCTCGCGCGAATCCAGCGCCATGAAACGCAGCATCAGGCCGAGCAGGTTGGCCACGCTCACGCCCGTATCGGCCAGGCTGCGCGGCTGCAGCGGCGCCGTTGCCACAACCTGCTCCTGCGCGGCCATCAAGGCAGGCGGCGAAAGCAGGCGCATCTCGACAAGTATGTCGGGCAGGCGGCCACCAGCCTGCCGATGGCGTTCCTGCGCCTTGGCCATGTTGGCAACGCTGACCAGGCCGCGGGCTACGAGGATTTCACCGAAATGCATTACGAAAGCCTTGTGTCGAACGAAGCGGCGAGGAACGTCACGGTCCGCCGACGGCGAAGAACGCAGGATCCACGTTCAACCTGTCGAGCAATTAACGGCTTCCTGCTAATCCGTTACGTAATCGACTCTTACCCGGCCCTCACGTCCAATACAACAGCCTTGCCGCGGGCAAATGACGCGCCACCGACGCCTCGACCGAAGCCCGCATCTCCGCCATCTGCTCCTTAGGAAAAACCCATTTCACCGAGCCGAATTTCGTCATCTTCCTTGCCCGCTCGGCTTCGTCCATCTCCAGGCTGCTGCCGGGATACCAGCCGGCGAGCACCGCCTTGGATTTCGGCGTGAACCGGTGGGTGATCAGCTCGGCCGTCAGGTCCACGCCAGGCACGCCCTGCAAGGCCGCCTCCACGTCGGCGAACAGCGTGTCATACGCCGCCGCCCAGTCAGGCACGCGCATGATGGGTGCCACCGTCAGCCCGATCGGATAGCCGGCCTGGGCCATCTTGCGTAGAGCCGCCAGACGCGACGCCATGCGCGGTGCGCCGCCTTCGTGCCGCTCGGCCGCACGCGCGTTCACCGAGAAGCGCACACGCGTGCGGCCGTTGTGCGCCAGGCCCAGCAGCGGCTCCACGGCCGCGAATTTGGTGGTGAAGCGCAGCTGCACGGCTTCCTCCCACGCGCCGAAGCGGGTGATGCAGGCGGCCAGGCTGCCGGTCAGGTGCTCCAGCGCCAGTGGATCCGTGTAACAGGAGCACTCGAACGTGGTGCCCTCCGCCGCGCGCGCGGCCGAAGCGGAGGTGACTTTTCCCTGGCCCACGGCGGCCGGCAGTTCCGCCAGTATCTCCGCCAGATTGGCATAAACGCGGATGATCGGCGGCCCGGCCAGCGAGCCTGCCAGGTAGCAGTAGGAGCAATGTGCCGGACAGCCTTCGGCCAGGTCGAACCGCCAGTCCGCGCTTGGCGGGATCGGCTGCAGGCGCCGGCGGCTCGGGCTGGCGGTCACGATCGCCATGGTCGTCTTGGCATCCCGGTAGGCATCAGGCAGGCCGATCAGGCGGTCCGCCTTCAGCGCCACCAGCTCGGCGCCGGCTGCCACCGCGCGGTCCGCCATCGCGCGGCCTTCGGGCAGCGCCAGAGCGGACGGGGTGGCCAGCACGCGACGGGGAGTCCATAAGCGATCCATCCGGCGGCAACGGCGGCGGCGGCTGATTGTTCACGAAGCAGCCGGATGTGCAACCGTCTCCGCCTCTGCAAGCGCCATCCTGGGAACGCCCATGCCCGACACGGACCGCATCATCACCCCGGACGAGATACAGGGCGCTCCACGCCGCACAGGCCGCTTCTGGTTCGACTTCCTCGCCGCCAGCGCCGCAATCTTCATCTCGGTCGTCTCGCTGGTCATCGGCATGCGAGGTGAGTCGATCCAGCGCGAATTGCTGGCCGCCAGTTCCTGGCCGTTCATGTCGGTGGATGAGGAACGTCACATCAGCAGCAGCGACGCGAGCATCTCCGTGGCCACGCGAAACGAGGGCGTGGGCCCGGCCAAGGTGATGAGCTTCGAGGTGTTCTACCTTGGCAAACCCACCAGTGATATGGTCGAGCTTCTGCAGCGTTGCTGCGGCCTGCCGGCCGACACGAAGGCAGCCCAGGCGCGCATGATGCCCGGTATCAGCATGGGTGACGTGGCCGGTAACGTGATCCGGCCGGACCAGAGCCGCACGATGATAAACATGAACCGCCGCTCGGCTGATCCCGCCTTGTTCGACGCACTAGACACGCATCTGGCTGAGATCACTTTCCGGCTATGTTACTGCTCCATCCTGGATCGTTGCTGGATGAGCGATCTGCGCACGCTGAAACCAGCCGAAGTGGCGTCCTGCCCGGTTCCGGCGCGTCCGTTCACCATGATTAACCTCGCGGACCATTGAAGCAGGCTAGACAGGCCTCCCGCCCGTAGTCGCCAAGCGACTGGTTCATAAGGCCGCTGCGCTCACACCTGCTTTTCCACCCGGCCGATGCGGCAGCTCCACTTGTGATCCCAGACATATTTTGGGTGGTCATGCAGAACTTCTGCTGCCTTCACCTGCGCGGTCGTCTGGCTTACGCAGGCGGCCATATCAATGGGTCGTTCGATGCGGACTTCCTGGCCGTTGAACAGGAATATCAAGATGAGCGTGGTGATCATGCGAACTCCGTCAAAAATTACCTCAAGAGCTGCTTGGCCACGCCGGCAGTCACCGCGTAACTCTCGAACTGCCTTCAACGGGTAACCAGGCCAGAGTTGTATGCTGAATCGAAACGGTTATCCTAGGCAAGTCTCAATTGTTGGATTGTCCACTTAGTTTGTCTCTGTTGCAGGGATGACGGGTCCAGGCGCACAGGCAAAAACGCCTGCTCGACTTGTGAGACTGGCTGAAAGGAAGCAGTCCTTCTTTGAAAAGAAGGCTCAAGAACTTTTTCTATCTCGCAACTGCATCAGTCGGTCGTCCAAGGAGAGAAAAAGACATTAAAGCAGCGGGGGAAAAAAGTTTTTTGCTTCTTTTTTGCAAAAAAGAAGGCCTGCCTTGCCTGGCCTAAATCATTCTCAGGCTCGCCGGCATCAAGCGACCGAGTGTTCTTCCGCGGCCTAGCGCGCCGCGCGTAAAGTCCAGGTCTCGCTGCCCCGGTCAGTGAATTTCACCGGGTAGGCCAGCGCCCCTTGCTCGGTCAGCGTGCTGATCAGCCGGAACCGGCGCTCAGTGGGCACCACGATCATCATGAAGCCGCCACCCCCCGCGCCTGACACTTTCGCCGCGATGGCGCCTGCCGCACGCGCCATATCCTCCAGCTTCTGGATGCGCGCGTTGCTGATGCCAGGTGCGGTGCGCTTCTTGGCCACCCAACTGCGCTCCAGCGTGGCGGCAACGGCGTCAATGTCGCCCAGCAGGATGGCGCGTTTCATGTCGAAGGCGTCCTGGCGAAGCTGGTGCATCGCCTCCATCACCTCCGCATCGTCGGCCGTGACGCCGCTGGTCTGCTGGCGGATGATGGTGTCGGATTCGCGCGACTGACCGGTGAAACACACGGCCAGCGAGCTTTCCAGCTCCAGCACCACGCCTTCGGAGAAGCGCAGCGGGTTCACGATCACCTCGCCTTCGCGCAGGAACTCCATGAAATTGATGCCGCCGAACGCAGCGGAATACTGGTCCTGCCGGCCGCCAGCCAGGTTGAGGTCCACGCGCTCGATCTCGTAGGCGAGATGGGCCACGTCGTAGCGGGTAAGCGGCAGGTCCAGATAGGTGCGGTAGGCCTCGATATGCGCCACGACAAGGGCGGAGCTAGCTCCGCCTCACGCCTCTTCGCTGCGCACTATCTCGCGCCAGTCGTCCAGAACGTCGGCGAGGCTATCCCGCCACGGGATTTGCGGGCTCCATCCGAGCAATCGTTCGGCCAAGGCGGAGTCGCCTGACGCGGCCTGGATGTCGGACGGGCGCAGGCGGTCCGTGTCCGTCTCGACTTCGACCTCGACCCGAGACAGCGCGACCAGGCCTTCCAGGATGGATCTAATGGAACGGGCCTGGCCGGAGGCGATGTTGAGGATGGTGCCGGCAGGCAGGGCGTCCGCGTGGCGGAGGCACAGCGCATAGGCGCGGCACACGTCCCGCACGTCCAGGAAGTCTCGCGTGGTATCCAGCGCGCCCACGCGCACCGTATTCTGCAACCCGGCTTCCACGCGTGCGACCTGCCGCGCAAAGCTGGGCACGACAAAGGCAGCGGACTGGCCACGGCCGGTATGGTTGAACGGGCGGACGCGGATGATTTGCAGCGGCGCGGCCTGCATCGCGCCAAGTGCGAGGTCGGCGGCCGCCTTGGTGGCGCCATAGGTGTTGATCGGGTTCAGCGGCGCGGTTTCGTCCAGGCGCGGCCCGTGCGAGGCGAAGCTGCGTCCGTAGGCGTCGGCCGAGGAGGCATGGACCAGCGTGGCGCCGGGCGCGAGCGTCGCCAGCGCGCGAGCCAGGATCAGGGTGCCGTGCAGGTTGACGCGCCAGGCCGCGTCGGGATCGGATTGCGCGGCGGTGGGCGCTGCGATGGCGGCCAGATGGATGCAGTAATCGGGCTCCGCATGTCGCACGGCGTCGCGCACCGAGGCTTCGTCCGTGACGTCGAAATCCGGAGACAGGCACTCTGTGTCAGGCAGCAGGGCGGTCAGCGCAGCTTCGAGGTGACGCCCGACGAAGCCGCGGGCGCCGGTGATCAGGATGCGGCGCGGCGGCATCGCGCGCAGTCAGGCGGCCATGCGGCTGCGGTGCCGGGCGAGGTCGGCTTCCACCATCTCGGCGACCATGTCCTCCAAAGTAGTGGTGGGCGTCCAGCCTAGCACCCGGCTCGCCTTGGCGGCGTTGCCGAGCAGGACGTGCACTTCGGCGGGGCGGACGAGCGCGTTGTCGAGCACCACGTGCTCCTCCCAGTCCAGTCCGGCGTAGCCGAAAGCGATCTGGCAGAACACCCGGACCGAGGTGGTGCGGCCGGTTGCGATCACGTAGTCGTCGGCCACGTCCTGCTGCAGCATGTCGTGCATGGCGCGCACGTAGTCCCGCGCGTGGCCCCAGTCGCGCGTGGCTTCCAGGTTACCGAGACGGAGCTGGCGCGCCAGGCCGAGCTTTATGCGCGCCACACCGTCGGTCACCTTGCGGGTAACAAACTCGATGCCGCGTAGCGGGCCTTCGTGGTTGAACAGGATGCCGCTGCTGGCGTGCAGGCCGAAGCTCTCCCGGTAATTGATCGTCATCCAGTGCGCGTAGAGCTTGGCCGCGGCGTATGGGCTGCGCGGGTAGAAAGGCGTGTCCTCGTCCTGAACCGGCATGGTGGCCCGGCCGAACATCTCGCTTGAGGACGCCTGGTAGAAGCGCGCCGCGGGGTGCATCAGGCGCACCGCTTCAAGCATGTTGGCGGCACCCAGGCCGGTGACGTTGCCGGTCAGCAAGGGCTGCTGCCAGGAGGTGGCGACAAAACTCTGGGCAGCCAGATTGTACACCTCGTCCGGCTTGGCCGTCTGCACCACGCGCACCAGGCTGGACAGGTCGGTCATGTTGGCGTCCACCAGCTCGACCGCATCGAGCACGCCCAGCCAGCGTAGGCGCTCGCCGATCACGTCCGAACTGGCCGACCGGCGCATCACCCCCACGACACGATAGCCCTTTGCCAGCAGATGCTGGGCGAGGTAGGCGCCATCCTGGCCGGTAATGCCCGTAATCAGAGCTGTCGGCATTGCAATCCTTGCGTTGGGGGCGGGCGGCGGCTCTAGCTGCGGTGCCCGGCTTTGTCCACCTGCGACCGCGAACGATGTCTCGCGGGCTGATCGCAGGCAAGGTAGGCCCTCTTTTTTGAAAGAGGGAACGGTGGAGACCAGAGTTTGTCGGTGCCGTTCTCAAAAAGGATTGCTTGCTTTCCAGCCTCGCGCGCGACCCAACCTGCATTCCCATGCGAACGCACGCGCCCCTCCTTCTCGTGTCCTTGCTAGCGGCCTGTGCCGTCAACCAGCCGGCCTGCGTGGCGCCCGGGCATTGGGTCTCGCCCGGCACGCTCCACGCGATCTCTGATCCAGTGTCCATGGCGCAGCCCCGCCCCGTGATTTTCCTGGGCGAGCGGCATGACAGCGCCGCCGATCACGGCTGGCAGCTGGACACGATCAAGCAGTTATACGCGGCAAATCCTTCGCTGGTCCTGGGGTTCGAGATGTTTCCGCGGGCGGCGCAGCCGGCGCTGAACGATTGGGTGGCCGGCCGGCTTTCCGAGGCCGCGTTCCTCGCGAACACTGACTGGGCGCATGTCTGGGGCTTTCCGCCGCCGCTCTACATGCCGATCTTCCGGTTCGCACGTGACCACCACATCCCGATGGTCGCACTGAACGTATCGCACCACCTGGTGCACCTGACGGCGCAGCAGGGCTTCGCCGCCGTGCCGCAGGCCGATCGCGAGGGTATAGGCGCGCCGGCCCCGCCGAGTGCCGGCTACCGCGCCGATCTTGCCGACGCGATGTCTGGGCATGGCGGCCCGGCAATGACGCCGGACCACCTGAACCATTTCATCGAGGCGCAACTCGTCTGGGACCGCGCGATGGCCGAGGCCATCGCCGCCCAGCGAGCCCGCGCTCCTGGCCGGCAGGTGGTGGCGTTGATGGGCGCCGGGCATCTCGAGCATCGTTACGGCGTGCCGCATCAGTTGGCGGCGATTGGCATTAACGATGCGCTTGTGTTGCTGCCTGCGCACCAGGTGTGTGCGCCGCTGGGCGAGGATTATGCGGATGCAGTTTACGTGAACTGATCGGACTGTAAGAAAGGAAGCAAGCAGTCCTTTTTTGAAAAAAGGACCAAAAAACTTCTGCTCTCCCCGCATTTGCAGCAGCTCGGTTCTATAAGAACACGCCGAAGCGCTTCAAATGCGCGGAGACAAAAGTTTTTTGCTTCTTTTTTTCAAAAAAGAAGGCCTTGCTTCCTTCACCTTCTACGCCGACGGAAAACCAACCGACAAACTCAGCGCGTGCTGCGCCTGCATTTCCCGCACAGCAACATGTCCCGGAGGTCGAGGGTGCGACATCACCCTGAAGGACCCGCCATTCGTGGCATGCCGCACGCCGCTGCCCGTCCGCCTTGCGGCCCGCCTGCGGCCATGACATTGGCATCCCAGCAGGGGAGAGCACGCGCATGGCTGATCAGGGTGGCGCCACATACCAGGCGCAGGACCGCAACCTGGCGCTGGACCTGGTGCGCGTGACGGAAGCCGCCGCCCTGGCCGCCTCGCGCTGGATGGGCCGCGGCAACAAGATAGAGGCGGACGGCGCGGCCACCGAGGCGATGCGCCGGGCGTTCGACACGGTGGCGATCGACGGCACGGTGGTGATCGGCGAGGGCGAGATGGACGAGGCGCCGATGCTGTTCATCGGTGAGAAGGTCGGCAGCGGCGGGCCGAAAATGGACATCGCGGTGGACCCGCTGGAAGGCACCACGCTGACGGCCAAGGGCGGCCCCAATGCGATGACGGTGATCTCCATGGCCGAAGCCGGGCGCTTCCTGCACGCGCCGGACTGCTACATGGACAAGATCGCGGTGGGACCTGGGCTGCCGGAAGGCGTGGTCAACCTGGGAGCGCCCGTGGCGGAGAACATGCGCGCATTGGCCAAGGCCAAAGGCTGCGACCTCTCCGACCTGGTGTTGTGCACGCTGGACCGCGACCGCCATGAGGAGCTGATCGCGAAATGCCGCGAGGTGGGCGCGCGGATCATGCTCATTCCGGACGGGGACGTGGCCGGCGTGATAGCGGCCGGGCTGCCTGATGGCGGGATCGACATCTTCTGGGGCATCGGCGGGGCGCCGGAAGGGGTGATCGCCGCGGCGGCGCTACGTTGCTCGGGCGGACAGATGCAGGGCAAGCTGCTGTTCGAGGACGCCGCGCAGCTGGAGCGCTCGCGCGGGATGGGCATCACGGACCCGGACAGGGTGTATGCGATCGAGGAGATGGCAGGCGGCGACGTGATGTTTGCCGGAACGGGCGTGACGACAGGCGCGATGTTGCGCGGCGTAAGGCGGTCCGGCGCGTCGGGGGCGATCACGCATTCCATCGTGATGCGCAGCAAGAGCGGGACGGTGCGGTATATCGAGGCGCACCATAATTTTGCGACGAAGACTTGGACGCAGTGGTAACAAAGAAAGGCCTTCTTTTTTGAAAAAAAGAAGCAAAAAACTTTTATCACCGCGCCTGCATGAAGGCTCGCTCTAGTTCCGCCAGTGCGTGCGCCGGCAGAACCAGAGCGTATTCCGATGCAGGCGGGGTAGTAAAAGTTTTTTGCTTCTTTTTTTCAAAAAAGAAGTGCTTCCTTGCTTGCTTAGCGACTCGCAGGCGTACCTCAAGATACCTCGATGCTAGACTCAACGCTGCCTGCCGGCCCTGTCCTGAACGTCGCCAGCAGCCTGACCGAACGCACCTGGCTTTGGCGCACCGGCTGCGACAGGGCGGCTTTCGCCATCACGCAGCGCCACGAAATTCCCGAAATCGTGGGCCGCATACTCGCCGCGCGCGACGTGACGCTGGACGGCGCTGCGGATTTCCTGGCGCCCACGTTGCGCGCGCTGCTGCCCGACCCCTCCGTGCTGCGCGATATGGGGTCTGCGGCCGCAAGGCTGGCGCGTGCGGTGCAGGCCGGCGAGACGGTGGCGGTGTTCGGCGATTACGACGTGGATGGGGCATGCAGTGCCGCGGTGATGACGCTGTTCTTGCGCGGGCTCGGCTGCCGCGTGATCGCCTACGTGCCGGACCGCATGGCGGAGGGCTACGGGCCGAACGCGCCGGCGCTGCTGCGGCTGGCGGACCAGGGCGCCACGCTGGTTGTGTGCGTGGATTGCGGCACGTCGGCGCATGAGGTGCTGGCCGTGCTGCGCGGCCGGGCGGATGTGCTTGTGCTGGACCACCACAAGGCGGAGGGGCTGCCGCCGCCGGTGCTGGCGACGGTGAATCCGAACCGGCTGGATTGCACGAGCGGTCTGCGTCACCTGTGCGCAGCTGGCGTGGCGTTCCTGACCGCGGTGGCCACGCTGCGGGTGTTGCGGTCGGCCGGCGCGTTTGCCGCCCGGGCCGAGCCGGACCTGATGGGCCTGCTGGACCTCGTGGCGCTGGCCACGATCTGCGACGTGATGCCGCTGACCGGGCTGAACCGCGCGCTGGTGACCCAGGGGCTGCGGGTGATGGGACGGCGGGCGCGGCCTGGGCTCGCGGCACTCCTGGACGTCTGTCAGGCGGGGAGCCAGGCGAGCATCGTGCCGACCGCGATGACGTGCGGCTTCGGGCTCGGTCCGCGGATCAATGCCGGCGGGCGTATCGGCGAGGCCGATCTCGGGTTGCGGCTGCTGCTATGCGAGGACCCGCTGGACGCGCGTCTGCTGGCGGAACGGCTGGACGCGGTGAACCGGCAGCGGCGGACGATGGAGGCCGGCGTGCTGGAGTCGGCAATCGACGCGGCGGACGCGCAGATGCAGGCAGGGCACGGCGTGCTGCTGGTGCATGGCGAGACGTGGCACCCCGGCATCGTGGGCATCGTGGCAGGGCGGCTGCGCGAGCATTTCAACCGGCCGGCCTGCGTAGGCGGTGCGGCTGGCACCAGCATCAAGGGGTCCGGGCGGTCCGTGGCCGGGCTGGACCTCGGGGCGGCGGTGATCGCGGCGCGGCAGTCGGGTATCCTCGCGACAGGCGGAGGGCATGCGATGGCGGCCGGGTTCTCGCTCGAGGCGGGTCGCGCGGCGGACTTCCACGCCTTTCTGTGCGAGCGCCTGCCGAGCCACCCGGACGCGGCGCGCCGACCGCATCTCCAGGTGGAAGCGACCGTCTCTGCCGGCGGCGCCGGGGTGGAACTCGCGGAGCAGCTGGCCCGGCTGGCGCCATTCGGCACGGGAAATGAGGAGCCGGTGCTGGCGGTGCCGGACGTGCGGGTGACACGCGCGGACCGGCTCGGCAACGATGGCAACACGGTGCGCGCCTACGTGCAGTCCGAGGGCGACGGGCGGCGGCTGAAGGCGCTGCTGTTCCGGGCTGGCGATGGGAGAGTGGGGCAGGCGCTGCAGGACCGCTCGGCGCGGCTGCATCTGGCGGGGCACCTCCGGGCGGAGAGCTGGAACGGGACGGTCAGCGCCAGCTTTTGCGTGGTGGATGCGGCTATGGTGTAGGTAAGGAAGCGAAGCCTTCTTTTTTGAGAAAAGCAAAAAACTTGTAACTCCCGCATTTGCGGCGTTCGTGTTGGTCTCGGAGACGCCGAAGCTGCCGACCAGCGAGGGAGCAAAAGCTTTTTGCTTCTTTTTTTAAAAAAAGAAGGCCTCCCTTCCTTGTGAGTGTTCCGATGAAAGACGCAATCGACGCGCTAGCCCAGCGAGAGGCCGGTCTGCGGCAAGGCC
>CAXTVW010000024.1:0-30743 GCA_964247675.1 uncultured Acetobacteraceae bacterium
GACCATTTCAGCGCGCTGGCCACCATGTCGTCGATCAGGCGGTGTTCGTAGGTGAGGCCGAGTGCCTTGTAGCGGTCGGCGAACTCGGCGTTGAAGATCTCCTCGAACACGTCCTTGAACATGCCGTCGTAGGCTTTGAGAATCGTGTTCTTGGTGGACAGGTAGACCGGGTATTCGCGCAGCAGGCCGTAATTGAAGCTGGCGCGCGCGAAGCCTTCGATGGAGGCGCGGGTGTTGTGTATGGAGAGGGCCACGCCGGGGCCCTTGAAGGTGTGCACCTCGTAAATCTGGTTCTCCGATCCGTCGTCCGGCTCGTACACCATGGTCACGCGGCCGGGGCCGGGTATCTTGGTTTCGGCGGCGCGGTAGATGTCCCCGTAGGCGTGGCGGCCGATGACGATCGGCTTGGTCCAATGCGGCACCAGGCGCGGCACATTGTGGCAGATGATCGGCTCGCGGAAGATGGTGCCGTCGAGGATGTTGCGTATGGTGCCGTTCGGGCTGCGCCACATGCGCTTGAGGTTGAACTCGCGCACGCGGGCCTCGTCCGGCGTGATGGTGGCGCATTTCACGCCCACGCCGTACTGCTTGATGGCGAGCGCGCTGTCGATGGTCACCTGGTCGTCGGTCTGGTCGCGGTATTCGATGCCGAGGTCGTAGTATTTCAGGTCGATATCGAGATACGGCAGTATCAGCTTGTCCTTGATGAACCCCCAGATGATGCGGGTCATCTCATCGCCGTCGAGCTCCACGACGGGCGTCTTCACCTTGATCTTGGCCATTAGGGGTCCTTGGCTGCGTTGGCGCGTGGTTAGCCTTCGCGGGCGGCGGGGGGCAAGCGTGGGGAGCGCATGGGTGGCAAGAAAGGAAGGCCTTCTTTTTTAAAAAGAAGAAGCAAAGAACTCTTGCTCCCCCGCCTGCCCCGAGGCGCGCCCAGGTTCTGCCGGCACCCGCGTTTGCAGAACCGGCCCGCGCCTGTATGCCAGCGGACAGACAAAAGTCTTTTGCTTCTTTTCTTCAGAAAAGAAGGCTTTCCTTCCTTTCTTCAGGGGCACACCGATTGGACGAAGGCGTAGCGATAGGCGTCCTCTGCGTAGGCTTCGGCGGCCTGACGGCGCAGTGGATCGCCTGGCGGTTCCGCCTGCCGGCCATCGTGCTGCTGTTCGCGGTGGGCCTCGCGGTCGGCCCCGGCCTGGGCCTGCTGCACCCGACGGCCAGCCTGGGCCGCTTCCTGCAGCCGGCAGTGGGCCTGGCGGTGGCCATCGTCGTGTTCGAGGGCGGGCTGGGGCTGGAGTTCCGTGAGCTTCGGGCTGCCGGCGAGGGCGTGCTGCGGCTGACGGCGGTGGCGTTGCCGATCAACTGGGTGCTCGGCTCGGCTGCGGCGCATTGGATCGGCGGGCTGGGCTGGGGGGCGGCCAGCCTGTTCGGGGCGATCACCGTGGTGACGGGGCCCACGGTGGTGCTGCCGCTGCTGCGCCACACGCGGCTGAAGCGGCGGGCGGCCGCCTTCCTGAAATGGGAGGCGATCGTCAACGATCCGGTGGGCGCCGTGCTGGCCACGCTGGTGCTGCAGGCGCTGCTGGCCGCGCGTGGCGGGCATGACGTGTCCACGGCCGGGCATCTGGCCCTGCGCATCGGGCTGGCGCTGATCCTGTCGGCGGCGCTGGGGGTGGGCACGGCATGGGTGCTGCGCTGGGCGTTCCTGCGGGACCACATGCCTGAGCGGCTGAAGACGCCGTCTCTGCTTGTGTGCGCGATGACGGTTTACGTGCTGGCCAACCTGGCGCTGGAGGGGGCAGGCCTGGCGGCGGCCACCGTGCTGGGGGTGGCGCTGGCCAACATGGGCGTGCCTGGCCTGTCCGAACTGCGGCGGTTCAAGGAATCGCTGGTGGTGCTGATCGTCTCCGGGCTGTTCATTCTGCTGACCGCCGATCTGAGCCGGGCCACGCTGGCCGGCCTGTCCTGGCCGGTGGCGGGGCTGACGCTGGCGGTGCTGTTCGTGGTGCGGCCGGCGGCGATCTGGCTGGCGACCTTGGGCAGCGGCTTGTCGGTGGCTGAGCGCGCGCTGGCGGCCTGGGTGGCGCCGCGCGGCATCGTGGCGGCCGCGGTGGCGGGCGTGGCCGGGCTGAAGCTGCAGAGTGCGGGCTACAAGGGCGCCGAGTTGATCGTGCCCTGCGTGTTCGCGGTGATCGCGGCCACCATGGTGCTGCACGGCTTCACGCTGCGGCCGCTGGCGCGGCGATTGAAGCTGACGCTGAGCGACGCGCCTGGGCTGGCCATATTGGGCGCGTCGGACTGGACGACGGACATGGCCGCCTGCCTCAACCAGGCCGGCATCCCGGCGCTGCTGATCGACAGCTTCCCCGGTGCGCTGGACCCGGCGCGCGCGGCCGGCACGCCGGTGCTGCAGGCCGAGCTGCTGTCTGATGCCGGCATGGAGGGCCTGGACGGGCGCGCGGTGGACTACCTGATCTGTACCACGCCGGACGCGATCTACAACGGTACCGTGTGCGCCCGTCTGGCGCCGGAGCTGGGCCGTGAGCGGGTGTTCCAGGTGAGCCCCGGCGCGCGCCGGCTGAACGAGCGGCGCGGGATGTCGCGCGAGTCACGCGGCAAGGTGTTGGGCGAGGCGTCCTGGGACGTGTCCTTGTTCGAGGAGCTGTATGCGCAGGGATTCCGCTTCCGGCTGACGGAGGCGGAGACGGGGATCGACGACATGCGCGTGCTTGGGGTGCATGCGAGCGGGGAGCTGACGGTGTTCTCCGCGGAGTCGCCGGACGCAGGCGGGGCGGAGCGGGTGCTGGTGTTCGCTTCGGCTTAACGACCGGTGATCCCAGACAAGCAAGGCCTTCTTCTTTGAAGAAAGAAGCAAAAAACTTTGTCTCCTTGCGCATTTGCAGCTTGCGTGTGTGTCCGGGCTAAACGGGACCGCTGCAAATGCGGGGTAGTAAAAGTTTTTTGGTCCTTTTTTTCAAAAAAGGACTGCTTGCTTTCTGCCTTGCGTCGGCGTGAACGCCGTTTCGGCTTACTTCTCGTCAGCAAGCACCTTCAAAATCCCCCCGCCGTAACGCTCCAGCTTGGAGGCGCCCATGCCGCGTATCTCCGCCAGCTCGTCCAGTTGCCCCGGACGGACGGCCGCGATGTCGCGCAGGACCGTGTCATGGAAGATCACGTAAGGCGGCACAGCCTGGGACTTGGCGACTTCCGCGCGCCAGGCACGCAGCCTTTCGAACAGGCCGTCATTGGCGGGGTCGGACGCGGCCGACGCGGCGCGCTGTGCCGTGCGCGCGGCCGAAGCGGCACGCGGCGCCGCGCGGGGTGCGCGCGCGGTCGGGCCGTCCTCGCGCAACATGACCGTGGTCTCGCCACGCAGGATGGGGCGTGCCTGGTCCTCCACCAGCACCAGGCCTGGAAATTCGCCGTCGCCGGTGCGCAAAGCGCCGCGGGCCACGAGCTGGCGCAGGACGCCGCGCCAGAATGTATCGCCGCGGTCCCGGCCGATGCCGAACAAGGCAAGCTTGGTGTGTGCGTTGCGCTCCGTGCGCTCGTTGCGTTCGCCGCGCAGCACGTCCACCACGTATTGCGCGCCGAACATCTGTCCCGTCCGGTACACCGCGCTCAACGCCTGCTGGGCGGCTTTTGTGCCGTCGAACACGGCGAACGGCGTGCGGCACGCGTCGCAATGTCCGCAGTCCTGGACGAGCGTCTCGCCGAAACAGGCGAGCAGCGTGCGGGTGCGGCAGGAGGTTGCTTCGGCCAGGCCGATCATCGCCTCCAGCCGCTGTTTCATGACGGCCTTCTGCGCTTCCGGCGCGGTGGACTGGCCGAGCCAATGGCGGGCGCGCGCCATGTCCTCGCCGCCATACAGCAGAAGCAGGTCGGCGCGTTCGCCGTCCCGGCCCGCGCGGCCGATCTGCTGGTAATAGCCTTCCGGGCTGTCGGGCATGTCCAGATGCACCACGAAGCGCACGTCCGGCCGGTCGATGCCCATGCCGAACGCGATCGTCGCCACCATCACGATCGGCTCGCCGCTGCGGAAACGCGCGAGTGCGGCGCGTTTCTCGATCGGGCTCAGCCCGGCGTGGAACGCCACCGCGGGCACGTCCTTCTCGCGCAGTTTCATCGTGGTGCGCTCGGTTTTTGCCCTGCTGCCGCAATAGACGATGCCGGCCTGGCCCGCATGGCGCTTGAGAAAATCCTGCAGCTGCGTCGTCTCGGAAAGCTTCGCCTGCGCCGCGATGTGCAGGTTCGGGCGATGAAAGCTCGCGGCGAACACGCGCGCGTTCTGCATGTCGAGCGCGGAGAGTATGTCTTCGCGCGTGCGCGGATCGGCGGTGGCGGTCAGCGCCATGCGCGGCACGCCGGGGAACAACTGCGCCAGCCGCGCCAGGCCGCGATACTCCGGCCGGAACTCGTGTCCCCAGGCGCTCACGCAATGCGCTTCGTCGATAGCGATCAGCGCCAGATCACGCCGGCGCAGACGTTCCAGCGTGCCGGAAGACAGCAGCCGCTCCGGCGAGACATAGAGCAGATCCAGCTTGCCGGAATCGAGAAGGTTGGAAACCCGCGAGGCTTCGGTGGGCTCGAGTTCGGAATGCAGCGCGCCGGCGGAGACGCCAAGCTGGCGCAACGCCGCGATCTGGTCGTCCATCAGCGCGATCAGCGGGGAGATCACCAGCGCAGTGCCGGCGCGCACGAGGGCGGGCACCTGGTAGCAGACGCTCTTGCCGCCGCCTGTCGGCATCAGGACGAGCGCATCCTCGCCGGCGATCACCGCGTCCACGGCCTGTTTCTGCAGGCCGCGGAAGGCGGGGAAGCCGAACACGCTGTGAAGGGTTTCTTCGGCTTCACTCATGAGGAAGCAAGCAGTTCTTTTTTGAAAAAAAGAACCAAAAAACTTTTATCCCTGACGGTGCTGATGCAGGCGCGCACGCCAAACGAAAGCCACGTGCGCGTTCGCAGGCGCGATCGTAAAAGTTTTTTGCTTCTTTTTTTCAAAAAAGAAGGCCTTCCTTCCTTCAAGCCGCCGCCGCCACAGCCAGCCCGCCAGACAGCCGCCAGATCCTGTCCAGCCGCTCCACACCCGTAAGCCGGTGCGCAATCAGGATCACCGTCTGGCCCATCGTCTCCGCAAACAGCGTGGTCAGGAAAGCGCGCTCCGTCTCGGCATCAAGCCCGGCGCAAGGCTCATCCAGGATCAGCACGGGCGCGCGTTGCAGCAGGGTGCGCGCGAGCGCGATGCGCCGCCCCTGGCCGCCGGACAGCGTGGCGCCGCTCTCGCCCAGCCAGGTGTCGAGCTGGCCGGGCAACGCGCGCACCGTGTCGCCGATGGCAGCGCGGTCGAGCGCCTCCCACAGATCGCTGTCGGTGGCGGCCGGCCGGCCGAGCAGCAGGTTGCCGCGTATGCTGTCGTTGAACAGGTGCGTGGTCTGGCCGAGCCAGGCGACGCTACGATGGACGTCAGGCGAAGCGAGCTGGGCCATGTCCGTGCCGCCGAGGAGCACCCGGCCGGCCTGCGGCGTCGCCACTTTCAGGGCAAGCGCCGCCAGCGTTGATTTGCCGACACCGGACGGGCCGAGCACGGCCACCCGCGCGCCGGCAGGCACTTCCAGGGTCAGGCCGTCGAACACCGCAGGCTGATCCGGCGCCCAGCGGAAATGTACGCCGGCGAAGCGCAGGCCGGGCTGGGCGGGAACCGTGGCGGGCTGCGCGGGCTCCATGATCACCGGCGGACTGGCGGCGACATCGAGCACGCGGGCGGCCGCGGCCGAGGCCGTGGCGGCAGCCACGCCGGCGCGCGGCAGGCCGGAGATCGGCTCGAACGCCGCCACTACCAGGAACACGGCAGCCACGGCCACGGCGGGTGCGGCGCCTGCCGCAAGGAGAATGGCCAGCACGCTCGCCTGCCCGCAGAGCAGGGCGCCGGCATTTGCCCGGGCCACGCGCTGGGAGAGCACGTCCTGTGCGCCTTCCAACCCGGCGCCGGCTTGCTCCATCCTGGCGATCATGGCGGGCTCGGCGCCGAAGGCCCGCACCTCGCGCAGGCCGGTCAGCGCATCCAGCGCGGTGACGCGCAAGGTCGAAGTGGCTTGGGCGAGGCGGGCGCTGCCCTGGCGGGTGCTGCGTGCAGCCAGCGCCGGCATGGCGAAGGCCGCGGTTGCCAGAAGGCCGGCCACGGCGATCCCGGCGGCCAGGTTCAGCCGGCCGGCGGCGATGCCCGCGACGGGGACAAGGATCGCGGCGCCGGCCAGCGGCAGCAGGATGCGCAAATAGAGGCCGTCGAGCGCCTCCACGTCGCCCACCATGCGGGAGAGAAGGTCGCCCGCGCGGCGAAAGCCCAGCCCGCCGGCGGCGCGCGCGGCCAGCCCGCGGAAGAACCACACGCGCAGCCCGGCCAGCGCACGGAAGGTGGCGCCATGGGTCACCAGCCGCTCCAGGTAGCGCGACACCACGCGCACCGGCCCGATGACCTGGAGCGCCAGCGAGGCCGCCACGGCGCCGCCTGCCAGCACGGCGGCGATGGTGGCGCCGGACAGGCTCATCAGCGCCACGGCACAGGCCAGCGCGGCGAGGCTGAGCAACAGACCCAATCCGAGCGGGGCGGCGTAGGGACGCCAAAGCTTCAGAATACGGAGAAGCGGGCTCATGCTGCGCCGCGCGCCGCTGTGGCGCGCCCGCCCCGGAGTTCGAGGCGCCGGCCGCTGAAGGATTGCGCGGCGGCGGAATGGCTGGCCATCAGCACCGTGCGGCCCATCGCCAGCCGCTTCAGGCTCGCGAGCACGTCCGCCTCGGTGGCAGGATCCAGATGCGCCGTCGGTTCGTCCAGCAGGAGCAGCGGCGCGTTCTTCAGAAAAGCGCGCGCGATCGCCACGCGTTGGGCCTGCCCGCCGGAGAGTCCGTGCCCGGCCTCGCCGATCGGTGTTTGCAGACCGAGCGGCAGGCCGACGGCGAACGCATCCACATGCGCGGCACGGGCGGCGTCCGCTATCTCGGCGGGCGTGGCATCCGGCCGGGCGAACGCGATGTTCTCGGCAATGGTGCCGGCGAACAGCATCGGCTTCTGGCCGATCCAGGCGGTCAGCCGGCTGAGCGCCGCCGGCACGATGTCGGCGATGTCATGTCCGTTCAGCAGGATGCGGCCCTCATCGGGCCGCACGAAGCCGAGCAGTAATTCGAGTACGCTGGATTTGCCGGCGCCGGACGGGCCGGTCAGGATCAGCGTCTCGCCGGGCGGGATGAAGAAGCTGAGGTCGTCGAGGGCAGGGCCGCGCGAGGCGTCCCACACCAGGCGCACGCGCTCGAAGCTGACGGTGACGCCGCGCGCCTCGATAGTGCGTATCGCGGAAGGTGCGGCGGGCGCCGGCAAGGCGGGCAGGTCGGCCAGCGCCTCGGCGGCGCCGGTCGCGTGTATGCGGTCCTGGTAGGCGGCCGAAAACGCGCGCAGGGGTGCGAAGAATTCCGGAACCAGCAGGAGGCTGAACAGCGCCCGCGGCAGGGAGCCGTGCTCGCCGGTGAGGGCAGCGCGATCGTGCAGGGCCAAGACGATCAGCGCCCCGGCCATCGCGCAATCCAGCGCGGCGGAGGACAGGAACGCCACGCGCAAGACGCGCATCGTGCGCTGCCGGAGTTCGGCCGCGGAGTCGGCGAGCGCCTGCGCTTCCTCGCTGGTGCGCCCGGCAAGGACGATGGTGGCGATACCGCGCACACGATCGAGAAAACGCGCCTGCAGCCGGGCCATGGCAAGAAACTGGCTGCGCGACGCGCTGGCAGCACCGATACCCGCGACGGCCTGTCCGAACGGCACGAGCAGGCCAGCCAGGAGAAGCACCAGCGCGGTGAACGGGTCCACGGCCAGCGCGATCAGGCAGACCGCCGCGGGTCCTAAAACCGCCAGGTACGAGGCAGGGACCCAGCGGCCGAACAGCCCGTCCAGCGCTTCCACCCTGTCCACAAGCGTGGCGGCCAGCTCGCCCGAATGGCCGCCGCGAAGCAGGGCGGGGCCGGCCGCCAGCATGCGCGCGAACACGTCGCGCCGAAGCCTGGCACGGCCGGCGGCGCCCGCCTTGAAGCCGGCGCGTTCGGCCTGTGCCTGCGGAATCATGCGTAGCAGTGCGAGGATTGCGAAGCCGGCGATGGCCAGGAGGCCGTCCTGAGGCCGGCCGGCCAGCGCCGTGGACAGCGCCCAGGCGACGCAGCCTGCCTGCGCCGCCGCCGCCAACAGGCTGGCGAGCCCGAAGCCGATTGCCGGGATAGCTTGGGTGCGGGCCAGTCTGGTTTGCTGCCGCGTCCAGGCGCGCGCGGCGGTCTTGCTGTCCTGCATGTCTTGGCATGTAGCGTATGGCTCGGGGAAGGCGAAGGAAGGAAGGCCCTTTTTTTGAAAAAGGGTGCAAAACTTTCGCTCCCGCTACCGGCCGGAGGTGGTGCGCAGGGTCTGCAGGTGCGCACACCTGCCGAATAAGAACGGACCGAAGGGCAGGCGGGGTAGCAAAAGTTTTTTGCTTCTTTTTTTCAAAAAAGAAGGCCTTGCCTTACTTACACTTCCTCACGCTCCGGCACAGGCGTTAGAGGAACACGCACCACATACCGCGTGCCGCCCGCCTCTTCGACCACAAGCGTGCCGCCAAGCTGGCGGGCGAAGCCGCGTATCAGCGTCAGGCCCAAGCCGTCGCGCGTGCCGGTTTCCGTCTCCGTCCGCCCGGCCGGGATGCCAACGCCGTCGTCCTCCACCACCAGTTCCGCCGAGCCGTCCGTATCGGTCAGCCGCACGCATACGGTGCCTGTCCGGCCCTTGGGGAAGGCGTATTTCACCGCGTTGCTCACCGCCTCGGTCACGATCAGGGAAAGCGGCACGGCCTGGTCGCTGTTCATCTGCAGCGGGCTTGCTTCGATGTGCAGGCTGATTCGCTTGCCGGCGGTCTCGCCCATGGCGTCGAAGATCTGGCCGCACAGCTCCTTGAGGAACGCTGGCATGTCGATCGTGTGGACCTCGCCCTGTAGATAGAGGTGGCGGTGCAGGGTTGCCAAAGCACGAATGCGGTCGCGCGCACTGGCGAATTCGGCGCGCGCTTCCGGCTGGCGTATCCGCGCTGCCTGCAGGTTCAGCAGGGAGGCCACGATCTGGAGGTTATTCTTCACCCGGTGGTGGATCTCCTTCATCAGAAGCTCCTGCTTCTCCACTGCAGCCACCTGCCGGATGGCGTGCGCACGCAGGGAGTCGGTGGCTTCCGCGAACGAGGCGGCAAGGTCGCGTATTTCGGTCGGTGGGTCGGAGGCGAGGTTCGGCTGGAACGCGCCGCCGGCGCGCCACGCCGCCACACCTTGGCTGAGCCTGGTGAGCGGCTCGACCAGGGCCAGATGCGTGCCCACCGCGACAGCGGCCAGCCCCAGCAGCAACAGGAGGCCGAGCTGGCCAAGGCGGCGTATCAGCAGATCGGTGGCTGCAGCCTGATCCAGCCGCGCCGGATAGGCGACGATCATGCTGTAGCCGTCACTAAGCTGGGCGGAAGCGTAGGCGTAAGCCACACCTTTGGCCGAGCGTGCGTTCACCACCGCCGAGGAACGCTCCAGCCGGGCCACCAACCCGGGTGACGGCAGCTCCGATGCGTTTGTGTCGGACACCTGCACCAGGCGTCCGGTCGAATCCGCGATCCACAAGGCACGCGCGGCCGAGGGCGGCGCTCCGGCGGACTGGCGGAACCAATCGATGCGCAGGCCCGCGTAGACGAAACCCACAACCTGGTTGCCGCCCAGAATAGGGTAGACGGCGGGAATGATGTCATAGCCGGTCAGCGGGCTTTTCTGGATCGTACCGAGGACCAGGTCCCGGCGCAGGCGGGCTGTGACGAACAGCGGTGCGTTGACCGCGTTCGCGCGGACCAGCTCGGCCGGGTCGGACACGTCGCGCGCGGAGCAGACGATCGCACCGGAACGGTCGCTGGCCGCGATGTTGGAATAGCGCGCCGTCTGCAGGAGCAAGACGCTGGCCAGGCGATCGTGACACGCGGCCAGGTTGCCGTTCGACAGTTCGGCGACCTGGGAGAGCGCCTGCATCATCTGCTCCGCGCCGGCGATCGCCGCCGCGTGGCGGGCGACTGCGGCCTCCCGCAACCGCGCCACTGTCTGCGAAGTGACGTCCAGCGCCAGACGGTAGTTCTGCCACGCGATGGTGGCCGAGAGCATGAGCAGGGGGACCGCCGCGATCAGGACGATCAACGCGAGGCGTATGCGTATGGGACCGAACAAGGTGCGAAGACGGCCACGTGCCTGGCGCCCGCCCGCCGAGGCGGACGGCATTTGGGTCACCTCTTTCTATCCTCTTCGATAAGCCTGAGCAGCTCTTCAGGTATTGGTTCGCGCGCGACGTTGTCGAATATGTCGTGCAGGCCTTTCTGCAGCCAGAGGTCGAACGCGGCCTCCGTCTTGCGCGGCTTCTTTTGGGATGCCTTCGGAGCGGCGGGGCGGCTCGGGTCGTTCGCCTTGGGCATCGGAGACTGCTCGTGATCCTGGTGCGGGCCTGAACAGGCGAACGGCCGCTCCAAGGGGAGCGGCCGCACGACCTTGTTTCAAAGGAAGCTAGATGCCGGCACTCATGTCACGCGCGGGCCGTATCCCGCTCGCCTTCGGCCAGGCGGCGCGCCAGCAGGGCCGCCGCGTTGCGTCCTGCCTTGCTGCTCTCCTTGGTTTCGCCAAGCAGCCAGCTCTCGAGCTGGCGGCGGGCACGGAAGACGCGGCTCTTGGCAGTGCCGACGGCGCAGCCGGTCGATTCGGCCAGAGCCTCGTAGCTCATGCCGTGCACAACCACCATTACGAGCGCCTCGCGCTGGTCGGACGGCAGGCGGGTCATGGCGGCGGCGAGTTCCTTCAGCGCCAGGCGATCCTCATGCGGCGCCTCGGTGGCGAAGACGCTGCTTGGCACATCGTCGATGTCGGTGGTGTCGCGGCGCTTGCGCAGGTTGCTGATGAAACGGTTGCGCAGGATGCGATGCATCCAGGCCGGGAAATTGGTGCCCGGGATGAAGCTCTGCTGCGCCGAAAGGGCGTTGCAGACGGCGTCCTGCACGAGGTCCTCGGCGGCAGCCCGGTTGCGTGTCAGCGCAAGCGCCTGAATACGCAGTTTCGGCAGAATGGCGATGATCTGGTCGTGAAAGGTGGGCATCATAATGTCCGCGGTCATCGTTCTCTCCGTCTTCCTGAATCAACAAATGACGCAGACCTGGATTGCGCTGCATCGCCCCTGATCACGAAACCGGCATCTCGGTGAAAACCGGATTTTTCTGCAAAACTCTGCGTCCCGCATGCAAACGAGTTGGTTTTTTGCGTTGGGGGTCCTCGCCAAGGAAGCAAGAAAGCAGTTCTTTTTTGAAAAAAAGAACCAAAAAACTTTTATCTTTGTCGGGTGCGCGTCGTTGAAGCGCGCGCTTCGGCGGTCCGCGACAGCGCAGGTAAAAGCTTTTTGCTTCTTTTTCTCGAAAAAGAAGGCCTTTCTTCTCCTGCCTGTCCTCAGGCGTCCCAAGGCCGACTACCAGAACCGAACGCCTCGGCAAGCTTCCCGCGCGCTCGCGAGACACGGGCCCGCATGGTGCCCACCGGCACGTTGCATACCACGGCCGCCTCCTCGTGGGTAAGCTCCTGGGCGCCCACCAGCACCAGCGCCTCCCGCAGCAACGGCGGCAGGGTCCACAGCATGCGTGACATGTCGGCGATCTCGCCGTGGTGCTGCTGGAGGCTTTCGCCGCTGATGCCGTGCGCCGCGAGTGCCGCCTCCTCCCGCTTGCGGCGGCGCGCCTGCTCGTAGAACGCGTTTCGCAAAATCGTGAACACCCAGGCTTTCAGGCTGGTTTCCGGCTGGAACTGCGATATGGAGGCCAGTGCCCGGACGATGGTGTCCTGCACGAGATCATCGGATTTCGAACGGTCGCGCACTAGAAAACGCGCGTAGGCTCTTAATTCAGGCAGCAACGCTGTCAGCTCGCGGCGTACGTCCTGCGCCGGTTCGCTTCCAGCCTCGAACGTGGCTCTGCTCTTGGACGAAGTGACCATGTTAGCGTAGGCATCCCGGTCGGTGGCGTGTTCGCCACATGCTGGCTTGGTAAGACTTCTGCACTTATCCGTCTCCGAGGAACCACGATGACCGCTCTCCGCCGCGAAGACCTGATCAGGGCCCTTCCCTATGCCCGTAGGTATGCCCGCGCCCTGACCGGCAGCCAACCGGCCGGCGACGCATTGGTGGCGGACTGCCTGCGCGACACGCTCGCGTCCGACCGTGCCGAAGCCGAGGAGAGTGCGATACACGATGCGCGGCATGCGCTCTATCGTGGCGTGACGCGGCGCTTCGACGAGAGCGGGCGCGGCGGCGACGGCGAAGGCCTGTCCGCCAAGCAGCGGCAACTCCTGTTGCTGACTTCGCTGGAGGACGTATCGGCCGGCGACGCGGCGCCGATACTCGGCGTGTCGGCGGAGACCGCGGCACAGCTTCTGGCCGATGCGCGCGAGCGCCTGCGCGCGTCGGCCGCGACCGACGTCCTTATCATAGAAGACGAGCCGATTATCGCCATGGACCTCGAGGAGCTGGTGCAGAGCTGCGGCCACCGGGTGGTGGGCGTCGCCTCTTCCGAGACCGAGGCGATCAAGCTGGCAAAGCAGACGCGTCCGGGGCTGATCCTGGCCGACATCAACCTCGGCCTGGGCGGCGACGGCACCAGCGCGGTGAGCGCCATACTGGCCAGCCATTACGCGCCAGTGATCTTCGTGACGGCCTATCCGGAGCGCCTGCTGACCGGCGACGCCATCGAGCCGGCCTTCGTGATCACCAAGCCGTTCGAGCCGTTGACGTTGGCGATTGCCACGTATCAGGCAGTGACGGGCGGTGTTCAACTTGACAGCGTCTAAGTCAGGCAAGGAAGCAAAAAGGAAGGCGTTTCTTCCTTTCTCCCCTTGAGCAACCCAACGCACGCTCGCGCTCTTCAGCCTCCCGAAGTGGTGAGGAATTCCTGAATGGCGGCAACACGCGGCCCCTTGCGTATACAGGCCGGGCAGCTGTCGGACGTGACAGCGCAAGCAAAACACGCGGCTGATCTCGGGTTCAGCCATCTGCTGCTGCCGCCCCCGTGGCTCGCCTCCAGCCCTACTGACCCGTACCTAACGCAGGATTTCACCGCGTTCGCGCCCGGCCTCGGCGTGACCGGCCTCGATGCGTTGGTCAAGGCTGCAGGCGAGACGGCATTGCTGGTGGACGTGCAGCTCGATGCGGTCTCGGCCTATGGCGCGCTGGCCGGCACGCCGTTCGCAGCCCCAGATCCGGCCGGCTTGCTCGATCCGCGCCGCCGGTTGCGTGGTGACGCCGCAAGGGCGCCCTCGGATAGCGCGGAGGATATGGCGGCCCTGGCGAACTGGTGGGGGACGCGGTTGCAGGCCTGGCACAAGGGCGGGCTCGCCGGTTTCCGCCTACTGGGCTTGCAGGCGTTTCCCGAGGGGCTGTTGCCCGGCTTCTTCGCGGCTTTGCGTGAGGCGGTGCCGGCGGCGGTGCTGCTGCCGTGGACTCCCGGCTTGCCGAGGGCGGCCGTGCTGGGCCTGCGTGGCCGCGGGGCCGATGGCGTGTTCGCCTCCCTGCCGTGGTGGGACGGGCGGGCAGACTGGCTCTGGGAAGAGGCGGCCGAACTCGCCACGGTGGCGCCGGTGCTCGGCCTGGACGGGATCCCGCAAGGCACCCACCACGCGCCGGCCGGGGCGCACGTGCCACCAGGCCTCGCCGCGGTACTGGGCCAAGGCTGGCTGCATGTTCCGGCGTCGCAGGACGATGCAGCCGAGCTGCGCCGGCTGAACGCGGCGATCGCCGGCGAGGCTGCGCTGGCAGCTCGTCTGCCGGCGCGTCTGCCGACCGGCGAGGCAGGACCGGTGATCAGCCTGCTGCGTATGGATGGCGCCGAGCTGCGGCATGCCAAACGGGCCGCCTTGGCGGTGGTCAACACGGACATGCAGCTTCAGCTCGGCGTGAAAGGTGCGGCACTCCTGACCGCCGCGGGGGGCGCCTTCGGGCCGTTCACGGACGCAAAAGGTGTCTGCCTTTCGCCGGAAAGTCTGGTGCATCTGGCGCCAGGAGGCACCCGGCTTTTCACGGCGGAGCGGCGCGAGGCGCCACAGAAGCCGTCACGCGCGGCGCCGGCGTCCGCCACGCGCGCCGCGAGTGCGCCGAGACTGGCGATAGAAGACCCGCAGCCTTGCGTGGATGGCGGGCGCCATCCGGTGAAGGCGACCGCCGGCGAGGTGGTCACGGTAACAGCGGACGTGGTGTTCGACGGCCATGACAAGATCGCCGCGGCGCTGCGCTGGCGCGCGCCGGGGAGCGAGGCCTGGCGCGAGGTGGCGATGCGGCCGCTCGGCAACGACGTTTGGACCGCCGACATGCCGCTCGGGTGCATGGGCCTGCACGAATATATGGTGCTGGCGTGGAAGGATCTCTGGGCGACGTTCCACGACGAGCTGACGAAGAAATCCGCCGTCGGCCTGCGCGTGACGCTGGAGCTTGCAGAGGGCGAAGCCCTGGTGCGTGCGGCGCAGGAGCGCAAGGCCGACCCTGCTTCCGGCACATTGGGTGGCGCGCTGCGCGACAAACTGGCAGCGCTCGCCGGACTGGACGAGGCGGGGCGGACCCGCGCGCTGCTGGCGCCCGATCTGGCCGAGCTGATGCGGGCGGCGGATGAGCGGCCGTTCAAGGTGGAATCGCCGGCAATACCGGTCGATGCCGAGCGCGCGCTGGCCAGCTACGCCAGCTGGTATGAGATCTTCCCGCGCAGCATGAGCGACGACCCGGCGCGCCACGGCACGTTCGCCGACGTGGAGCGGCATTTGCCGCGCATACGCGACATGGGTTTCGACGTCCTGTATTTCCCGCCGATCAGCCCGATCGGCCGGATCAACCGCAAGGGCCGCAACAACACCCTGACGCCGGCGCCGGATGACCCGGGAAGCCCGTACGCGGTGGGCTCGCCGGAGGGCGGGCACGACGCGCTGCACCCTGAGTTGGGCACGCTGGCCGATTTCCAGCATCTGCAACAGGCGGCCGCGGCACACGGGCTGGAATTGGCGATCGACTTCGCCATCCAGTGCTCGCCGGACCACCCCTGGCTGAAGCAGCATCGCGGCTGGTTCGATTACCGGCCGGACGGCTCGATACGCTACGCCGAAAATCCGCCGAAGAAATACGAGGACATCGTCAACGTCGATTTCTACGCCGAGGACGCTGTCCCCGGGCTCTGGGTGGCGCTGTGCGACGTGGTGCTCTGGTGGTGCGAGCAGGGCATACGCATCTTCCGCGTCGATAACCCGCACACCAAGCCGTTCCCGTTTTGGGAGTGGATGATACGCGAGGTGCGCACGCGCTATCCCGAAGCGATGTTCCTGGCGGAAGCGTTCACCCGGCCGAAGATCATGTACCGGCTCGCCAAGGTCGGGTTCTCGCAGTCCTACACCTATTTCACCTGGCGCAACGAGAAGGCCGAGCTGGAGGAATATCTCGACGAGCTGAACGAGGCGCCGGCGCGCCATGTCTTCCGACCGCATTTCTTCGTCAACACGCCGGACATCAATCCGGTGTTCCTGCAAGGCTCGGGGCGCGGCGGGTTCCTGATACGCGCGGCCCTCGCCAGCACGCTGTCCGGGCTTTTCGGCGTGTATTGCGGGTTCGAGCTGTGCGAGGCGGCCGCGGTTCCCGGCAAGGAAGAGTACCTCGACAGCGAAAAGTACCAGTTGCGCGCCTGGGACTGGAACAGGCCTGGCAACATCGTGGCCGAGATCACCGCGCTGAACCGCATGCGGCGGCGCAACCCGGCCCTGCAGACCCATCTGGGCGTGCGGTTCCTGCCCGCCGCCAATGACCGGGTGCTGTTCTACGAAAAGGCCACGCCGGACCGGTCCAACGTGGTGCTCGTCGCGGTCAGCCTGGACCCGCATCATCCGCAGGAGGCGGACATCGCGTTGCCGCTGTGGTCATGGCGTATCCCCGACGAGGGCGCGCTCGTGATGGACGATCTGCTCGCCGGCACGTCTGCCGTGTGGCAGGGCAAACACCACCGCGTGCGGCTGACGCCCGAGCAGCCTTACGCCATCTGGCGCGCCCAGCCGGCCACCTGACCGCCGAATTGTATCCCCGCCCAATATCGAATACGGACCACTGATGAACGCACAGACACACGCGACCGCGCCCGAGGACCCGCTCTGGTATAAAGACGCCATCATCTACCAGCTGCACCTGAAGTCTTTTTTCGACGCCGACAATGACGGTATCGGCGATTTCAAGGGTCTGATCGACAAGCTCGACTACATCTCCGAGCTGGGCGTGACCGCGATCTGGATGCTGCCGTTCTATCCTTCGCCGCGGCGCGACGACGGCTACGATATCGCCGACTATCGCGGCGTGCACCCCGATTACGGCACGCTGGCCGACGTGCGCCGTTTCATCGAGGCGGCACACGAGCGCAACATACGCGTGATCACCGAACTCGTCATCAACCACACCAGCGACCAGCACCCGTGGTTCCAGCGCGCGCGCGCGGCACCACCCGGTTCGCCGGAGCGCGAGTTCTACGTGTGGTCTGACGACGACGACAAATACGGCGGCACGCGGGTGATCTTCCTCGACACCGAGAAGTCCAACTGGACCTGGGACGACGAGGCCAAGGCGTATTTCTGGCATCGCTTCTACTCGCACCAGCCGGACCTGAACTTCGACAACCCGGCGGTGCTCGACGAAGTGCTCTCGGTCATGCGCTTCTGGCTGGACATGGGCATAGACGGCCTGCGCCTGGACGCCGTGCCATACCTCGTGGAGCGGGAAGGCACCAACAACGAGAACCTGTCCGAGACACACGACATTCTCAAGCTGATACGCGCCGAGCTGGACCGCCACGCGCCAGGGCGGATGCTGCTGGCCGAGGCGAACCAGTGGCCGGAAGACGCGCAGCAGTATTTCGGCGACGGCGACGAATGCCACATGTCGTTCCACTTCCCGCTGATGCCGCGCATGTACATGGCGATCGCGCGCGAGGACCGTTTCCCGATAACCGACATCATGCGCCAGACGCCGGCGATCCCGGCGAACTGCCAATGGGCGGTGTTCCTGCGCAACCATGACGAGCTAACGCTGGAGATGGTGACCAGCGCGGAACGCGACTATCTTTGGGAGACCTATGCCAGCGACAGGCGCGCGCGCATCAACCTCGGCATCAGGCGGCGGCTCGCGCCTCTGCTGGAGCGGGACCGCCGCCGTATCGAGCTGATGAACGGGCTGCTGCTCTCCATGCCTGGCACGCCGGTGATCTATTACGGCGACGAATTGGGTATGGGCGACAACATCCATCTCGGCGACCGTGACGGCGTGCGCACGCCGATGCAGTGGTCGGTGGACCGCAACGGCGGGTTCTCGCGCGCTGATCCGGCCGCCCTTGTGCTGCCGCCGATCATGGATCCGATCTACGGCTTCCCCGCGGTGAACGTGGAGAGCCAGGCGCGCGACCAGCATTCCCTGCTGAACTGGATGCGCACCATGCTGGCGGTGCGGCGCCAACACCGCGCCTTCGGCCGCGGCACGCAGCGTTTCCTCTACCCCGGCAACCGCCGCATCCTGGCCTACCTGCGCGAGCACGCCGACGAGCAGGGCGAGGAAGTCCTTCTCTGCGTCAGCAATCTTTCGCGCACGGCGCAGGCCGTCGAATTGGACCTCTCGGCGTTTTCCGGGCGCACGCCGATCGACATCGTCGGCGGCAACGCGTTTCCGCCGGTCGGGCAGCTTTCCTACCTGCTGACGCTGCCGGCTTACGCATTCTACTGGTTTTCACTGGTGCCGGAGTCCGCAATGCCATCGCGTGGAAGCCAAGTTCCTACCCCGTTGCCGGAATACGCCACGATCGTGCTGCGTCACGACATAAGCGAGATACTGCAGCCGACAGGCCGCGCCATCCTCGAGCGCGAGGTGCTGCCCGCCTATCTGCAGAAGCGCCGCTGGTTCGCCTCCAAGGGCGAGAAGCTCTCCGGTGTGAAGCTGGCCTACGCGGTAAAGCTCGGGGACGGCCTGCGCGCGTCCCTGCTGACCGAAATCGACGCGGAAATCGGCGATCGCGTCGAAAGCTACACCCTGCCGCTCGGCATCTGCCGTGACGACCACACGAGCGGCCCGCTGACCCAGCAGCTTGCGGTGACACGCGTGCGCCGGGCAGCGGAGATCGGCTACCTCACCGACGGCTTCGCGCTGGACGCGTTCACGCACAACATCATCGACGCCATGCGCGCCGAGCGGCGCCTGAACTTCACCGGCGGACGCCTGGAATTTTCCAAGACACACTTGCTGGACGAGCTGGGCCTGGCGGACGATTTCGAGATACGCCGCCTCTCCGCCGAGCAATCCAACAGTTCGCTCATCGCTGATGACAAGCTCGTCCTGAAGATCGTGCGCAAGGTGCTGTCTGGGCGCCACCCGGAAGCCGAGATGACCGGCTTCCTCACGGCGCGCGGTTTCGCCAACATTGCGCCGCTGCTCGGTGAAGTCGTACGCGTGGACGATGCCGGCGAGCTGCACACGGTGATGCTGGCCCAGGGTTTCGTGCGCAACCAGGGCGACGCCTGGGAATGGACGCTCGATTACCTCAAGCGGGTTTCCGCCGACATCTCCGGCAGCGACGACGCGGCTGCGTTCGAGGATGCGCTCTCCGGCTATTTCGCGCTGGCAACTGCGATCGGCAAGCGGCTGGCGGAGATGCACGAGATCCTGGCGGGCGAGACCGACGATGCGGCGTTCAAGCCGGAGCCGGCCGACGCGGTTGCGGTCAACGGCTGGGCGGAAGGCGTGGTCGAGCAGATCGACCTGGCCGTGCAGGCCTGCCAGCGCGTCACCGATTGGCCGGACGAGGCGACGCATGCGCTGGCGTCGGAGTTCATGGGCAATGCCGACACGCTGCGGGCAGCGGCCTGGCGTCTGTCCGCGGCAGCCGCCGGATTGGCCACGCAGACGCGCGTGCATGGGGATTTCCATCTTGGCCAGATACTGGTCACCCCGGGTGACGCGACGCTGATCGACTTCGAGGGCGAGCCCGCCAAGACCATGGCGCAGCGCCGTGCGAAATCCTCGCCGCTGCGAGACGTGGCCGGCCTGCTGCGGTCGTTCGACTATGCGGCCGCCAGCGCCTTGGCCGGCCGGGTGCCGGTATCCGGCCAGGCGGTCGAGCGGCAGGGGAACCTGGTGGAACTGTTCCGCCAGACGGCAGGGCGCGCCTTTCTCGAAGCCTATAGGAGCGTGTTGCATGCGGCCCCGAAGCCGTGGGTGGAAAAGCAGGCAGAGCAGGATTTGCTGGACCTCTTTCTGTTGGAAAAGGCCGCCTACGAAGTTCGCTATGAGGCAGCCAACCGGCCTGCCTGGATCGGCATACCGCTTTCCGGTCTCTCGCGTGTCTCCAGCCGTCTTCTGCAGGAAAGCCGCGAAAATGTCTGAGACTTTGGCGACCACCGGCGCGCCTGGCCGCGCTGAGGTCGATGCGATCGTGCAGGCCAGGCATGGCGATCCGTTCGCCGTGCTCGGTCCGCATCGCGTCGACGATGGTGTTGCCGTGCGCGGCTTCTTCCCCGCCGCGGCGAGCGTCGATCTCCTGGCGCGCGACGACGGCCGGGTACTGGCGAAGATGTCGCTGGTGGATGAGGCGGGTTTCTGGAGCGGCGTGCTGCCGAAGCCGGCGCCTTACCGGTTCCGCATCGCGTACGGTCAGGCGATCGTCGAGACGGAGGACCCGTACAGCTTTGCGCCGATGCTTGGCGAGATGGACATCTACCTGCTCGCGGAAGGCCGGCATCGGGATTTCGCCCGCGTACTGGGCGCGCATGCGGTGCGCATCGATGGTGTGGACGGCGTGCGGTTCGCCGTATGGGCGCCGAACGCGCAGAGGGTTTCCGTTGTCGGCAGCTTCAATCTTTGGGACGGGCGGCGCCACCCCATGCGGCTGCGGCACGGCCCTGGCGTGTGGGAGCTGTTCATCCCGCGCCTGGTGCCTGGCGCGGTCTACAAATACGAGATCATGGGACCCGACGGCACCACGCTGCCGCTGAAGGCCGATCCGGTGGCGCAGCAGACGGAGCAGCCGCCGGCGACCGGCTCGATCGTGCCGGAACCGTGGGAGCCTGTCTGGACGGATGCCGAATGGATGGCCGGCCGGGCGGCAAGGCAGCGCCCCGACGCGCCGATGTCGATCTACGAGATGCACGCGATGTCCTGGCTGCCGGAATCGCACATATCGGAATACAGCTGGGACGATCTGGCCGACCGCCTGGTTCCGTACCTGCAGCAGATGGGCTTCACGCATGTGGAGCTGATGCCGGTGATGGAACATCCGTTCGGCGGTTCCTGGGGCTACCAGCCGCTTGGCCAGTTCGCGCCCACCGCCCGCCTCGGCTCGCCTGACGGTTTCGCCCGCTTCGTGGACCGCTTCCATGCGGCCGGCATTGGCGTAATCCTCGATTGGGTGCCGGCGCATTTCCCCACGGACGCGCATGGCCTGGCGAATTTTGACGGCACCGCGCTCTACGAACACCAGGACCCGCGCGAAGGCTTCCACCGCGACTGGAACACGTTCATCTACAACCACGGCCGCAACGAAGTACGGGCGTTCCTGATCGGCAGCGCGCTGCACTGGCTGGAGCGTTTTCACGTGGATGGCATACGCGTCGATGCCGTGGCCTCTATGCTGTATCGCGATTACAGCCGGCCACAGGGCGAGTGGGTGCCAAACATCTATGGCGGCCGCGAGAACCTCGAAGCGATCGGGTTCTTCCACGAGTTGTCGCGCGCCATGCAGGATCGCGTGCCGGGCGCCGTGATGATCGCCGAGGAATCCACCGCGTTCCCGCTCGTCTCGCGTCCGGTGGAGGAGGGCGGCCTGGGCTTCGACTACAAGTGGAACATGGGGTGGATGCACGACTCGCTGCACTACATGGAAGAGCAGCCTGTCTATCGCCGCTGGCACCACGGCGAGATAACCTTCGGCCTGGTGTATGCGTTCTCGGAGCGCTTCGTGCTGCCGCTCTCGCATGACGAGGTGGTGTACGGAAAAGGCTCGCTGATCGGCAAGATGCCAGGTGACGACTGGCAGAAATTTGCCAATCTGCGTGCCTATTTCGGCTTCATGTGGACGCATCCCGGCAAGAAGCTGCTGTTCATGGGCGGCGAGTTCGCCCAGGTTCGCGAGTGGAACCACGACGCCGGGCTGGACTGGTTCCTGCTCGACAACCCGATGCATCGCGGCATGCAATCCTTGCTCGGCGATCTAAACCGCGCCTACCGCGCCAATCCCGCGCTGCATGTGCGCGACACCGAAGCGGAGGGTTTCCGCTGGGTGGTGATGGACGATTCCGAGCAGAGCGTGTTTGCCTATCTCAGGCTCGGCGCGGATGGCGACCCGCCCGTGCTGGTGGTCTGCAACTTCACGCCCATGCCGCGCTACGGCTACCGGGTCGGCGTGCCGCAGCACGGTGCCTGGCAGGAGATCGTCAACACGGATGCTGCTGTTTATGGCGGCTCCAACCTTGGCAATGCCGGATCGGTCGATGCGGAGGATGTGGCGCTTCACGGCATGTCGGTGTCGCTATCCCTGACGTTGCCGCCCTTGGCTACGCTCGTGTTGCGGGCGGTCTAGGTTGAAAGAAAGCAAGCAGTCCTTTCTTGGAAAAGACGATCAAACTTTTGCTCCCTGTCGGGTATTAGTCCAGGCAGCGCCCGACAGGGGGCAGAAGCCTTCTGCTTCTTTGCTGCAGAGAAGGCCTTCCGTAAGGACCGCACGTGACCAATAACCTCACCCACGGCCCCGTCCTAAAAGGCGGCGAGACGCAGTTCAGCCTGTGGGCGCCGTCGGTGGCAGGCGTGTCGCTGCGGATCGATCAGGGCGAGCCGAAGCCGATGCAGGCGGAGGACGGCTGGTTCACCGCAACCGCGCCTGCCCCGGCCGGCACGCCCTACAGCTTCGTGCTGCCCGACGGCCTGCACGTGCCAGATCCTGCCTCGCGCGCGCAGCAGGATGACGTGCACGGCCCCAGCCTCGTCGTGGATCCAGCCGCCTATGCGTGGCAGGCGACGGGCTGGCAGAACCGTCCGTGGCACGAGGCGGTCATCTACGAACTGCATCCTGGTGCGTTCGGCGGCTTCACCGGCATACGCGCGCAATTGCCGCGGCTTCGCGAACTTGGCGTCACGGCCGTGGAACTGATGCCGATCGCCGATTTTCCGGGCAAGCATAATTGGGGCTATGACGGCGTGCTGCCTTTCGCACCCGACCGGGCCTACGGCACGCCCGATGAACTCAAGGCGCTTGTCGATGCGGCCCATGCGGAAGGGCTGATGATCTTCCTCGACGTGGTCTATAACCATTTCGGTCCGGATGGCGCCTACCTGCACGCTTACGCGAAAACCTTCTTCGACGAGGGCGTGCACACGCCCTGGGGCGCCGCGATCGACTTCAAGAAGCCCGAAGTCTGCGCGTTCTTCACGCAGAACGCGTTGATGTGGCTGAACGAGTATCGCTTCGACGGCCTGCGTTTCGATGCCGTCCACGCAATATCGCCGCCGGAGTTCCTGCCGGAGCTTGCAGCGGCGATACGCGCCGGCGCCGACCGTGCCGTGCACCTCGTGCTGGAGCACGAAGGCAACAAGTCCAGCCTGCTGCGCGGACCGGAAGCCAGGCTGTTCGACGCACAATGGGCCGATGACTGGCATCACTGCCTGCACGTGCTGCTCACCGGCGAACAGGAAGGCTATTACGAGAGTTTCGCCGATCCCGCGAAGCTGCTTGCAACCGCTTTGGCCGAAGGCTTCGTGTTCCAGGGGCAGGTCTCGCCGCATCACGGAACCCCGCGCGGCGAACCCTCCGCCAGCCTGGCGCCGACCGCTTTCGTGATCTGCCTGCAGAACCACGACCAGATCGGCAACCGCGCGATGGGCGAGCGGCTCGCGGCACTCGCCGATCCGCAGGCTTTGGCGGCGGCATCGGCGCTGCTGCTCCTGTCTCCCTTCATTCCGTTGCTGTTCATGGGCGAGGAATGGGGCAGCCACACGCCGTTCCTG
Source organism: uncultured Acetobacteraceae bacterium (assembly GCA_964247675.1). Classification (GTDB taxonomy): domain Bacteria; phylum Pseudomonadota; class Alphaproteobacteria; order Acetobacterales; family Acetobacteraceae; genus BOG-908. The sequence goes on from CAXTVW010000024.1 coordinate 23,090, forward strand.
TTCTTCACCGACCATAACGAGGATCTTGCCAAGCTCGTGCGGGAGGGCAGGCGCCGCGAATTCGCGCATTTCGCCGCTTTCCAGGACGAGACGCGCCGCGCGCAGATACCCGATCCGAACGCGCACACCACGTTTGCGGCCTCGGTGCCCGAGCCGGCAGAGGCGGCGCAGGGCGATCACGCGGCGGTGCTGGATCTGCACACGCGCCTGCTCGCCCTCCGCCACGAGCACATCGTCCCCGGCATACCAGGCTGCCGCAGCGCCGGTGCGCACGCGATCGGGCCGAAAGCCGTGCGCGCGGCCTGGACTCTGGGTGACGGCAACATCCTGACCATCGCCACAAATTTCGGGGACACGCCGGTGGAGACGGAGGCGTATCCCGGCGAGATCATCTTCAGCACGACGGCACCGCCGGCAGACAACACCATCCCGCCACGCTGCACCGTTGCCGCCCTGGTCCGGCGCGCATGACGGACCAGGCTCTGGCCGAACTGGCGCAGGCGGCCGGGGTCGCAGGCTCGTGGAAAGATGTTTTCGGCAAGACGCACGACGTGGCACCGCCGACATTGCGTGCCGTCCTCGCGGCGCTAGACCTGCCCGCGAGCACCGACGCTGACATCGCCGACAGCCTGCACAAGGCCCGCGATGGCGGCGGCACCCTTCCGCCACTTCTCACGGCCGAATTAGGAAAGCCCATCGCGGTTCGGGGAGGCACCGGCGCGTATCGCCTGGTGCTCGAAGACGGGCGCGAATACGAAGGAACCATCGAGGGGCATCAGGATGGCGCCGGAATACCGGCGATACTGGAGCCCGGCTATCACACGCTGAGCCTCGGCGAGGAGCATACCTGCGTGGCGGTGGCGCCGCCGCGGTGTTTTACCGCGCCGCAGGCGATGCACGCGCCGAAGGGCTGGGGATTGGCCGTGCAGCTCTATGCGCTGCGAGGGCCAGGCGATGCCGGGCTTGGAGATTTCGCGGCGCTCGCGGCACTGGCGCCGCAAGTCGCCGCCTACGGCGCCCAGGCGATCGGCATTTCGCCCGTCCACGCACAGTTCAGCGCGGATCCTGACCGGTTCAGCCCCTACGCGCCGTCCAGCAGGACGGCGCTGAACGTGCTGCATGCCGCAATCGACACGGCGCATCCCGATCTCTCCGCCAAAAACCTCGTCGAGTGGCCGGAGGCGTCCAGGTTCCGTCTGGGCGAGCAGCGCCGGATGTTTGCCGAAACGCGCGCGGACGCGGAGGCGTGTGCGGCGCTGGACGCATTCCGCAAGGAACAGGGCGGCCGTCTGCAGGCTCATGCCTTGTTCGAAGCGTTGCACGGCCACTTCTTCGCCCAGGACAAGGCGCTGTGGCATTGGCGATCCTGGCCCGCCGCGTTCCAGCACCCCGATACCCAGGCGGTGCGCGATTTCGCCGAACAGAACAGCGAGGAAGTCGCCTTCCACGCCTGGCTGCAATTCCGCGCGGACCGCGGCCTCGCCGCCGCCCAGGAAGCCTGCCGGGCGTCCGGCATGGGCATAGGCCTGGTCAGCGACCTCGCCGTCGGCACCGATTCCGGGGGCAGCCAATGCTGGAGCCGGCAGAGTGAAACGCTGCTCGGTCTCACCGTCGGCGCCCCGCCGGACCTCATGCAGCGCCACGGCCAGAACTGGGGCCTGACGGCGTTCTCGCCTGTCGGCCTGGTCGCCAGCGGCTTCACCACCTATCGGGAGATGCTGCAGACGGCGCTCTGCCATGCCGGCGGCATGCGTATCGACCACGCCATGGGGCTGAACCGCCTCTGGGTCATCCCTGAAGGTGGTACGGGCGCCGACGGCGCCTATCTGGCGTTTCCCGAAACCGACCTGCTGCGCCTGATCAAGCTCGAGTCGCATCGCCACCGCGCTGTGGTCCTGGCGGAGGATCTCGGAACCGTTCCCGACGGTTTCCAGGATCGCCTGCGGGACGCCGGTATCGACGGCATGCGCGTGCTCTGGTTCGAACGCGACGTCGCGGAGCAATTCACGCCGCCACGCAGCTGGACGCCTGGCGCCGCCGCAATGACGAGCACGCACGACCTGCCCACCCTCGCCGGCTGGTGGTCCGCCAACGACATCGACTGGAACGAGAAACTCGGCCACTTGCCGGATCCCGCGGACACCCGCGGCAAGCGGGATCTCGACCGCACCGCGCTGTGGCAGGCGTTCCGCGACTCCGGCGCCACCACGGCCGAATGTCCCGCCGCAGACGATGCTGCCAGCTTCGCCGATGCCGCCTGCGTGCATGTCGGCAAGAGCGCCTGCGAACTGGTTATGCTGCCAGTCGAGGATGCGCTCGGCTTGCGCGAGCAGCCGAACTTGCCAGGCACGCTCGATGAACATCCCAACTGGCGCCGCCGTCTGCCGGCTGATTCGGCGGTCCTGCTCGATGAGCCGGCTACATCGCAGCGGCTGAAGGGTTTGGATGCGGCGCGGCGGGAAGGGTAGAAAGCAAGCAGTCCTTTTTTGCAAAAAAGGACCAAAGGACTTTTATCTCCCTGCATCTGCAGCAGTCGAAATTCTCCGAATAAACCGAGGCTGCTGAGCGTCGGGGAGGCAAAAGTTTTTTGCTTCTTTTTTCAAAAAAGAAGGCCTTCCTTCCTTCCTGAACGGAGACCAAACCGTGGCCACCAAGAACCTGACCGCAACGGCCCGTCTCCAGTTCCACAAAGGCTTCACGCTGGACGACGGCGCCGCCCTGGTGCCCTACCTGGCGAAGCTCGGCATCAGTCACCTCTACGCCTCCCCCATCTTCCGCGCCCGCGCCGGCTCCACCCACGGCTATGACATCGTGGACCACACCGAGATCAATCCCGAACTCGGCGGCATGGACGCGCTTCGCCGCATGGTCGCCGCCTTGCGCGCGCAGGAGATGGGACTGATCCTGGACATCGTGCCGAACCATATGGGCGTGGGCGGCGACGACAATGCCTGGTGGATGGACGTGCTGGAATGGGGCCGCGCCAGCCCGTATGCCGAGTTTTTCGATATCGACTGGGATCCGCCGGACGCCACGCTGCGCGGCCGTGTGCTGGCGCCGTTCCTGGGCGAAGCCTACGGCACGGTTCTCGCCGCCGGGGATCTGAAGCTGAAATTCGATCCACAAGACGGCAGGCTGTTCGTCGACTATTTCAACAACCGCTTCCCGATAAACCCGCGCGACTACGCGGCCATCCTGCTGACGGAAGGCGGCCCGCTGGAGACGGTGGCGCGCGCCTTCGCCGACCTGCCCACCGAACGCGCCTCCATGCGGGAGGCCGCCGAAGCGGCGCGCCGGGAGCTGCGCCGCCCGGAGCACGCCCAGGCCATCGCCGAAGCGTTGCACGCCTACGACCCTGCGACGGAGCTCGGCCGGGACCACCTGCACCGTTTGCTGGACAGGCAGAATTTCCGCCTCGCCTGGTGGCGCGCCGCTTCCGACGAGATCAACTGGCGCCGCTTCTTCGACGTGAACGGCCTGGCCGGCATACGCGTGGAGAACCCCACCGTTTTCGACGCCACCCATGCGGCGATCTTCAAGCTGTACGAGGAGGGCCTGATCGACGGCCTGCGCATCGACCACGTGGACGGCCTGGCGGACCCGCGCGGCTATTGCCGCAAGCTGCGCCGGCGCATGCAGACCTTGGCCGAGCACCGCCCGGCCGAGCTGACGCAATCCCCTCCGGTGATCTGGGTGGAGAAGATACTCGCCACCCACGAGCATCTCGCCCAGGACTGGTCGATCGACGGCACCAGCGGCTACGACTTCATGAACGATGCCTCTGCCGTCCTGCACGATGTGCAGGGCGAAGCGGAGATGACGCGCATCTGGACGGAGGCCACCGGCCGGACCGGCGTGTTCGAGGAGGAGGTGATCCCTGCGCGCCGGCAGATATTGCGCGAAAGCCTCTCGAGCGAGCTCTACGCGACAGCCGTCGCCCTGCATCGCATCGCGCGCCGGGACCTGACCACACGCGACTACACGCTGACCGCCATACACCGGACCCTTACCGAGTTGCTGGCCCATTTCCGGGTCTATCGCATCTATGCCGGGCCTGCCGGGATGAGCGAGGCGGACACGCAGGCGATGGACTGGGCGCTGGCCGGCGCGCGCCGCCACGTCCGCGCGACGGACCGCAACTTGCTGGAGCTCGTGACCGGCTGGCTGTCTGGCACCGATCTCCGCCACATCCCGATCGGCACGCGTCGCCAGGAGCGCCTGCGCGCCATGGTGCGCTTCCAGCAGCTCTCCTCGCCGACGGCGGCGAAATCCACCGAGGACACCGCCTTCTACCGCTACGGCCGCCTGATCAGCCGCAACGAGGTGGGCAGCGAGCCGGCGCAGTTCGCCATCTCGCCGGCGGCCTGGCACGCGACGGCCAAGTCCCGCCAGCAGCGCTGGCCGCGCGCCCTGCTGGCCACCGCCACGCACGACCACAAGCGTGGCGAGGACGCGCGCGCCCGCCTGGCGGTGCTGAGCGAGCTGCCGGACGAGTGGGAGGCGGCCCTGTCCCGCTGGACCCGCCTGAACGCGCCGCTGAAGCGGGACCTCGGCGGCCCGGCCCCGGACGCCACGGACGAGGTGATACTCTACCAGTCCTTGCTGGGCGCCTGGCCGCTCGATCTGGCGCCAGGCGACGCCGACGGCATGGCGGCGTTCCGTGAGCGCGTTGCCGCCTGGCAGCAGAAGGCGTTGCGCGAGGCCAAGCGTCATTCCGGCTGGGCCGTGCCGGACGAAGCCTACGAGCAGGCGGCCCAGGATTTCCTCGCCGGCGTGCTGGACCCCGAGCGTCCGGCGCATGTGGTGAGCGAGCTGCATGAACTCGTCCAGCGCATCGCGGCACCGGGCGCGCTGAACGGCCTTTCGCAGATGCTGTTGCGCCTGACCACGCCAGGCATCCCCGACCTCTACCAAGGCACCGACTTCTGGGATTTCTCGCTGGTCGATCCGGACAACCGCCGGCCGGTGGATTATGCCGCACGCGAAGCCGCCCTGGAGGCTGGAGTCTCGCCCAAGGCGCTGCTGCAGACCTGGCGGGACGGCCGGGTCAAACAGGCGATTCTGCACCGCGCGCTGGCCGTGCGCGCGCGCCTGCCCGCCGTGTTCGCCCGCGGCGCCTACCAGAAGCTCACCGTGGAAGGCCCGGCGGCCGACCACATCGTGGCATTCTCGCGGCAGCATGGTGACCAAACCGTGATCGTGATCGTCTCCCGGCTGTCTGCTAGAACCGCGTTGGGCGACATGCCTCTGATACCGCCGGCTTTCTGGCAGGGAACATCCGTGCTGCTGGCACGTTCGTTGCACGACCATCACTTGATCAACCTGCTGGGCGACCAAGATGAGGGCGTGTCAACCATGCAAAACAGTGGGATAGATTTGTCCAAGTGTCTCGCTGCCTTGCCGGTGGCGCTTCTGGAGGTTCGATGAACCGCATAGTTGTCGTATCGAACCGCGTGCAGGTCCCCACGGACGGGGCGCCGAAAGCAGGCGGTTTGGCGGTGGCGCTAGACGGGCTGATGACGCAACGCGGCGGCCTGTGGTTCGGCTGGTCCGGCCAGGTGAACGACGATGTGCGCCGCGTGGTGACCACGAAAACCTTCGGCCCTATGCAGTTCGCCACCATGGATCTGACCACCGAGGAGCACGACCGCTACTACAACGAGTTCTCCAACGGGACGTTGTGGCCCCTTCTGCACTCGATGCCGGAGCATATGACGTTCGACCGGCGGGCCGCGCAGGTGTACCGCCAGACAAACACGCGGATGACCGAGGTTCTGGTGCCGTTGCTGCGGCCCACGGACATCATCTGGATACACGATTACCACCTGATGGCGATGCCCGCGCTGTTGCGCGCCCGCGGTATCGACGCGCCGATCGGCTTCTTCCTCCACGTGCCGTTCCCGTCGCCGGACATGCTGGCGAGCGTCCCGGAAGCCGGCGCGCTGATACGCGATCTTCTGTCGGCTGACCTGCTCGGGTTCCAGACCTCCAACGACCTCGATAATTTCGCGGCCGCCGCCCATACGCTCGCCGGCGCCACGCGGCTGTCCACCGGAGGGCTACAGCTTGGCGCCCGGCGCGTGCGCCTTGGCGTGTTTCCGGTGGAGATCGACGCGCACGAATTTGCCGGACAGGCGCGCACCGCCTGGCGGTCCAACGCGACCGAACGCCTGCGCCGCAGCCTGCAAGGCCAGCGCCTGATACTCGGCATCGATCGCCTGGACCCGACGAAAGGCCTCATACAGCGGCTCGTAGGCTATCGCCGTCTGCTGGAGACGCGCCCCGACTGGCGCCGCAACGTGACGTTCCTGCAGATCGCCGCCGAGTCACGCACCGACGTTGACGCCTACAAGGATCTGCGCATCGAGCTGGATACCGAGGCTGGTGCGATCAACAGCGAATGGGGCGAGCCGGACTGGACGCCTGCGCGGCTGATTGCGCGCGGCGGCAGCCGGGATGCCGTGGCCGGCTACATGCGCGAGGCGGGTGTCGGGCTTGTCACACCTCTGCGGGACGGGATGAACCTTGTGGCCAAGGAATTCATCGCGGCACAGGATCCGCAGGATCCCGGCGTGCTGGTGCTGAGCAAATTTGCCGGTGCCGCGCGTCAGCTCAGTACGGCGCTTCTGGTGAACCCGCATGACCCAGACGAACTGGCTGAGGCGCTGGATCGCGCGCTGATCATGCCCCTGGCGGAGCGTCAGGAACGGTGGCAGGCCGCCTGGGCCGCCATCGAGGGAGCTACGCCTGCTGGCTGGGGCCGGGCGTTTATATCCTCGCTGCTGCGGGCGAGCGGGACATCGCCAAAGGCGCCGGCGGAGGTGCCTTCCATACGCACGACGCTGCCCGTTCTGCCGATGGGCGGTCCTGAGGATCGCGGGAATGCGCGGCTGAACTGACGCCGGATGGTGCAGGACTAGTTAGCAAGGCCTTCTTTTTTGAAAAAAGAAGCAAAAACCTATATCTGCTTGCAGTTGCGGCATGCCGGGCCTTTCCGAATAGCCACGCGTTTTACAGATGCGGATAAGTAAAAGTTTTTGCTTCTTTTTTTCAAAAAAGAAGGCCTTGCTTCCTTCAGCTTTCGACCAGCATCGCCTGCCGTGCTCTCGCCTGAATAGCCTCGGCCATGCTCCCGACGCCGTTTCCGCGATTAGTCGAGAGCGCCGCGATCAGTCCCATGCTTGAGAGGAAATCCGGGCTGGTGGCGAGTATTTCGGCAGGTGGGCGGCCGGAATACACCTTCAGAAGCAAGGCCACCAACCCGGACACGATGGCAGCGTCCGAAGCACCAGCGAAATAGAGTTTTCCATCCAGAGACTCGGCTTCCATCCAGACCTGACTTTGGCAGCCGGGAATACGGTGCGTGTCGTCCTGCCATCTGGCGGGAAAGGCCGGCAGTTTGCGACCGAGCTCGATGATGAACTGATAGCGGTCCATCCAGTCGTCGAACACGTCGAGCGACTCCCGCACATCCGCGATGGCGGCCGAAGCACTGGTTTCTTGTGGGTCCAGGAAGGGTGGTGGCATGCAAGCGATGTGCGGGCGGTGCGCATCAAGGTCAACGTCCCGCGTCGCAGGCTTTTTTGCTGTGGGAGCCGTCATCGTGTTGACAGGTTGGTTTGTGCGGCCTAGATACCGCTTCACCGACGCGGTG
>CAXTVW010000025.1:0-15456 GCA_964247675.1 uncultured Acetobacteraceae bacterium
TGCTAGGGCGGCGTAAGGAAGCAAGGCCTTCTTTTTTGAAAAAAAGAAGCAAAAAACTTTTGTCCCTGCGACGCTGCCAGTGCGCGCGCAGGTAGAACCAGGTCGCGCCGTGGTGCAGGCGGGGTAGTAAAAGTTTTTTGGTTCTTTTTTTCAAAAAAGAACTGCTTTCTTCCTTCCTGCCCTTGCCTGCGCTAATCCCGGCAGATGCCCAGCAGCAACGACATACGCGCCACCTTCCTGGACTATTTCGCCGCCCAAGGCCACGAGCGCGTCCCCAGCTCGCCTCTCGTCCCTCGCAACGACCCCACGCTGCTGTTCACCAACGCCGGCATGGTGCAGTTCAAGAACGTCTTCACCGGCCAGGAGCGCCGCCCCTACAGCCGCGCCGCCAGCGCGCAGAAATGCGTGCGCGCCGGCGGCAAGCACAACGACCTGGACAACGTGGGCTACACCGCGCGGCACCACACCTTCTTCGAGATGCTCGGCAATTTCAGCTTCGGAGACTACTTCAAGCCGGACGCCATAGAACTCGCCTGGAACCTGCTCACCCGGGACTTCGCCCTGCCGCGCGACAAGCTGCTGGTGACCGTGTTCTCCGAGGACGAGGACGCGGCCGCTCTGTGGCGCCAGATCGCCGGCCTGCCGGACGAGCGCATCATACGCATCCCCACCGCCGACAATTTCTGGCGCATGGGCGACACCGGCCCCTGCGGCCCGTGCTCGGAAATATTCTACGACCATGGCGAGCAGATCCCAGGCGGCCCGCCAGGCAGCCCCGGCGAGGACGGCGACCGGTTCATCGAGATCTGGAACCTGGTCTTCATGCAGTACGAGGAAGGCCCGCCAGGCACCCGCACGCCCTTGCCCCGCCCGTCCATCGACACCGGCATGGGGCTGGAGCGCTTCGCCGCCATCCTGCAAGGCAAGCACAACAACTACGAGATCGACACCTTCCAGGCGCTGATACACGCCAGTGCTGAGGCCACCGGCGTGCCGGCGGACGGCCCATTCCAAGCCAGCCACCGCGTGGTGGCGGACCACCTGCGCAGCTCGGCCTTCCTGATGGCCGATGGCGTGACGCCGTCCAACGAGGGCCGCGGCTACGTGCTCCGCCGCATCATGCGCCGCGCCATGCGCCATTTGCACATGATGGGCGCCCGTGACCCGGTGTTCTACCGCCTGGTCCCCGCTTTGGTGCGCCAGATGGGCGTCGCCTACCCAGAGCTCGGCCGCTCGGAAACCCTGATCAGCGAGACCCTGAAGCTGGAAGAGACGCGCTTCAAGCTGCTGCTGGAACGCGGCCTGTCTTTGCTGGCAGACGAGACCGCACGCCTTGGCGAGACCGAAACCCTGCCGGGCGCGGTCGCCTTCCGCCTCTACGACACCTACGGCTTCCCGCTGGACCTGACGCAGGACGCGCTGCGCGAGCAGGGCCGCGTGGTGGACGTCGCCGGCTTCGAGGCCGCCATGGCCGAGCAGCGCGTGCGCGCCCGCGCCGCCTGGGCCGGCTCCGGCGACATCGCCACCGAGCGCCACTATTTCGACCTCCGCGAGAGCGTGGGTGCGACCGAATTCCTCGGCTACAGCACCGAGCAGGCCGAGGCGGAGATCCGCGCCATCATCGCCGGCGGTGCGCCCGTGCAGTCCGCGGGCCCTGGCACGGACGTGGTGATCCTGCTGAACCAGACCCCGTTTTACGCCGAATCCGGCGGCCAGGTCGGCGACACCGGCACCATCACCGGCGCCGGTGGCCTGCGCATCGTCATCGCCGACACGCAGAAGAAACTCGGCGACGTGTTCGCCCATATCGGCCACGTCGAACACGGCGAAGCCCGCGTAGGCCAGCCCGTAGTGGCCGAACTGGACCACACCAGGCGCGGCGCCATACGCGCCCACCACAGCGCCACCCACCTGCTGCACGAAGCCCTGCGCCGCGCGCTCGGGACTCACGTCCAGCAGAAGGGCAGCCTGAACGCGCCTGACCGCCTGCGCTTCGACGTGAGCCACACCAAGCCCGTCACCCAGGACGAACTCGCCGCCGCCGAAGCCGTGGTGAACGCCCGCATACGCGAGAACACCGAAGTCACCACCCGCCTGATGACGCCGGAAGCCGCGGTCGCCGAAGGGGCGATGGCCCTGTTCGGCGAAAAATACGGCGACGAAGTGCGCGTGGTCGGCATGGGCATCGGCGACGAGGCGAAGCCCGCCTGGTCGATCGAGCTGTGCGGCGGCACCCATGTGCGCCGCACCGGCGACATCGGCCTGTTCCGCATCGTGGGTGAGTCTGCCGTCAGCGCCGGAATCCGCCGCATCGAAGCGGTGACGGGCGCGGCCGCCGAAGCCCTGATGGCCGAGAACGACCGCCGCCTGACCGACGTGGCCGTCGCCCTGCGCGCCAGCCCGGCCGAAGTGCCGGACCGCGTGGCCGCCCTGATCGAGGACCGCCGCCGCCTGGAACGCCAGGTCAGCGAGCTGCAGAAAAAGCTCGCCACCGGCGCTAGCGCATCCGAGGTGGAAAACATAGGCGGCATACGCCTGGCTGCCCGCAACCTGGGCGACGTGCCGGCGCGCGAACTCAAGGGCCTGGCAGACGCCATAGGCAAGCAGATCGAGGGCGGGGTGGTGGCCCTCGTCTCCACCGCGGAAGGCAAGGCGAGCATCGTGGTGTCCGTCTCACCGGACCTGACAGCCCGCTTCAACGCGGTGGACCTGGTGCGCGCGGCCAGCGTGGCGGTGGGCGGCAAAGGCGGCGGCGGGCGGCCGGATCTGGCGCAGGCGGGCGGGCCAGATGGGGCGGCGGCGGGAGCGGCGCTGGACGCGGTGCGCGCAGCTTTGGCGGGGTAAGAAAGCAAGACCTTCTTTTTTGAAAAAAAGAAACAAAAAACTTTTGCTTCTGGCGCTGGCATGGAAGCGCGTCCTGGTTATGCCAATGCGCGTACGGGCAGGAATTGGCCGCGCCTTCGTGCAGCCGCAGGAGCAAAAGTTTTTTGCTTCTTTTTTTCAAAAAAGAAGGCCTTGCTTGCCTTCTACCTAAGTTCCGCCTGGCGCAAGAAATCCGCGAACGCCACGTAGCTCGCCGCCTCCCCGGCATCCTGCGCGAAATACGGCAGCGTCGCCTCCCAGGCTGCATGGTTTAGCGGATCGTCCAGATCCGGGTGCGTCTTGCGCACCATCTCCCAGCTTTCCGCCGGATGCGCACGCAGATACACCAAGCCGCGTGTGGTGGCCCGCAGGAACCGCGCATACCGCGTATCGCCCGCCGGCACCGGGCGGGACGCAAACATCAGGTCCTCGAAAGACGGTACGCCGTTCCGCTCGTAGTCGAACTGCACGACGCGCGCCCCCTGCTGCGCAATCTCGAGCGGTTCGAAGTTGCGGTACACGCTCACCGCGTCAACCTGATGCGAGAGCAGCGCCACGGTCAGTTGCTCGCCTACCTGCACCATGTGCACGTCATCCAGCGACAGCCCGGCATGGCGCAGCATCACACCCACCATCACCTGCTCCACCTCGCCGGAGCCATAACCGATCCGCCTGCCGCGCAGGTCCGAAAGTTTGCCGATGCCTCCTCCTTGCAAGGCGATCAGCGAGGATAGCGGCCGGTCGATCAGCACCCCCAGCCGCACGAGCTTCAGGCCGGCCGCAACCTGTTCGATGAACTGCGGTTCCGCCGTCAACGTGATGTCTGCCTGCCCGGCCGCCACCAGCTTCGGGCCAAGACTTGGATCAGCCGGTTGTATGAGCTCCACGTCTAGCCCCTCGGCCGCGTAGGCGCCGATCTGCTGCGCCACGAGAAGGGGCGCGTGGTCCGGGTTTATGAACCAGTCCAGCACGATGCTCAGGTGGTCGGCGGCCTGTGCGCGCGAAGAAAGGAGGAGCAAGGCCAGAAGAAAGAAAGGCCTTCTTTTTTGAAAAAAAGAAGCAAAAAACTTTTGCTTCCCCGCTGCATTGGCGGCGCGTGCATCTCCTGCCAGAAACGGCGTGGCTTTCATTCTCAAAACGCGGAAGCCAACGTGAGCACAGCAGCAAACCCCGGTCCGACATAGTAGGTAGGCATCGCACCCCCGATAACCGCGCCACGAACGCTGCGCGCATCCTGCGCATTCGGCGTCACGGACGCCACGCCGGACAGGAACTTGGCGTCGGCGATGTTGATCAGGTTCAGCCGCATCTCCGGCTTCTTGATGAAGCTGATATCCGGGAAGCGCAGCCCAAGCGTAGCGTCAGCCTGGCTGTGGGATGGTATCCGTTCGTCGTTGTTGAACGTCGCGAACTGGGATCCGGTGTATTTCAACGCAAGATTACCAAAATACGTTGAATCGTCGTAATCCAGCCCGAGTGCTGCCTGCAGAGCCGGGCTGCGCACCGCGGTCTTCCCCGCGGTCGGCAAATAGTCGCCATCTACGGCGAAATTGTTGTCGATCGTGGCGTGCAAGTACTCCGCGGAAATGTAGGGTCGCCAGTTGCGCACCGGCAAAAGACCAAGCTCGGCATCCACACCGCGCGATGTCTGGCCACCCGCGTTGATGCTGCTGCTGATCACGGTGCTGACCAGTGTGGACACCTGCCGGTTGGTGAAATTGTAGTTGAACCCGGTCAGCGACGCATCGATCAGCTTGCCCTGATAGCGCACGCCCACCTCTTCCGAGATGGAATACTCGTCGCGCTGGCCGACGCCTTTGGTGAGCTGATCATCGAAGACGTCGTAGGTGTTGTAGAGCACGTACTCCGTAGGCGAGCGGAAGTTTGTCGAGACACTGGCAAATATCTGCGTGGCAGGGGTGACCTGGTAGCGCACCGCCGCCCGCGGCAAAGGTTGTGCGCTGTTCAGCCCGACCCGGTATTGCGGGCCGGGCAAGCTGTTCGTGCCGTCCCGGTTCACCATGGCGAACTTGAATCCCAGGTCGATGCGCAGGCGCCCGCCGAGCAAATTCAGCGTGTCGCCCACAAACAGCACGTTCGCCTGTTCGCGCGTATGCGCCTCCTGCGCCGACAGATTCTGCCCGTTCGACAATTTTATCGTGTAGGGAAACCCCTGGATCGAGGCCGGCTCGCCATTGGCGCCGACCGGCGTGAAAGGTTGCGGGTCGTAGTCGTCCGCGTAGTCGTACCACCAGCCGCCGACAAGCCGGTTCGCGCCGATTGTGGCGATAAGCTCGCTCGTGACGCCGGCCCTGTATTGGTTTCCGATGTAATCGGCCAGAACCACTTTCTGCCCCTGGCTGTTGGCTGCGCCTGGGATGTTCACCGACTGGCCTATCGGTTGCGTCCCAAGATACAGCCCTGTCGTCGGCAGCGTGGTGCCGTAAGGCGAGTTCCCGTAGCCGTGCTCGGCGTAGGGCGTCGTCTCGAACGCCAGCGTATCCGTCAGTGTCAGATGCATGGGCAGGCTGGCCTGCTCGTCATGCCAGGTCTGCTGGTACAGCTTCCAGTAATTCGTGTCGCCAGGCGAGAACACCGCATCGTAGTTGTACGAACGCCCGTATTGCTGCCACTGGCCCAGCGTCGGCATCGGATAGGAGCTGAGTATCGCGTCGTGGTAGGAACCGGCGAGTGCGATGTGGTTGCCGTCGCCCCAGCCCTCGGTAAACTTGAAATCGATGTGCTGGCGGTGATCGTCGCCAGGCCCGCGGTAATTGTCCGCCGCCGTCTGCGAGAATGACACGAAAGCCAGCGCGTTCGTCCCCGCGATCGGCCCGCTATCCAGCCGCACAAGGGCGCGGCCCTCGTGATACGAGCCAAACGACCCGGACGCAAAGCCGCCCGCCTCCTCCAGCGGATCACGCAAGTTCAACGTGATCAGCCCGCCACCCGCGTTCACCGTCGGACTGTCCAGATCCGCCGTCCCCTGCTGCAGCGTGACCGTCTTGATGTTCTCGCTATCCACCCACTGCGACGGATATCCGGCGTAATACCCGATGTCATTCACCGGCGCGCCCTCCACCAGATAGGCCACCTCGTCACTGTTCAGGCCGCGCACGGCGATGTTCACGCTTGGCGACAATCCATACGGATCGGACGTGGACACGTTGGCTCCGGGCGCCAGGCGCAGCAGCTCGAACGCGTTGGACGTCGGCGCCTGCTTGGCGATGAAATCGACGCTGACGGTGCTGCGCGAGACCGCCGCGTCTTGCCTGGAGATCAGCCCGCCGCCCGGCTGCGTTCCCGACACACCCGTGGCAGAGCGCCCGCGCGCCGTCACGACCAGCTGCTCGACAGCCTGGTCGCCCGGCGCCGGATCAGCGGCAAAAGCCGGCCCCGCAACAGCACACATCAACAACAAAGCCGCGCGCATGACGCATCCCCCGCACGGCAGGAGATGACACAGGGGATCAGCGCATTACGCCCCTACACCATTCCCTACGCCGGCATTATCCGGATCAGGTTCCCCGGTGCGGCCCTGGCTACAGGTCCGACCCGGCAGGGTCTCCGTGCTGCGCGAGCGCGCGAACGGTGTCTCAGCCCCTTGTCGGGGCACCCCTTGGTAGAGCCACCATGTTTGCTAGACAGGAAAAAAGCAAGCCGCCCTTTTTCAAAAAGCCTTCTCTACCCGCGCTATCGCAAAGCGTTGAAGCGTAAGTCGCCACACACGCGCCCCACAGAGACAAAAGTTTTTTGCTTCTTTTTTCCAAAAAAGAAGGCCTTGCTTGCTTACGAAAGCACTCGCAGGAACGCCTCGCCTTCAGGCAACGCGAACCATGCCGCGTGGCCAATCAGGAAATCCGTGTAAGCTGCCTCCGCGTTCGCCGCAGACCGCGTCAGGCCATGGAAATACGCAAGCTCGGACAGAGCAAAATCCACGTGCACGACAGGCAGCATGTGCCGCAACGCCGCCCGCTCCTGCGGCGTGCGCAACCGTGCAGCGTCATAGCCCCGCAAGATAGCCTGTGCGATGTCCGGATAGCCCCGTTCCGCGGACGGCTCCAGCCAGCCGATTGCATTCCGCTCGAGTGCCGTCGCCAGGTCGTAAGCCGCACTCGCGCGGTTGCAAAGACCGAAGTCCAGCACGGCGGAAACACGCTCGTCCCGCCAGAACAGGTTGGAGACATGGAAATCCCCGTGCACCCAAAGCGGCTCCACCGCCGGCAGGAACGGCCGCAAGGCCACATGCCAGGCGTTCAGCGCCGCACCAAGATCGGTCCGCCACGGCCGGCCCTGCAGCGCCAGGCGCAACAGGAAATCCGTCTCCAGCCGCGCCTCCAACCCGGCCAGCAGGTCCGGCGCCCGCAGCAGCGCCTCGCCGGCCACCAGCACAGAACCACGGCGCGCCGACGCGCCGAACCCCTGCGCCGCCACATGCAGCCGGCCGAGCGCATGCCCGACCGCCTCCGCGTCGGCGATGCTGCCCGGTGGCGTCCAGGAATGCGCGTCGCGATAACGGTCCTCGCCATCGGCCAGCCCGTGCACCTCATAGGTGCCGGCCGGACCCGCCAGTGCGCTCGCACCATCCTCCGCCAGCAACACTGCCGGCACCGGCGCGCCAGCCCGGCGAAGATGCGCGATGAAGGCGTGCTCCTCCGCCAGGTCCGCCACGCTGCGCACGCGCGCGTCATGCCGTTTGACAAAGACGGTAGCGTGCGCGCCTTGCACGATCGCACTCGCAGCAAACGGCCGCGGGCTGTGCCAGACCACCGCCTCGGCAGCGCCCGCGTCCGGGAAGCGCGCCAGGACAGGCCCGAGCTCCGCCAAGGTCAGCGGCGGCCAATCCGGCGACACCTCGTCCAGCCCCAGCCCGTGCGCAGCAACACCCTGCGTCACTCCGGCTGCCAATACAGCACGCGCCGGACCAGCCGGTCGGTCGCCCACCAGAGCCCGATCGTCATCGCCGACAGCACAGCCAGCGCCGCAAAAACCACGTCCGTCCGCACCCGCGCGTTCGCGTTCAGCATCAGATAGCCCAGCCCGGAGGAGGCCCCGACCCACTCGCCGACCACGGCGCCAACCGGCGCCCAGCACGCCGCCACGCGCAACCCCGCCCCCAAGGACGGCAGGGCCGCGGGCACCCGAACGAACAGCAGCGTACGCCAGGCCGGCGCCCCCATGCTGCCCGCCAGATCCAGCCAGTCCTGCGGCACCCGTCGCAACCCGTCGTGGAAGGCGGACATGACCGGAAAGAAGATCACGACGGCCGCCAGCACGGCCTTGCCTGCCAGCCCGAACCCCAGCCAGAGCACCAGGACAGGTGCCAGCGCGAACACCGGCACCGCCTGGCTCAGCAGCAGCAGCGGCAACAGCCAGCGCCGCAGCCCGGCGGACAAGGTGATCAGCAGCGCCGAGCCCGCCCCCAGCGCGATGCCAAGCGCCAGCCCGGCCAGCGTCTCCACCGCCGTGGTGAGCGTGTCCGCGGCAAGCGTGGCGCGCTGTGTCCACAGCGCGCGCGCCACCGCCGGCGGCGAGGGGAGCAGGTAGCCTGGAACAGCGAAGCCGGCCTGTATCGCCCACCACAGCCCCACCAGGCCAGCGGCCGTCACCAGCGGCCTCACGCCGCTTCGCCCAGCAAGGCGCGCAGCAGCTCGCCCTGCGTGTGCAGAACATGCGGATCATCCACCGGCCGCGGCGTGGCGCCTTGCAGTTTTACGGGGTCGGAGAGCGTCGCCGGGAAACCGGACATGATGTGTATGCGGTTTGCGAGCCGGCAGGCCTCCAGCGGGTCATGCGTGATCAGCAACACGGTACGCCCGCGCAGCAGCCCGGCCGCCAGCGTCTGCATGCGCGCCCGGCTGAGCTGGTCCAGCGCGGAAAACGGCTCGTCCATCAGCACGATGGGGCGATCCTCATACAGCGTGCGGGCCAGCGCCACACGCTGACGCATGCCCCCCGAGAGCGTGGCCGGCAGCGCGTCCTCCTGCCCGGCCAGCCCCACCGCCCGCAGCAGCGCCGCCGCGCGGGCGGGATCCGGCCGCACGCCGCGCAGCCTGGCGCCAACCAGGACGTTGCCGATCGCGGACCGCCACGGCAGCAGCAGGTCGTCCTGCCCCATATAGGCGACCTGGCCGGCCAGGCTTGCCCCCGTCGAGGTCACCACGCGCCCGGCAGCCGGAACGAACCCCGCCAGAACCCGCAGCAGGCTGGTCTTGCCAACCCCGCTGGCGCCAAGCAGGGCGGTGAGCTCGCCACCAGGCAGGCGCATGGAGAAGTCATCGAAGAGCAGCCCGCGCCCGAAGCGCAGCGACAGGCCTTCAATCGTTATGGATGGGCCCATGGCCGGGGTTTCGAACGTGCCGCTTCGGTTGGCAAGCCGCCTGGCCGGCAGCGTCGGGGGCAGGCACACTTGTCAGGCAACGTAGTGCACCGACCTACGTTGCACAAACATTGAGCCTCATGTCAGGCTCGGCCGAGGCCAGGCAACAGGCCAACGAGGAGGAGACATCATGCGCGAAGACAAGAACGCCTCACGCCGCGGCGTGCTACGTACCGGTCTGGCCATTCTTGCCGGCGGCGCGCTCGCCACGGCCGCTCGCGCCCAGGATGCCGACAGCAAGGTCGAACAGAGCGTCGTCCAGTATCAGAACGCTCCGAAGGACGGGCAGAAATGCAGCGGTTGTGCGAATTTCGTCGCACCGAACGCTTGCAAGGTGGTGAGCGGCGTCATCAGCCCCGAGGGCTGGTGCGTGGCTTATGCGCCCAAGGGTTCGTAGATTTATTGAGGCAAGCGGTCTTTTAAAAAAAGGACTGAAAAGTCTCGTTCTGACGCCGCTGGAACCGGGTGCCTGCCTTCAGGCACCCGGTTTCGTTTTAGCTCCCTGACTGCGTCTCAGGTGTGCGGCGTTGCATCCGGCGCCGGTGCTGTTGCGGGAGCCCCTGGCGCCGGTGGCTGCACCTGCGGCACGGCCGGCTGGACGATAGGCGCCGAGGGTGCCTCAGCCGGTGTCGGTGATGTCGACGGTGTCGCCGATGCCAGCTCCGCCGTCTTTGTCGTCTGCAGCGATGGGAACGTCTGCACCATGCTGACGCCGTAGAGCGGCTTGAACAGCCCCTGATGGCAGGTGGTGCAGTTCACCTTGGGATTGTCGCCCAGCACGCCCTTCCGGTACGCCGGAAACACGTCATGCAGCGAGTTCATGTAGTTGTTGTTGACGTCACGCACCATCCTGATGCCGTACCAGGCGGTCACGCGTGCCGGCGAACTCTTCGACCAGTCGCCAAACGCTTCGGTGTTGTGGCAATAGGTGCAGTTCACCCCGAGCGACTGGCTGAAATGGATCATCAGCGCATAGGTGCCCTCGGTCTGCTTTATCGATGACAGGTTGCTGGTAGGCAGCGCCGTGTCACCCTGCACGCGTATCTGGGACGCTTCTTCCAGGTAGGGCGTGAAAGGATCGTAAGGCAGCGAACTGTCGTTCACCACGCGCGAAGGATGCGCCATCGCCGTCTGCGTCTCTGCAACGCCCGTCGCCGCCACCTGGCCAGGGCTGTTGAACCAGATGTTCTTCGGCACAGGATTGCCGCCATGGCAGGTGTAGCAGGTGACGCCCACGTTCTGCACGTGGCTCTGCCAGTTCTGGTTGATGTTCTGCGTCATCTGTATCATGCGGCGGGCCACCACCTTCGTGTACAACCCGTCCCATGCCATGTTCGCCACATTGTGGCAGTAGGCGCAGCCCTGCTTCGGCGCCACCCAGTTGGTCAGGCTCACCATCAGCCTGGTGAACTGGCCCACGCTCAGGTTTTTCAACACCTGCACATTCTTGTAGGCCACGGCGGCTTTTATGCCGTCCGGGCTCGCCGGCGGCAGGCTCTTGGGTATTTTGAGCTGCGCGGCCAAGGCGTCGATCGTACGCGGGTTGTAGATCTGGTCCATCGCCGTGCCGCGGAAGCCGCGCTGCACACCCACGACAGGCGGACGATCCATGCCGCGCAATGCGGAAACTCCCAGCAGCGTGCCGCCGGTGATCCCGATCAGCGCCACGGCATAGAGGATACCCTTCTCCATGCCGACCTTGTCGGAAACCATGCGGGCGTCATCGCCTTCGCCCTCGATCTTATCGGTCATTTCGGTGCTCCCGGAAGCGTGGCCGGATCAACCACAGTACCCCAGGTCGCCGGATAATCTGGCACCAGGCCATGATGCTGTCCCCAGATATACCAGTTATCGACGACCGTGCCAGTCAGCAGAATGCCGATACCGCCGGTCAGCGGACACAACACGGCAAACCACCAGGCCCAGCGGTGGATGCTCTCCGCGGAAGCGCAGAAACCCATCGTCCAGCGCCAGAACAGGCCGCCACGCTCGAAAGCCGTGCCGCGGTCAGCGATCTGCTCCAGCTCACGCTCCGCGCCGTAGCGGCTGGTCGCCAGCACGGTCGCGCCGTGCATGGCAAACAGCAGCGTGGAGCCATACAGGAACACGATCGAGAGCATGTGGAACGGGTTGTAGAACAGGTTGCCGTAGCGCAGCGAGAACGCGGCCGTCCAGTCCAGATGCGGAAAGATGCCGAACGGCACGGCTTCCGCCCAGGATCCCATAAGCAGCGGCCGGATGAAGCCGAGCACGAGATACAGCCAGATGGCGGCCGCGAACGCCCAGGCCGTGTGGCTGCCAAGCCCCAGCGCGCGGGCGCGGAGGTAGATGCGCGTCCACCACAGCAGGATGGAGGCAGTCAGGAAGAAACCCGCCAGCAGCCACCAGCCACCTTGAGCGAGCGGCGGGATATGCAGCCCATACGCGGGTGCGGGCGGCTCCAGCGCAAGCCAGGGAAGTTGGCGGACGAACTGCACCGGATCCCAGTTGACCGACGCCCACATGTTCAGCCCGATGATCTCGAACGCGATGAAACCGCAGATCAGCGCGGCCATGCCGCTTATGCCGAGATAGATCGGGCCTACCTGCGCATCACCCAGCCTGCCGAACAGATGGCTGAAACCGGGAGCCCTGCTGCGTGAGAAAGCGGTATGCGCTTCCATCGGGGTGCCGGCATATAAAGGGCCGCGCACTTGTAGTCTTGTAAAAATGTTCTGATACTCAGCCATGACGCGCGTCCCTTGTTGTTATTCTTACAAGGTTTAAGGAAGGCAGGCCTTCTTCTCTGAAAAAAAGAAGCAGAAGACTGCTGATCCCTGTCGGCGTCCTATCTTGCAGGGCCCGACAGGGAGACGACTCATTTCCAGATCGGCAGGTTCAGCCACCAATTCCACCAGGACGGCCAGCCGCCTGTCCAGAACGGGCCGCTGATGATGATGCAAACCGCGCTCCAGAAGCCTGCCGACAGCGCCAGGAAAAGTCCCAGGCGATGGATGCCCAGCGTGCCGATCGAGTAGCCGATGATGTCGCGGAAGAACGTGTTCTCGTGCTCCGCCGTTTTCATCGCCTCGCCTTTGGCGGGGTTTGCGGCGGACAGCACCAGGGAGCCGTGCAGCGAAAGTGCGAGCGTGGTCGTGAAGAAGAACGAAACCGCAAGCATGTGCGCCGGATTATAGTGGAAGTGCAGGTATTGGTAGCCGGTGTTGGAGACCCAATCGAGATGCGAGAGTATGCCGTAAGGAAACGCATATCCCCACGAACCCATCAGCACCGGGCGTATCACCTCGAGCGCCACATACGCGAAGATGGCCACGCTGAACGCGAACGGCACGTGATAGCCCATGCCGAGCTTGCGCGAGATCTCCACCTGGCGCAGCGCCCACGAGCAGAAAGCGCCGATGGCACAGATGGTGATCGCCTGCCACAACCCGCCTTCCTTGATGGGCGCGAAGCCCAGGCCGTAGCTGAGGTCGGGCGGCGGGATATTGATGCGCCACACATTCCAGGTGTGTCCCAGCGAGGCGCCATACAGGATCAGCAACGTGCCGAGCAGGGAGAAGAATACCGTGGTGACGCCGAAGAAGCCGACATAGAACGGCCCCCACCAGAAATCGAACAGGTCACCGCCCAAAAGTGTCCCGCCACGCACGCGGTACTTTCCTTCAAAACTTAGCATCGCCATAGCCAGACGCTCCTCATTGTACGCAACGCGTGCATGCCGGGAAACACATGCGAAACCGAGGCCTGCTTGTCTGGCGGCGAGCGGATGGAGGTCCGCCCACCGCCAAGAAGCGGCCTACTTCGTGCCCGACGGCAACGGCGCCAGTTGCTGTGCAACCATGCCGTGATGCGGGCCTTCCAGCCAGTTGAAACGATCCGTGCTGAGCAGGATGAAGTGGATCAGCAATGCGAGCACGAACAGGAAGATCGACAGCGCGACCAGGACGCGGCGCGGGTCGAAAAGCAGCCAAACGCGGAACATGTCTGTGCTCCCCCCTTAGGTGAACATCGAGGTCACGGCGTGCGCCACGTGGTGCGCGCCATCAAGCATCGATGTCTGGTAGCCGTTCGGCCCAGGCAGCCAGGGGCGCCACATCCACACCAGGATGTGTGCAACGATGGCGACAACCACGAAGCCGATGAAGCTCTGCAGGAATATTGCGTGGAACTCCTTGGCCTCGGTCTCCGTCAGCCCTGAAGCCGCAACGGGCCGTCGTGTGACGTCCGACATATCAATTACCTCCGTTGTGTGCCGCGCTGATCCCGCGCGGCCAGGAACCCGTGGCCAAAATCGGCAGGGCTGGTCTCCGTCCGGCAGTACCGGGCGGCTGTTTGGGAGACAGGCGGGCTAGCCGCACCTGCTCCGATCTCTGTGTTGCCGCGCCTGTCATGTCGGCTGCAGCTCAAGCGAGCGCGCGACGCGCTCAGCCGATATCCGTCCCTCGCGGGCCGCGCGCGCGTCCTGCTCCACGCGGTCGCGCAGGCGCCGCGCAGCCGAGATGCGCACGATGAACGGCTCGCGTTCCACCGCGGCATCCAGCGATGCCAGCGCGTCCTCGTCCCACGGCGTCTGCGCTAGGTCACGCGCCGGCGTGGGATCGACGCGATCCATCTCTGTCGCCAGCGGCAGGATGTGGAACAGCGCGTCGAACAGCGCGTTGCAGTATTCCTGGATGATCCAGGTGGCGCCTGCGTAACCCATGAAGGGCGTGCCCGTCGCGCGCCTGATGATCGCACCGGGAAACGACGCCGGGATGAACATGCAGCGCGCACCCAACTCGGCGGCATACATGCGCTCGTTGAAGGAACCGTAGAGCACCAGAGGCGGCGTGGCCTTCAGCGCACGCCTGACCGCCGCGTTGTCCGGCTTGGTGCCGGCCGTGCGCGAGAACGCGAAGGTGCAGGGCACACCCATCTCGTCTTCCAGGAACTGCCTCACGCCGCGCGCGTAAGTATCCGTAGCCACGATGGCGAAACTGGCGGTCGCGAAGAAGTCCTGCGTCACGCTGCGCCAAAGATCCCAGATCGGCTTTATCGTCGTGTGCTTCTCGCTCTCGATGAACGGCTCGGGATCGATCCCGGTCAGCTCACCCAGCGCGCGCAGGAAATTCGTGGTGGCAAAGATGCCGATCGGCGCCTGCAGGTATGGCCGGTCCAGCGCTTCGCAAAGTTTACGGCCAAACTCGCGGTACATGCAGATGTTCACGTCGGCATCGGGCAGACGCGCGATGTCCTCGACATGTGAGCCGAGCGGAAACACCAGGTTGATCTCGCAGCCCACGCCTTCCACCAGCCGGCGTATCTCGGCCAGGTCGGACGGCATGTTGAACGTGCCGTAGATCGGTCCGAGGATGTTCACGCGCGGCTTCACGCCAGGCGCACGCGCCGGGCGCGGCTTGATCTTGGCTTTCTTCGCGCCGAATTCGGTCCACAGCCAGTAGATCGCGCGATCCGCCGCCTGCCACTGGTCCTCGTCGATCGTACGCGGGATGAAACGCAGCAGGTTGCTGCCTTCCGGCGTCACACCGCCGCCGATCATCTCGGCGATGCTGCCCGTCACCACAACGGCTGGCAGGTCCGGGTCGCCCGCGGCCGCGGCGCGACGCATCGCCCCTTCCGTGCCTTCGGACGAAAGGTTGTCCTCCGACAAACCCGTGACCATCACGGGCAACTCATGCGGCGGCAGCCCGTCCGTATAGTGCAGCACCGCGGTCACCGGCAGGTTCTCGCAACCCACAGGACCGTCAACGATCACCCGCAGGCCGCGCACCGCGCAGAACGCATACACCGCGCCCCAATACCCGCCAGCACGATCATGATCGAGCACAAGCATCGCGCTCAGGTCCCCACAGCTTCGAGCGACTTGGCTTTTGCCAGGCGCGCGCGGCGTGTCCGCTCACGTGCGCCTTGCGGCTCCACCGGCTTGCCGGTCCAGCCGTAACCGGAGGCATCTCCCGTGCCCACGCCTTCGAAGAACGAAACCATGCGGGCGAACCGCGGCGCACCGCGTGTCTGCGCCGCCACGATCGCCGCCAGCGCGCCCGCACCCGGCGCTCCGAACAGCGGCCTGGCAGAGACCATGTTGGTGAAATACAGCGACGGGATGCCGAGCTGCTTGGCCTTCTGCACCAGCGGCGTGGTGCCTATCGCCAGATCGGGGCGCACATCCTCCATCGCGCAAAGATCCTGCTCCAGCGAGGCACGATATTGCACAT
>CAXTVW010000025.1:15556-30379 GCA_964247675.1 uncultured Acetobacteraceae bacterium
CGCACATCCTCCATCGCGCAAAGATCCTGCTCCAGCGAGGCACGATATTGCACATGCGTGCCGCGCTGCTCGAGCCACAGCCTGTCGGCATCGCTCCATTCGGTGCGCGGGCAGGCGGTGCCCACATACGGTATCTCCGCACCCGCCTCCATCAGCAGGCGTGCCACCAGCAACTCGGAGCCCTCGTAGCCGGAAAGCGTAATGCGCGCGCGTATCGGGTTTGCCGCAAGTGCTGCGCGTATCGCCGGCAGGCACGCCGCCTTCGCCGCATCGATCTGCGCCGCCGACGCACCGCCCGCAGCCCCCACCGACTCCAGCCAGGCCGCTGTCCCGTCCACACCCACCGGCGCGGAGCCCACAACGGGCCGCCCAGCCGCGCGCATTTCCCGCACGGAAGCCGTGTAGAAAGGATGCGAGGCCGACGCCACGGCGCAATCCAGCGCCGCATATAGATCGCGCCACTCGCGGCACGGCAGCGTCGGCGCCAGCGCCATGCCCAGCGGCGCCAGCAACGCGCCAACCGTCGGCGGATCGGCGGGAAAGAACTCGCCGAGCATGGCCACGGTCGGCTGCTCCTGCACCACGCGCGGCCTTGCCACCGGCCCGCTCTCCGCCTCACCACGCGCGTAGCGCAGCATGGCACCTGTCAGCACGTCCTTGGCTTCCGCATGCGTCGGCACGCCGAAGCCAGGCACGTCGATGCCGATGATCCTGACGCCGTCTATCTCTTTCGGCAGCAGGTCCAGCGGCACGCCGGATGCCGTCGGCACGCAAAGATTGATCACCACCACCGCGTCGTAATCGGCAGGCTTCGCCGTCTCGTAGACAGCGTCGCGTATGTCCTCGAACAACTGCCCGCGCACCAGGGACTCGGAGTTGAACGGCACATACCCCACCGTCCGCCGCGCCCCATAGAAATGCGACGTGAACGTCAGACCGTACACGCAACATGCAGAGCCAGACAGGATTGTCGCCACCCGCCGCATGCGCAGCCCAACGCGCAGTGAGCCGAAAGCCGGGCACATCGATTGCGGCTGGTCATGCGGCCCTTGCGGATAATCCGCCGCGAGCTGCTTCATCACATCGGACTTGCCCGCCGCCGAGGCCGCCGCCGCCAGGCGCTCGCGCCCGCCGTGGCAGCCGCCCTCGCCGGCGATCACGCTTCCACCATCCATGCTCACGCGCCCTCGTAGATCACTTCGAGTGACGCTTTATTGTTCACCGTCGCCGGGCACATGTCCGCCTCTGTCGCCGGCACCAGCACCACGTTGCGCCCGACCGCATCGCCCTTGAACAGGTTCAGCAGGTTTTCGTGCGTCAGCGGGTTCGGCCGCACCGGCGGAGCGGAGGCCACCTGCTCCGCCAACTGCTCGAACATCGGCGCCCAGCGGCCGCCCGGCGTGCCGATGATCTCGTAATTCGCACTCTTGCGGCGTATGTCGTCATCCGCGGGAATGGCGGACAGCACCGGGATGCCAACGGATTCCGCAAAGGCCTGCGCCTCGCCAGTCCCGTCATCCTTGTTGATCACCATGCCGGCCACACCGACATTGCCGCCCAGCTTGCGGAAGTAATCCACCGCCGAACAAACGTTGTTGGCCACATAGAGCGATTGCAGATCGTTGGACGCAACCACGATCACCTTCTGGCACATGTCCCGCGCGATCGGCAGGCCGAAGCCGCCGCACACCACGTCGCCCAGGAAATCGAGCAGCACGTAATCGAAACCCCATTCATGGAAGCCGAGCTTTTCCAACAGCTCGAACCCGTGGATGATTCCGCGCCCGCCGCAGCCGCGCCCTACTTCGGGGCCGCCCAGCTCCATCGCGTACACGCCATCGCGCTTGAAGCACACGTCGCCGATGGCAACAGCCTCGCCTGCAAGCTTCTTTTTCGACGACGTCTCGATGATCGTGGGGCAGCTCCGCCCGCCGAACAGCAGCGAGGTCGTGTCGCTCTTCGGATCGCAGCCGATCAGCAGCACGCGCTTGCCCTGCTGCGCCATCATGTAGCTGAGGTTGGCCAGCGTGAAACTCTTGCCGATGCCGCCCTTTCCGTAGATGGCGATGACCTGCGTCTCTTTCTTCGCCGGCGAGGTGGAAACCGCATCCGGCTCTATCGCCGCCTCGCGCCGCAGCGCCTCGGCCATGCTCGCCTGCGCGGTATCGGGCGCCGGCGGTGAGACATGTGCGTTCATGCAGCGTTGCTCCAATCGAGTATCATTTTCAGGCAGCCGGCATTCGAGAATGCGTCTTCGTAGGCGCGCTCGGCATCTTCCGCCGGAGCGCGATGCGTGATCAGCCCGTCCAGCGGCAAGGCGCCGTCCGCGGCCATCGCGCAGACATGCATCATGTCCGCCTTCTGCCATTGCGAAGCGATAAGGATGCGCGCCTCACGCATGAAGGCGGGCGCAAATGCAAAACCCATGCGATCGCTGTAAAAACCCGCCAGGACCACGGTCCCGCCGGGTGCCAGATGCGCAACCAGCGTGTCGATCACGCCGGAGTCGCCGCTGACATCCATCACCATGCGGTAATCGCGCCGCGTGTCCTCGGCCGGATCGACAACGTCGTAAGCGCCGCCAGCATCCCTGCGGCTTGCCATGCGCTCCCACACGGTAGGCGCACCGCCCGCCGCCACGGTAAGCCGGGCCAGCAACCGGCCCAGCGTGCCGTGGCCCACGATCAGGTCAGGCAGCCCCGCACCAGGCAGCGCCAGCGCGTGCTGCGCGGTGGCTGCCAGCGCCATCAGCGTCGCCCGCTCGCCCAGGCTCTCCGGCACCGGCACAACCCGCGCGCCGCCGGTCACGATGCGCGAGGCCGCGCCGCCGAACAGCCCGCGCACGTCGCCGTAGCAGTTCGCCCCCGGCACAAACACCACCGTGCCAGGCGCCACCGCCGACTCCGGTCCCGCTTCGCAAACCCGCCCAACCGTCTCGTAGCCAGGCACCAGCGGGTAGCCCATGCCAGGAAACGGCGGCATGCGCCCGGTGTACAGAAGCCGTTCCGTCCCCGTGCTGATGCCGCTCCAGGCTACGTCCACAACCACGTCGGCCGGACCAGGCGGGGTGAGCGCCACCGTCCGCAGGCCAAGCTGCTCGGGGGCGGTCAGAATGATTGCGTTAGTCTGCATCGCGCCGCCTCCTCCCCTAAGCCGAATTCCCTTACTGTCAGCCTAGCCTTACGGAACAGGTTGTCAATCAGGATTTACACTCGGCGACAAGAACGCTCACGAGAAGCGGCGTGCTGGTCGCCAGCCGCCGCACCCGGCCGAAGCCGCACGCCTGCAACAGCGCCGTCAGTGACGCCGCGCTGCGTGGCCGCCCGCTCCCCATGGCCAGCAGGTAGAATCCGAAATACGCGTCTCCCATCCGCGCGGCGCCCTGCGTCTCTGCCATCGGCTCGCCCAGCAGCAGCACCCCGTCATCCGGCAAGGCGGCGCGCACGGCGCGCAGCAGCACGCGCACCTCCGAATCGTCATGGTCGTGGATCACCCGCACCAGGCTGATCACATCCGCCCCGTGCGGCAGCGCATCCGTCAGGAAACTGCCAGCCGCCACCTGCGCCCGCGCCGCCAGCCCCAGCGACTCGAACCGCAGCGCCCCCCGCGCCGCCACCGCCGGCAGATCGAACAACATCAGCCGCAGCCCCGGCGCCCGCCCGGCCGCGGCGGCCAAAAACGCCCCGTCCCCGCCGCCCACATCCATCAGGCAGCGGTGCCGCCCAACCGGATACGCGTCCAGTATCTCGTCAGCCACCATCGGCTGCGTCGCCGCCATCAACGCCGAATACCCGGACACGTCAGAAGCCGAAGCATCCTGCCGATACGCCCAATAATCCGAAAGCCGCGTGGCGCCCGCGCCCCGCAATACCGCGACAGGTTCCGCCAGATCCGCGTAGAGCAGCCGGTGATGCGCAATCATCGCGGCCAGGCCAGGGTTATTCACCAGCGCCGCCCCGAGCGCTCCCAACCCGTATCGCTCGCCGCCGCGGCGGCTCACCAAACGCAACGCCACACTTGCGTCCAGCAGCCGTTGCGCACCCTCCTCCGGCAATCCCAACCGCCGCGCCGCATCCGCCACGTTCAACGGCCCTTCCGCCAGCACGTCGAACAGCTTCAGATCAAGAGCCGCAGACAAGATCTGCGAATAGACAAAGCCCGCGCACAGGTCGAACAGCTCGGACGTCCGGCGCCTGGCGACAAATCGGGTCAGCGGAAATTTCGCGGCCCACCGGCGGAAGTCGGGGCGCGAGACGAGGCTGTCGCGGAAGGCAAGCAAGGAAGGCCTTCTTTTTTGAAAAAAAGAAGCAAAAAACTTTTGCTCCTCCGCTTCCGCAATTAGATATGCAGACAAAACGGAATCCGGCCTTGGTGCAGGCGGGGTGGTAAAAGTTTTTTGGTCCTTTTTTTCAAAAAAGGACTGCTTGCTTCCGTCTTCTGAAATCACTGCTAAGCAGCAACCTTCGCCAACTGCCGCGGCAACAACCGCGACGTCTCGCTCACGATATGGCTTCGCAGATCCGCCCGCCCCGCGCAGGCAGGAACCGAATCCACCGCCCGCTCCGCCAACGCCCCAAGCCAGCCGATCGCCCCATCCAGCCCCAGTTCCAGCACCGCGTTCGGCCGCCGATGCGCCAGATCCTGCCCCACCGGCTTGCCCAGTTCCTCGGGCGCACCCACCGCATCGCGCAGATCGTCGGCCACCTGGAACGCCTCGCCCAGCCGCAAGCCCAGCTCGCGCCACGGCGTCACTTCCGCGCCCGCCGCGGCAGCACCCGCCATCGTGGCACTGGCAAACAGCGCGCCCGTCTTCTGCCGCTGATACAGCGCCAGGTCGGCCGATTTCTCGCATTCCCAGGCCTGACCTGCCACGATCCCGTGCGGCACGCCGACACCGCCGCCGATCACGCCGATCAGCGCTACCAGGCGCGACGGTGCCGCAACGCCGGCTTCCGCCAGGATCTGAAACGCCAACAGAATGAGCGCATCGCCCGCCAGCACAGCCAGCGGTTCGCCGAACTGGCAGTGCACCGAAGGCCGGCCCCGCCTCGTGTCGGCATCATCGAAACAGGGCAGGTCGTCATGCACCAGAGAGGCGCAGTGCAGCAGCTCGATCGCGGCCGCCGCGGCATCGGTGAGCTCCGGCGCGTCCTCGCCGCAAGCCAGCGCCACCGCCAGGCACAGCCGCGACCGGATGCGCGCCCCGCGCGGGAACACGCTCGCGCGCATGGCACCTGCCAGCAGCGGCGGGCATCCCGGCGCTTCGGCTTGCATCACCGCCGCATTCAGCGCCCGCTCGATACGCGACAAGGGATCCATGCCACCGCTCCGAATGTGTCAACCTGGGTTGTCACAGGAACTGTCATTCTTTAATGACAGTCGTGTCAAGCAGGGAAACGCATGGGACAGAAGCGGGCGGTCATCGTCGGCGCCGGCATTGGCGGCCTGGCCACGTCGCTGGATTTGGCAGCTTCCGGCTGGCATGTGACCGTGCTGGAACGCCAGGCGGCGCCGGGCGGCAAGATGCGTCGTGTGCAGGCCGGCAACGCAATACTCGACGCCGGCCCGACCGTCTTCACCATGCGCTGGGTGTTCGAACAGCTTTTTGCCGATGCCGGCACCACGCTGGACGCTGAATTGACGCTCAGCCGAGCCGACATCCTCGCCCGCCACGCCTGGTCGCCAGACGAGACCCTGGATCTGCATGCGGACCTGGACCAGTCGGCCGACGCCATCGCCGCCTTCGCCGGCCCCCGCGAGGCCGCGGGTTTCCGGGACTTCTCCGCCCGCGCCAGGCAGATCTACGAGACGCTGGAGACGCCCTTCCTGCGCGGCAAGCTTCCCACACCGCTCTCCCTCGTGCGCCAGGCCGGCATGCGCCGCATGTTGGCGATCAGCCCGTTCGACACGATGATGCGCGCGCTGGCCTCACATTTCACCGACCCGCGCCTGCGCCAGTTGTTCGGCCGTTACGCCACCTATTGCGGCTCCTCACCCTACCTCGCGCCGGCAACCCTCATGCTGGTGGCGCATGTGGAGCGTGATGGCGTCTGGCTGGTGGATGGCGGCATGCACAACCTTGCGGCCGCGCTGGCCCGCGTCGCGGCGCGTAACAGCGTAGCGTTCCGCTACAACGCGCCCGTCAGCGCCATAGACGTCGAAGCCAACCGCGCCGCCGCCGTCCGCCTCGCCGATGGCGAACGCATCGCGGCGGACGCCATCATCGTCAATGCGGACGCAGCCGCACTCGCCGCCGGGCATTTCGGCCAGGCCGTCGCCCGCGCCGTCCCCGGCGTGCAACCGCAACACCGCTCGCTCTCCGCGATCACCTGGGCAATGCACGCGCAAACCGACGGCTTCCCTCTCACCCGCCACAACGTCTTCTTCTCGCGCGACTACCCCGCCGAGTTCGCCGACCTGGTCGACCGCCGCCGTCTCCCGCGCGAACCCACCGTCTATGTCTGCGCTCAGGACCGCGGCGAACACGGCCGCACGCCGGACGGACCGGAACGCCTGCTCTGCCTCGTCAACGCCCCGGCGTCCGGTGACACCGCGGCCGGACTATCCGAATCGGAGATCGACAGTTGCGAAACACAAGCCTTTGGACTCCTGGCGCGCTGCGGCCTGCGCGTGGACCAGACACCGGCGGCCAGCATACGGACAACGCCGCAGGATTTCGCAACGCTCTTCCCGGCAACGGGCGGAGCACTCTACGGCCGGGCGGTGCACGGACCGATGGCGACCTTCCAGCGTCCGGGCAGCCGCACGGCGATACCGGGCCTCTATCTGGCGGGCGGCAGCACGCATCCGGGCGCGGGGGTGCCGATGGCGGCCCTCTCCGGCCGTCTGGCGGCGGCGGACGTGATCGCCACTGGCGCTTCGACAAGCCGGTGGTCCCGCGTGGCTACGAATGGTGGTACCTCGACGCGATCAGCGACGACGGTGCCCACGGCCTGACGCTCATCGCCTTCATCGGCAGCGTGTTCTCCCCCTGGTATCGCTGGGCACGCCGAAACGGCGGCGGCGAGCCCACGAACCACTGCACGATGAACCTCGCCCTCTACGGAAGCGGCGGCAAACGCTGGGCGATGACCGAACGCCGCGCCGCGGCCCTCTCGCGCGATGCCGACAACCTGCAGATCGGCCCCTCCAGCCTCGCCTGGGACGGCACCACGCTCACGGCAGACATAAACGAGACCACCGCCCCCATCCCCACGCGCCTGCGCGGCACCATCCGCCTGCATCCGGACGCGCTCTCGGATCACGTCGTGGCGCTGGACGGCATCGGCCGGCACCGCTGGTCCCCCATCGCCCCCGGCGCGCGCGTGAAGGTGGACATGCACGATCCGAAACTCTCCTGGCAGGGGCACGCCTATTTCGACACCAACGCCGGCGACGCGCCGCTGGAAGAAGGCTTCCGCGCCTGGGACTGGTGCCGCGCCAAACTGCAGGACGGCGTCGCCGTGCTCTACCACGGCGACCGCCGCGATGGCGCCCAGTTCTGCACCGCCTTGCGCTACGATTCGCAAGGCCGCGCCAACCCGATCGAAGCTCCGGCATCCGCCTCGCTGGGAAAAAGCTTCTGGGGCATGAAGATGGGAACGCTGGCCGAGCCAGGCTGCACCCCACGCGTGGTCGAGCGCCTGGAAGACGCACCGTTCTATGCGCGCTCGGTGATAACAACACGAATCTGCGGCGAGGATTTGCGCGCCGTGCACGAAAGCCTGTCGCTGGATCGGTTCGTGGCACCTTGGGTGCAGGCTATGCTGCCGTTCAAGGCGCCTCGGTGGTAGGGAGGAAGCAAGGCCTTCTTTTTTGAAAAAAAGAAGCAAAAAACTTTTGCTCCCGGCGCTTGCACCAGGGCTTCGCCTGCTTCTGCAAGTGCGCGTCTGGCAGAAACAAGCTCTGCCGTGATGCAGGCGCCGGGAGTAAAAGTTTTTTGGTCCTTTTTTTCAAAAAAGGACTGCTTGCTTCCTTGCCGCACTCCCTCCAACCATCCCCCATGCCGCCCACCTTGAAAACCTGCACAGGCGAGGAAATCGCCGCCATCATCCCCGCGCTGGCGACCCTGCGTTGCCAGGTCTTCCGCGACTGGCCCTACCTCTACGACGGCGACGAAGCCTACGAGCGCCGCTACTTGCGCATCTACGCAGACAGCGCCCGCGCCGCGATCATCACCGCTTCGGACGGCCATGACATCGTCGGTGCTTCCACCTGCCTGCCGCTCACCGACGAAACCGACGCCGTGAAAGCGCCATTCCTGGCGCAGAACATCGATCCGGCACGTGTGTTCTATTTCGGCGAGAGCGTATTGCGCGACGCGTATCGCGGACACGGAACTGGTGTCGGCTTCTTTGCCGCCCGCGAGGCACACGCACGCGCTGCCTCCCGGTGCGATTTCGCGGCGTTCGCCAGCGTCATCCGGCCGGCGGACCACCGGTCCCGCCCGGCCGGCTACACCGGCCTGGACGCGTTCTGGACCAAACGCGGCTACACACGCCGCGACGACCTGATATGTCACATGGCCTGGAAGGATCTCGGCGATGCCGTCGAGACGGAGAAGCCTTTGGTGTTCTGGATGAAATCCCTGACCGGCGCGCCTCTGCCGTGAGCACCCTGCGCCTCGCTTTGTGCCAGTACGGCGTGACCGAACCAGAAAGCTTCGACGCCTACGCGGCGAAGCTGGAGAGCCTCGTGGCCGAGGGCGTCGTTGGCGGCGCCGACCTTCTGGTCATGCCCGAATATGCCTGCATGGAAACCGCCGCCTTCTGCCCAGGAACCGGCGACGCCCATGCCGAACTAGCCGGCGTGTGTGCGTTGCAACCGCGCCTGCTCGCCCTCTTCACCGACCTTGCCCGCCGTCACCGCATCTGGCTCGTCCCGGGCAGCATGCCGGTCGGCACTCCGCCCGGCCCCGTGCACAACCGCGCCCCTCTGATCGACCCGCAAGGCCGCGCCAGCTTCCAGGACAAGCGGACGATGACCCGCTTCGAGTCCGAGCGCTGGGGCGTGGCACCAGGCGCCCTGCCCCGCGTCTTCGAAACACCCTGGGGCCGCATCGGCATTGCCATCTGCTACGACGTGGAGTTCCCCACCCTCGTGCGCGCGCAGGTCGAACAAGGCGCCTGGCTCATCCTGGCGCCGAGCTGCACCGACTCCCTGCACGGCTTCAACCGCGTGCGCCTCTCCGCCCGCGCCCGCGCGCTCGAGAACCAGTGCTTCGTCGCGGTCGCTCCCACAATCGGCCTGGCCCCCGCATTGGCGACGCTGGACGAGAATCACGGCTACGCGGCAATCTTCGGGCCCGTGGACCGCGGCTTCCCGGAGGACGGCATCATCGCCCGCGGCACGATGGACCAGCCAGCCTGGCTGTTCGCCGACCTCGATCCCGCGCGCCTGCACGCCGTCCGCGAAGACGGCGCGGTACGCAATTTCCGCGACTGGCCCTCAACCTTGCAAGGCGAGCCTGCATGACCCCCGACGCCCTGATCCACGCCTACTACGCCGCTTTCAACGCCGGCGACTTCCCCGGCATGATGGCCCTGCTGACCGACGACGTGATCCACGACATCAACCAGGGTGCCCGCGAAATCGGCCGCCCGGCGTTCACCGCGTTCATGGACCGCATGAACGGCAGCTACCGCGAGCGCCTGGAGGATATCGTCGTCATGACCGAACCCTCCGGCACGCGCGCCGCGGCCGAGTTCACCGTGCACGGCACCTACCTTGTCGCCGACACCGGCCTTCCCCCCGCACACGGACAAACCTACGTCCTCCCCGCGGGCGCTTTCTTCGTCATGCGTGACGGGCTGATCGCGCGCGTGACCAATTTCTATAATCTGGAAGATTGGCTGAAGCAGGTTTCGTAGCCTGTCTTGACGTGGGTTCTCAGCAAGAAAGCAAGCAGTCCTTTTTTGAAAAAAAGGACCAAAAAACTTTTGTTCCCCCGCATCTGCAGCAGTCGGCCGTTCTCGGAAAAACACGCGCGGGAAAAAAGCGGAGAAGTAAAAGTTTTTTGCTTCTTTTTTTCAAAAAAGAAGGCCTTGCTTGCTCTCTATCTACATCCCGGGCTCTACCAACCCTTGTCCTCCGCCCGCTTCCTCAGCGCAACATTCACCTGATTGAAACTCGGCATAAGCCGGCGCAGATCGAACAACCACAAGGCCACGCCACGCACCTCCTCGCCCTGTGTCAGCCGTGTGCCGCCACCCTCGGCCTCAGCTTCGAGACGAAAATAATGCACAGCATCGAACACGCGCGGCAGCCAGATATGCCCGCGCCAGCGCAGCTCCTCGCCAGGCCGCGCCACCAGAATCACCGGATGGAACACCATCGTGTCGGTGCCTTGCCCCTCCTGGACCTCGATGACCTGACCGGGTTCGAGCCGGCCTAGCATCCGGGTATCCGGATGCCACGCCTCGTATTTCGTGGCGTCGGTCAGCGCCGACCAGACGCGCGCGGGAGGTGCCGCGATTACAATCTGGATGACGATCTCATTCCGCGGTGCGATTACGAACGCCACGCCCGCCGTGAGAGCGGCGCAAAACACGCACCCGGCTGCTATCTGCTCCGCGCGAGTCAGCTTCTTGCCCCGCAGAAGCGGCTACGCCTTCGCGCAAAGGGCGAGGCCGGCACATGACGTTGCAAGCTCAAGAGCCCCCTGCGCCAACGGCAGCTTAACACGCAGCGCCCAAGCTACCGGATCATCCCGAAGAACCGGCCGACCCTGATGGCAGCCGGCATCTTCCAGACCTGCCAGATCCGTGCACCAGGCTCGAAAGACGCCAGCCGGAAATTCGCTCGGCCGATCAGGTTTTCCGCAGGGATGTAGCCGAGTAGCGCCTGATACCGGCTATCGGCCGAGTTGTCGCGGCTGTCGCCCATGCCGAAGTAATGGCCGGCCGGCACCACGTACACGCCCGTGTTGTCGACCGGGCCGCTATCCTCGGGCAGACCGACAGGCTGGCCCAGTATCTCGTGCTCCAGACCGCCTGGCATCGTCTCGCGATACCGGTAGCGCAACACCTCGACAGGCAGGCCCGCCGCCTCGTCCCAGTCGCGCTCCAGGTACGTGCCGGTGCGCTGCCTCCGCGCAGACTCGCCGTTGATGACCAGCACGCCATGCACGACCAGTATCCGGTCGCCCGGCAATCCCACGATCCGCTTTATCGTCGTCACCCCGTCATGCGGGTTGGCGAAGACCACCATGTCGCCACGCGCCGGCGCCGCGCCGAACAGCCGGCCGTGGAACAGCGCGGGTGCGAACGGCAGGGAGAACCGGCTGTAGCCATAGGCGAATTTGGAGACCAGGACGGTGTCGCCCGTCAGCAGCGTGGGCGTGGCCGAACCGCTGGGGATGTTGAACGCCTGCACGGCGGTGGAGCGGAACAGCATGGCCAACACCAGCGCGGTGAACACCGAGCGCAGGCTGGCGGCGGTGGACGGCTTGTCTGCTGGCACGCGGTGCTTCCTCCGGCAATCGTTTCGCTCATCGGCAGAAAGCAAGCACTTCTTTTTTTAAAAAAAGAAGCAAAAAACTTTTGCTCCGCTGTCGCCGGCTCAAGGCATCGCGCGCGTTGGACGCGCTAACACGCGCCATGCGAGCACGCAGGCAACCAACAATGAGGGCTTCCGCACGTGGCACAGACGCAAGGCTCAGCCGACACCGCAACCTGGACCGGCTTCCTGATCATGGCCTTCGCCGTGGTCGGCCTGGTCGGCGCGTTCTCCACCTACGCCGCCCAGCTTCCCTTCGACCGCGCCTATGCCCGCAGCCATACGCTTGACCAGGTCGTAAGTGCCGCCCACACCGCCAACCCCCAGGCTGCGTTGGACACACTCCGGCCGTTGCTGGGCGACAGCGCGGACCGTGTGCTGACCGGTCCGGGCACCTTGGAAGAGCGCGCGGCGACCGAACGAAGCCGCATGATCGCCGACCTGCACGCCGAGAGTGCCGATTACGGCCTGCGCCTGCGGGTGGTGATCGCGGCCTTCACCGCGGCGGCGGCGCTGTTCGGCGCCATGGTCCTGAGCATCGTGAAAAGGAAGTAACGCGAAACCCAGGGCTCCGGCCGCCGCCAACCCCGGCCACATCCAGGCTGAACACCACGTGTTTCCGCAAAATCCGACACTTCTTCTTGCCTGAACCAACCGTGGCCGATACGCATAGCGCGATGGACGCGGATGAACCCCCTGTAATGGATGCGGAACTCGCAGAGGCGATCCCGCGCCTCTCGCGGGCTAGCGTCCTCGTCATCGGGGACGCCATGCTGGACCGCTACGTCTACGGCAGCGTCGCCCGCATCAGCCCCGAAGCGCCAGTCCCCGTGCTGGAAGTTTATCGCGAGCTGGCCCTGCCAGGCGGCGCCGGCAACCTGGTGCGCAACCTCACCGCCCTCGGCGCCGCGGTGGCCTTCGTTTCCGTTGTAGGCGACGACCAGTCCGGCTCGGACCTCACCGGCTTGATCGGCGGCCAGCCGAACGTGGAGCCCTGGCTGCTCGTCCAGGGCGGACGCTGCACCACCGTCAAGACGCGCTTCATCGCCGGCGGCCAGCAGCTTCTGCGCACGGACCAGGAAGTGACCGGCGCCATCCACCCCAAACTTGCCGAACGCATGCTGCGCATCGCCGGTGACGCGCTGGCCGCCACCTCCGTCACCGTGCTGTCCGACTACCGCAAGGGCCTGCTGGTCGGCGACGTGCCGGCCCGCATCATCGAGGCCGCGCGCGCCGCCGGCCGGCCCACGGTCGTCGATCCCCGCGGCCCGGATTACGACCGCTACGCCGGCGCCGACCTGGCCGTGCCCACCCTGCGCGAACTCGCCACGGTGACCGGCATGGATGTCAGCTCCGACAAACGCATCGCCGCCGCGGCCGGCTGGCTGCGCACCGCGCACGGCTTCGGCGCCGTCGTGGTGAACCGCGGTGCCGAGGGCCTGTCCCTGGTCTCCGCCGACACCGTGCTGCACGTGCCGCCGGCGATGTCCGAAGTGTTCGACCTGGCCGGCTCCGCCGACACGGTCGTCTCGGCACTGGCGGCAAGCATCGCGATCGGCCTGAAGCTGCCGCTCGCCGTGCGGCTGGCGAACCTGGCTATGGGCGTGGCCGCCGGGCAGCCAGGCATGGCGGTGGCGCAGGGCACCGACCTGATCGCCATGCTCACGCCACAGGGCCGCGCATTGCGCAAGATCGTGGCCCACGAAGTGGCCGTGGAGCAGGTGGACCGCTGGCGCCGCATGGGCCTGCGCACCGCGCTGATCACCACCACGCCGGACCGCTTCAACCGCGCCAGGCTGGACACCGCGCGTGCCGCCTGTGACCGGCTGGTTCTCGCCGTGGAGGCGGCGGCCGGCGACGCCGACATGGACCACGCGAAGCGCACGCTGGCCGAAGCGGCCGCGCTGGCATCGGTGGACCTGATCTGCCTGATTGCGGAGGGCTCGCAGACGGAGACCCTGCGCCAGTTACGCCCGGACCTGCTGATCGACCCGGCGCCGGCCGCGACGATGGCGGAGATCGTGCGGGGGTGGGGCGGCGAGGTGCTAGCGGGGTAACGGAAGGAGTGCCGAAGCCGGGTGCCTCCAGAAAACGCCGAGTGCTCAAGCGTCAGGTAGCAAAAGTTTTTTGCTTCTTTTTTTCAAAAAAGAAGGCCTTGCTTTCTTTTCTTCACACATCCCGCACAAACGGGATCATCCCGCGCTATAACACTCCCGATGGAGTACCCGCCCAAGCAACTCCCCCCCGGCCTTGACCCCCGCGCTGCCGCTGTCCTGCGCGAGATTGTCGAGCAATACGTAGGCACCGGCGAACCCGTCGGCAGCCGCACCCTGGCACGCCGCCTCCCCATCGCCCTCTCGCCCGCCACCATACGCAACGTGATGGCGGACCTGACCGACGCCGGCCTCCTCTTCGCCCCGCACACCA
Organism: uncultured Acetobacteraceae bacterium; assembly: GCA_964247675.1. Taxonomy (GTDB): domain Bacteria; phylum Pseudomonadota; class Alphaproteobacteria; order Acetobacterales; family Acetobacteraceae; genus BOG-908. The sequence continues at coordinate 29,480 of CAXTVW010000025.1, forward strand.
GCGCCGGCCGCCTGCCCACGGACCGCGGCCTGCGCCTGTTTGTCGACGGCCTTCTGCAGTTTGGTGACCTGCCGGACGACGAGCGCGAGGCGATCAGCCGCCAGCTCGCCGCCCACGGCCGCAGCCTGCAGGACACGCTGTCGGATGCGTCCGCCATGCTGTCCGGCCTCAGCCAGGCGGCCGGCATGGTGCTGGCGCCGAAATCGGACAGCGCCATCAAGCACATCGAGTTCGCATCCCTGGGCTCCGGCCGCGCGCTGGTCATCCTGGTCGCCGCGGACGGCCAGGTGGAAAACCGTATCATCCAGATCCCGCCAGGCCTGCCGCCCTCGGCGCTGACCGAAGCCGCCAACTACCTGAACGCACGCGCCGCCGGACGCACGCTGTCCGACCTGCGCCGTCGCGTGGCAGACGAGATGGCGCTGGACCGTGGCCAGTTGGACATCCTCGCCGCCGGCGTCGTCGAGGCGGGCCTGGCCACCTGGACGGACGTGGCCTCGCGCGGCGGCAGCCTGATCGTACGCGGCCAGGGCCGGCTGCTGGCCGACGTCACCCAGATCGAGAACCTCGCCGCCATCAAGGTTCTGTTCGATCGTCTGGAGACGCAGGAGACCATGATGCGCCTGCTCGAACTGGCCGAGCAGTCGGACGGCGTGCGCATCTTCATCGGCGCGGAGAGCGCGCTGTTCGGCTCCAGCGGCGTCTCGATGATCGTGGCGCCGGCACGCAACCAGGCGGACCGTATCGTGGGGGCTATCGGCGTGATCGGGCCCACGCGGATAAATTATGGCCGGATCATTCCGGTGGTGGATTATACGGCCAGGGTGATCGGGCAACTGCTTGGGTAAGCAAGCAAGGCCTTCTTTTTTGAAAAAAAGAAGCAAAAAACTTTTGCTCCCT
>CAXTVW010000026.1:0-30113 GCA_964247675.1 uncultured Acetobacteraceae bacterium
AAAGGCAAGCGTAAGGAAGGCCTTCTTTTTTGAAAAAAAGAAGCAAAAAACTTTTGCTTCCCGACGATGCAACGCGCGTGCTCAAAAACGGCACACGGCTGGTGCAAATGCGCGGGAAGTTTACGTTTTTCAAAAAAGGACTGAGTGCTTCCTTGCCTCGAATCATCACGCCGGCGTATTCTGCACAGCCCCAAGCACTATCCGCGTATCGAACTTGCAAAGCTATATCGGCGACGGTTCAAACGTCTGGCTTTGTGCTAGCAAGGAAGACCTTCTGTTTTGAATAAAGGCCCGCGTTGCTAGTGCTCGATCTTAAAGAGCGTATCCATTGAGGCGAGTTCCAGCAGGCGTGCTATCTGGCTCGATGGCCTTTGTAGAGTCAGGTGGCAGCCGCGGCTCCTGGTCTCGTCATCCGCCACCAGAAGCATGCCCAGTGCGGCGGAATCGAGGAAATCGACTCCGCTGAGGTCGAGCACGTGGTTGCGTCCGGCAACGTTCTTCAAACTATCGAGCAGCGCTCGGAAAGAATGATGGTCCTTGAAAGTGAACGCTCCCTGAAGCGCCATGACGGCGCCACTTGCGTTGATCTGCTGCGTAAAGGTCACGTTCTACATACTCCTGGCGTCTGGGGTGTGTGGTCAGAACAGTTCGATGTCACCGGACTGGCCGGCATCGTCCTCCGCGTGGCTGGCGGCGCCTTCCTCCTGCCCGTCATCCTGCCCGAGCAGCCGCGTCAGCAGGCGTTTCTTGACGGTCCCGAGTAACTGGCGATCCAGCAGCCGTTCGAGCCAGTCCTGGTCGATCGCCCCGGCTTGGAACACGCCCGGGAACTGCGCCCAGGTGGCCTGCTGCATGGACAGGCTCGCCTCGGAGAGAACGCCCAGAGCGTCCGTCACCTGGGCGAGATGCTGCTTGGTGCGGTCCTGGAACTGCATGCCGGTTATGAGCTGGTCGATCGTATCCGACATTTCGGCAGAGCTTTCCGCGGTGTTCCCGAGCAGCCTGCCGAAATTGTCATTCTGCGTGATCAGCGCGGCTATCAGGGCATCCAGCCGATCCTTGGCCATGATGTGCTCGGACATATCGAGCGTGGCGATCTCCTGCAGGACCGCGTGGCCGTTGCGGACGCCTTGCGTGACCGAAGCGATGCGGGTGCGGACCTGTTTGGAGATCTCCTCGGTGGCGTTCGAGAGTTCTTTGATTTCGCCGGCGATCACCTGGAACGCAGCGCCCGCGCTGCCCGAGCGCGCCGCCTCGATGGCGGCGTTCAGCGCCAGGTACCGCGTCTGCGTGTTTATCTTTTCTATTTCGACGACGCAGGTTTCCGCCGCATCCACGTCCCGCTTCACGTTCTCCAGCGCATACACCATCCGCATCGCGTGTTTGGAGACCGACAGGATCGTCTCGATGATCTTCCGCAATATCTCTTCGACGGACCGCATCGCCAGATCCACGCGCTGCGCTTCGCCGGCAACTTCGATCGTGTTGGCAATGGAGATGACCTGTTCCACTCGGCCCATCTGCGCCTGTGCCAGAACGGCCAGCGCCTGGAATCTCTCGCTGAGGTCCATCGTGCTGCTCTCCACCAGGTCCGAGGAGAGTGTGAGTTCACGCGTGAGCGCCGCGAACGTCCGGCGTTCCAGCTCGGACAGATTGAGCCAGTTGCGAACCAACTCCACAGCCGGGCCGTGCTGCGCCGCGCTGGAGTCGGGCGCGGCCGCCAGGCCCGTGCGGCTTGATACGGCTCGGCGCTGACGGTTTTCAGTTTCGTCTGCCCCTGCGCGGTGTTTGCTACCGGTATCGTCATTGCGGCAGTATGGGCGAAAGCCCCGAAGAAGCCGTTAAACTGCGGGCTGCGCCGACGATCGGCGTCGACTTGCATAAAAAAGCAAGCAGTCCTTTTTTGAAGGAAAGGACCAAAAAATTTTGTTCCCCCGCACTTGCAACAGTCGGCTATTTCCCGAATGAGCACGCATGCTGAGAATGCGGAGAGAGCAAAAGTTTTTTGCTTCTTTCTTTCAAAAAAGAAGGTCTTGCTTGCTTTCTCAACAGCCGCGCCGCGGGCCGATCGCCGCGCAGATCACCATGACGTCGTCCGAATGATCTATGCAGACGTGATGGTTGCGCAGCAGCTCCAGTTCCTGGACACCAAGCCGCGCCGCCTCTGTCAGGCGCGTTTCTCCGGCAAGCCTGGCTGCCTCGGCGAGAGCCTCCGCGATCTTCGCGCGGGAAATCTCGGGCGCCCCCGGGCCGCTCTCATACAGGCCGTCGCTGAACAGGCAGAGAATGCCTGGACCGGGCAGGCGGGCGCGATAGCTTTCGAACACTGCGTCCAGCTTTATGCCGAGCGGCAGTCCGCGCCCTGACAGATCGATCGCTTCCCCCGACGCAGATACGAAGATCGGCGGCGGACCGGCGGCGCTGGACCAGGCGATATGATGACTGGCGGGGTCGATCTGGGTGTAGATCATGGTGGCGTAATGACCGCGCGGCAGCAGCGCATGCAGGCGGCGGTTCAGCAGCGTCGTCATGCGTCGGGGCGCGCCACGCGGCAGCGTCTGTTCGGAGAGGATGGCGTGCAGCCGGAACGTGTTGAGCGCGGCACTCAGCCCATGGCCGGCGAAATCGACCACGGCCAGCGCCAGGCGTCCGCGGCCGGTGGGCCAGGCGGCCCAGAAATCGCCGCCAACCGCCTCGCCTGACCGGCAAAGCCCCGCCAAACCTACACCGCATCCGTCCTGCAGCGCTTCGATCTGCTCGCCGGTGGGCAGCAGGCCGAGCTGCATGCGCCGCGCGGACTCCAGGTGGTCGGCAGACTTGTTGCGGTCACGGTCTAGATGGCCCAGCAGGTCGTTGCGCTGCAGGGCGGTGCCCACGCGCACCACGACGTCATGCACCTCCAGCGGCTTCTGTATCACCTCGGAAGCGATCGTGCGGCCTGCCGGCGGCTGGCTTGCGGAATCCTTGCTGACTAGGCGTACGAGGGGCGGCGGCGTGCGCGTGTGGTCCGCGGTGATGTGGCGGAGCACCCGCGACTCTGCCGATAGCGGCAGGCTCTCGTCGATGATCAACAGGCTTACGTTCTGCCGGCCCAGGATGAAGATCGCCTCCTCGCAGGTGCGCGCCGTCAGGATCGTTCCCAGCCCGGCGCTGCGCAGCCAGTCCGAGATGCGCAGCGCTTCCTGCGCGTCCGGATCGAGCACGATTATCGGTGTCGGGATCTCCGGCTCCGTCGCAGGCAAGTCCGCCAGGCATGTGTCGGGAGCCTGGTCCAGCAGGAATGCTGCGCAGCGGCCGCCATCGAGCACCTCCAGGCGCCCGGCCTGGCGCGCGATCTTCAAGCCCCTGCCTGCAGCGCGCACTCCGCAAGCGGCCGCAGGTTTCGCGGAAGGCTCCAGATATCCTGCGCCCTGGTCGGCGATCACCACCGCCACGTGTTGCGCGCTCCAGCCGATCGCTACCGTCAGCACGCGCGCGCAACGCGCCTTGTCTTGCAAGGCGTCCGCGATCATTGCCTGGCGCGCGGACAGTTCATGCCAGTTCGTCGAAGGGCCCGAGCCGATTTCCAGGTTGCCATGGATGGCCGCGTTCAACAGGAGTTCGTGCAGCGCCAGGCCCGCGAGCGGTCCCACGTCGCATCCGGCCGCCTGCACCCAGGCCATGATCGCCTGGCCGAGATCATGCTCCAGTAGCGTGGCGGTGGACAGGCTGATCGCCGCGGCGGCCTCGCTTGGCCAGTCTGCAAGCAGACGCTCCGGCCGGTGCGCCGGCGGCGGCACGTGACCGGCCTCGATCAGCCAGGCCCCGTTATGCAGCAGGCTGCACAGGTTAGCGCCAGCGGACGCGCATTCGTCGAAGTCGGTGGTCAGACGGGTGAAATGCATGACTGACGCGTGATATCAGCCTTCGTCTAACGTCTAGTTAAGCACCGCGAGGCATGTTTGCTGCCATGAGAGCCAGCCTCGCACCATGTCCTTATACCGGCATCGCTGTCCTGCAGAACCTTCTGGAACGGTTGCAGGTTGCCACAAGCGGAAGCCTGGTTTTCGATGTCGCCATCGTGGACGCTTTCGGCGGCCTGCCCGGCATCGGCCCAAGCGCTGCTGACGGGAGCCGGCTGCTTCCCGGTCCACATTGCTCGACCGTGCTGATGGACGTTATGGGATTGCTGCCTCCCAACTATAACTTCTCGCTCGGCCGGCGCGATGGGGTGTGCTGGGCATGGATCCAGCCGAACGATGATTGGCGGCCGGCCGAAGGCGAAGCTCGCCACGATCATCCGGGCGGCAGCGGACTGGCCGTCGCCGATACGCCTGTTCTGGCCGTCGCCTGCGCGGCCATACGCCTGCACATCCGGCTGATTGAAGATCGGCAGCTCTCCACTTTGCACCGGCTGGTTTATGTCAGCCGCAGCAGACTTGCCGATCCGGAGTCCGACCTGCGGGGCATCATCTCCCACTCACGCCTGAACAACATGCGCGATGGCATCACCGGCGTGCTGCTGCTGTTCGAAGACGGCGTATTTTGTCAGATCATCGAGGGCGCCTTCGCGCAGTTGGATAGCAGGTTCTCGCGTATCCGTAACGACCCGCGGCACACCGATGTTCGTGTCCTGCAAGCCGTGCCGACCTATCGGCGCCGCTATCCCGGATGGCCAATGGGCTTGGCGAAGGACTGCCGCGATCGCCCGCGGTTCGAAGATTCTTCCGTGATTTCTGCCGAAGCTGTGCTGGAGCTGGTTCTGAAGTTGGAGTACCAGCAGGCGCATTGGGTGGTGGACTAAAGCCAAAGTCTTCTTGCTAGAATGAACTCTGGCTTTCTGTTGACAGGTGCTGAGACAACCGCCGACAGGGTGGAATTTTGGTCCTTTTCAAAAAAGCACTGCTTCCTTCCTTGCCTGGGCAGCATGCAGCAGCTCCGAAGCGAGCTTCGACAGCGGCCGTTCCGCGCCGACAGCACCCAGCAGCTTCGCCGCCCGCGGCATGCCGTAGATCAGGCAACTCGCCTCGTCCTGGCCGAATGTCGCAGCACCGGCCTGACGCATTTCCAGCAGGCCGGCGGCGCCGTCCTGCCCCATGCCGGTCAGGATCACGCCGACCGCGTTCGGGCCCGCCACTGCCGCCACCGAGCGGAACAGCACATCGACCGACGGCCGGTGGCCGGAGACCGGCGGGCCGTCATGCAGGTGGCAATGGAATTGTGCGCCGGACCGCGCGAGTTCGAGATGTTGTGCGCCGTTGGCGATGTACACGTGGCCGGGCTGCACGCGGCGGCCATCGGTGGCTTCTACGATTGTGACCATGCAGCGCTCGTCCAGCCTGCGGGCGAAAGAGGCGGTGAATCCTGGAGGCATGTGCTGGGTGACCAGGATCGCCGGCGCGTTGGCGGGCAGGACTGTCAGCAGCGCCTGCAGCGCCTCGACACCACCGGTGGAGGCGCCGATTGCCACGATGCGGCCCGAGCCGGAAAGTGCGGGGTCGAACACCAGACGCGTCGGTGGCTTCTCGCCGGTGGCGCGCGCGCGCGGGCGGCTTGCGGCGGCTGAGCGCACCTTGGCTACCAGCTCGTCACGCAACGCGGTCACACCCTGGCGGATGTCGATCAGCGGCTTGGCCACGCAATCGACCGCGCCAAGCTCCAGCGCCTGCAGGGCGGCGTCCGCGCCTTTTTGCGTGAGCGTGGATACGACGACCACGGGCATGGGACGCAACGCCATCAGTTTGGCGAGGAAGCTGAGTCCGTCCATGCGCGGCATCTCGATGTCGAGCGTCACCACGTCAGGGTTGAGCGCCTTTATGCGCTCACGCGCGACGTAAGGGTCGGGCGCGGTATCGACAACGACGATGCCCGGATCGCTCTGCAGCAACTCGGTGAGAAGCTGGCGGATGAGGGCGGAATCGTCCACCACCAGGACACGTATCGGCATTTCGGTGCTCGCCTAGTCGAAGAGTTCGATGGAGCCGGTTTCCGGCTTGCTTTTGATCGCCGCGTGGTAGCCTGCTTCGGCTGCGGCCAACTCTTTTCCCGCGATCTGCAGCTCGCGCATCATCACGCGGCCGGTCAGCGGGAAATAGTGAACACGGCGCGGGTGCCTGCCGCGCAGGTGCCGCGCCGCGATCGGCAGGCCCTCGGCTTGCAGGTAGGCCTCGACGAACTCGGCATTGCGTGGCCCGACGAGGGAGCCGCCCTCGCTCAGGGCGGCGCCGCCGAACACCTTCACCTCCAGGCGTTCGCGGCGGCCGCCGCGGCACAGCAGATCGTTAATCAACCGTTCCATGGCGAAATTGCCATAGCGCAGGCTTGCCGATGCGGTGCCCCAGGTGCCGCTGGCACTCTCCGGCAGCATGAAATGGTTCATGCCGCCCACGCCTGCCACCGGATCGCGTATGCAGGCGGACACGCAGGAGCCCAGCACGGTCAGTATCATCTCGCCGGATCTGCGGGTGACGTAGTGGTCGCCCGGGCCGATCTTTACCGGCGTGGCGGTTGCTTCTGCGCTGACGGCGCTCACCGTATCTTCCTGTAGATCGTGCGCCCGAGATGCTGAAAACGGTCGCACACCCGGAACAGGCTTTCAGAGTGGCCGATGAACAGCCACCCGCCTGGCGCCAGCGCGTCGGCGAAACGGTCGAACAGCCGGCGCTGCGTATCCTTGTCGAAGTAGATGACGACGTTGCGGCAGAATATCACGTCGAAAGTGCCGCGGAACGGCCACGGCCCGAGCAGGTTGAGCGGACGGAAGCGTATCAACTCCTTCAGCTCCTGGGACATCTCCACCATGTCGGCATCCACTTTGGCCATACGCCCGCGCGCCATCTCGCGCGGGATGGTGGCTGTCTTGGCAAGCTCGTATACGCCGGCGCGGCTGGCGGCGATCATGCCGGTGTCGATGTCGGTTGCCAGAATGCGGGCGTCCCAGCGCGCGAGGTCCGGCAGGGTCTTCTGCACCACCATGGCGATCGAGTAAGGCTCCTCGCCGGAGGAGCAGGCCGCCGACCAGATGCGCAGCCGCCGGCCGGGCGCCTGTGCCAGGCCCGGCAGGACGGTCTTGGCCAGCGCTTCGAAGTGGTGCGGTTCGCGGAAGAAACTGGTCAGGTTCGTGGTGATGGCGTTGACGAGTTCGGTCTGCTCGTCTTCGCCCTCGGGGCTGTCCAGCAGGGCCAGGTAGTCGGCGAAGCTCGTGCAGCCGCGCGCCCGCAGGCGCCTGCCGAGACGGCCATAGACGAGGTCACGCTTGGTCTCGCCCAGCACGATCCCGGTCGTCTCGCGCACCCTGTTGACGATGGCCGTGAACTCGGCCGGCGTCAGGACGAATTCGCGGCCGGCCGGCTCGCTTCTGTGCATCGGGGCCAGGGATCCCATGGCTGATCTGCCCGCGCCGGCCTAGAATTCTTGCCAGTCATCGTCCTCGCGTGCGGCGGCGCGCGTGGCGGGTTTGGCGGCGGGGCGGGGCGCAGGTGCTGCCGCGCGTCGGCTGCGTGGCGGCTCGGCCTGGCGGCCTGCCGCGCCGGTCTGGAATACGCCGACGATGCGCGACAGCTCTTCGGTCTGCTCCTCCATCGACTTCGCCGCCGCGGCCGCTTGCTCGACCAGTGCGGCATTCTGCTGCGTCATCTTGTCCATCTGTGAGATGGCGGTGTTCACCTGGTCGATGCCGTTGCTCTGCTCCTGCGACGCGGCGGAGATCTCGGCCATGATGTCGGTGACGCGCGCCACGGAGACGACGATCTCTTCCATCGTGCGGCCGGCGCTGGCGACGAGCTGCGAGCCGGTCTCGACCCGCTGGCTGGAGTCCGAGATCAGCGCCTTGATCTCCTTGGCCGCGTTCGCACTGCGCTGGGCCAGGTTGCGCACTTCGGCGGCGACGACGGCGAAGCCGCGTCCCTGCTCGCCGGCGCGCGCCGCTTCGACGGCTGCGTTCAGCGCCAGTATGTTGGTCTGGAAGGCGATCTCGTCGATCACGCCGATGATGTCGGAGATCTTGCGGCTGGCGGACGTGATGTCGCCCATCGTGCCCACCACCTGGCCAACCACGGCACCGCCTTTGACGGCGACTTCGGAGGCCGAGCTGGCCAGCTTGTTGGCCTGCTGCGCGTTGTCCGCGTTCTGCCTGACCGTGGAGGTCAGCTCCTCCAGGCTGGCCGCGGTCTGCTCCAGGCTGGAGGCCTGCTCCTCGGTGCGCTGGGACAGATCGGTGTTGCCCATCGCGATCTCGCGTGCCGCGGTCGAGATGGTGCTGGACGCCTCGATGACGGCGCTGACCATGCCCACCATCGTGTCCATCAACCCGTTCACGCCGGTGCACAGCATGCCTATGTCGCCGGACTTGCCGTCCAGCGGGATACGCCGCGTCAGGTCGTTGTTTTTGGCGGCGGAGACCGCTTCCTGCACCTCGTGCACCGCCACGCTCAGCGCTTCGGTGGCGCGCACCTGCGCGGTGATGTCGGTTGCGAACTTGACCACCTTGAACGGGCGACCGTTGAGGTCGAGGATCGGGTTGTAGCTCGCCTGTATCCAGACCTCCGCGCCGCCCTTGCCGATCCGCTTGTATTGGCCGGCATCGTATTCGCCGCGGCCCAGCTTGTCCCAGAACAGGCGGTAGTCGCCGCTGGCCCGGTAGGCGGGATCGACGAACATCCCATGATGCTGGCCGCGTATCTCGTCCAGCCGATAGCCGACCACGCCCAGGAAGTTCTCGTTGGCGTCCAGTATCTTGCCATCGAGGCTGAATTCGATCACGCCTTGCGACTTGCTGATTGCAGCCAGCTGTCCTTCCGTGTTGGCCTGCGCCAGCTTCTGCGCGGTCACGTCGGTTGCATATTTCACCACCTTGAACGGACGGCCGGAGAGATCCAGGATGGGGTTGTAGCTCGCCTGTATCCAGATTTCCCGCCCGCCTTTGCCAACGCGCTTGTATTGGCCGGAATCGTACTCGCCGCGGCCGAGCTTGTCCCAAAACAGGCGGTATTCGGCGCTGGCGCGGTGCACGGGATCGACGAACATGCCGTGATGCTGTCCGCGCACTTCGTCGAGCGTGTAGCCGACGGCCGCGAGGAAGTTCTCGTTTGCCGTGCGTATCCTGCCGTCCAGCTCGAACTCAATCACCGCCTGGGATTTGCCGATGGCGGCAAGCTGGCCCTCGTAGTTCGCCGTCGCCACCTTCTGCGCAGTGATGTCGCTGGCGTATTTGACAACCTTGAATGGCTTGCCTTCGCCGTCGAGTATCGGGTTATAGCTCGCCTGCAGCCAAATCTCGCGGCCGCCTTTCGCCGTCCGGCGGAACTGTCCGCTGACGTATTCGCCGCGCCGCAGCGCGTCCCAGAACTGCTGGTATTCGGCACCGGCGCGGAACGCGGGATCGACGAACATCGCGTGCTTCTGGCCGCGCACCTCTTCCAGCGTGTAGCCGACCGTGGCGAGAAAGTTCTCGTTGGCCATCAGTATCGTGCCGTCCAGCGCGAACTCGATGACCGCCTGAGACCGGTTGATGGCCGCGATCTGGCCCTGCTGGTCGAGCATGGCGGCGCGGCGCTCGCGGCCGTTTCGCCGATCGGAAATCTGCAAGCTTTTCAGGGGAGATTCGATGAAGCCGACGAACATGGTTGCCTCCGGGCAGATGCGTGCGCGCAAGCGCACAGGCGTGGTCAGTGCAGGGGGGATCAGTGCAGACGCGGTTCCGTGGTACCGGGATGGCTGGCACCGATCAGGCCTTCGAGCGACACGAGCGTCACCATGCGGTCGCCCAGCGGTACCAGGCCTTCGAGGAAGCTCTCCTCGATCGGCTGGCCCATCTGCGGCACCGCGCGTATGGCGCCTGGCTCCACCGAGACGATGTCGGACACGGCATCCACCAGCAGGCCCGTGGTACGCGCGGCGGTGGTGACGATTATGACGACATGCATGCGGGAGGGCTCGGTCACCCCCATGCCGAAACGCGCGCGCAGGTCCAGGATCGGCACTATGATGCCGCGCAGGTTGATCACGCCGCGTACGTAATGCGGCGCCTGCGGCAACGCCGTCGTCTCGCTCCAGCCCTTGATCTCGCGCACCATCATGATGTCCACGCCGTATTCCTGGGCGCCGAGCGTGAAGGTGATGAACTGCTGAACGATGTCGGGCACCGCCGGGTTGGCGGAGCTCGAGGCGGGGCCGGTGGGATTGGCGTTCATGCTGTTGTCCTTTGGCCGCTCAATGCAAGGCTGGCGCTGCGGGCAGGAGCGGCGCCTGATGCGGGCGGTCCAGCTTTCGGTCGTCGAGGCGGCTCACGTCCAGGATCAGCGCCACACGGCCGTCCCCGAGTATCGTGGCGCCGCCCACACCGGGCACCGGGCCGTAATTGGCCTCCAGGCTCTTGACGACGACCTGGAGCTGGCCGAGCAGCTCGTCCACCACGAGGCCGACCCGGGCCGTGCCCTCGCTTTCCACGATCACCACGATCCCCTGGCACGGGTCGGTGACAGCGCCCGGTACCTGGAACCTTCGGTGCAGGTAGGTGAGCGGCACGTATTCTCCGCGTATCGCCAGCACGTCACCTCGCCCGACCACGGCATGTATGCTGTCCGGCTTTGGCCGCAGGCTTTCCATTATGTTGGTCAGCGGAATGATGTATGTTTCCGGCCCCACCGCCACTGCCATGCCGTCCAGAATCGCCAGCGTCAGAGGAAGGGAAAGCAGGAAACGCGATCCCCGCCCTGCGCGCGACTCCACGGTGATGCGGCCGCCCAGCGCCTGTATGTTGCGCTTTACGACGTCCATGCCGACGCCGCGGCCGGAGACGTCGGTCACCGCCTCCGCCGTGGAGAAACCCGGCAGGAAGATGAGCTGGTCCACCTCTTCGTCGCTCAGGGCGGCGTCTGCCGCCACCAGGCCGCGCGCGCGTGCCTTTGCCAGCACCTTTGCGCGCGCGATGCCTGCGCCATCATCGGAGATCTCGATGACGATGCGGCCGCCGCGATGCTCCGCGCCGAGATGGATGGTGCCCTGGCGCGGCTTGCCGGCCGCCTGTCGCACATCCGGCGGCTCTATTCCGTGGTCGAGCGCGTTGCGCAGGAGGTGGGTCAGCGGGTCGGCGAGCTGTTCGATGACGGTCTTGTCGATCTCGGTCGCCTCGCCGGTGAGCACGAGCTTCACCTCCTTGCCGAGTTGCGCCGAGAGCTCGCGCACCAGGCGCGGCATGCGGGAGAACACCGAGCGGACGGGCTGGGCCCGTATCGCCATCACGCTTTCCTGCAGCTCGCGCAGATGCTGGGACATCGTCTCCAGGCCGGTGATCAGGCCGCTGCCGAGCTCGGGCGGCAGATAGGTGCCGAGCTGGACGAGCATGGCCTGGTTGATCACCAGCTCGCCTACGAGGTTGACCAGACGATCCACCTTGTCCACGTCCACACGTATTGACGGGCTGGCAGGCGGAGCTACGGCAGGCGGTGCTGCGGCGCGCGGCGGCTCGGCATCGGCTGGTGCCGCCGGCGTATCCTGGCCGGGCGCGGTAGGAGCTGGTGCGGCCTCGGCCTCAATCGACAAGGCGCAATCGTCGGCTACGAACTCGAAGACCTCTTCGATGGCCTCGCGCGGCGCCGCGGTTTCCAGATGGAGCGTCCAGGCCAGGTAGGAATCGTCCGGGTCGAGGGCGGCCAGCTCGGGCAGCCGGGAGAGGTCGGCCGACACGAGCAGCGTTCCCAGGCGCCTGAGCTCGCGCAGAATGAGCAGCGGTTCATTAGCACTGCGGAACAGGTTGGCGTGCGGCGCGAAGACGATCCGGTACTGGCGCAGGGCGGGTTCCGAATTTGGGGGCGCTGGCGCTATCTGTGCCCCGGGACCCGCCATCGCGGTCGCGGTCGCGCCGGATTCGAGGTTGCGCAGCGCCTGCAGGAGGTCGGCTTCCAGGCCGGCCTCGGGCTGTTCCCCGGAGCGTGCGCCTGCTATCAGGTCGCTGAGCACGTCCGTGCTGCGCAACAGCAGCGACCCGACCTGCGGCTCAAGGGCGAGCCGGCCGTCCCGCAGCAGGTCCAGCACCGTCTCGAGACGGTGGGCGAAGGCCACCATGCGATCGAAGCCGAACGCGCCGCCGCCGCCCTTGATCGAATGGATCGCGCGGAAGATTGCATGGATCGTCTCCGCGTTCGCGCGTGCCTCTGCGATGGCCGCCAACTGGCCGTAGGCAACGTCGAGGAGCTCCGCGCATTCCTCGAAATAGGTCGGCTTGAGGTGATCGAATCCTGCCACGGGGCGTGCTGCCTCAGCCGCAGACGCGGCGGACGAGATCCACCAGCTTCTCGGGATCGAACGGCTTGACGAGCCAGCCGGTGGCACCCGCGGTCCGCCCTTCGGCCTTCTTGGCGGGATCGCTTTCGGTGGTGAGCATCAGTATCGGCACCGCGCGGTGCTTGGGGTCCTGCCGCACGGCGCGTATCAATCCGACCCCGTCCATCACAGGCATGTTCAGGTCCGTGATGATGAGATCGACCTTGGCGGTGCGCAGGGCGGTAATCGCTTTCTGCCCGTCCTCCGCCTCGCTGACCTGGAAACCCGCGCGCTTGAGCGTGAAGGTGACCATGTCCCGCATGGTCTTGGAATCATCGACGGTCATGACGTGCTGGGCCATGATGCTTTCCTAATGCTCGAAGCCCGATGACAGACCAAGCTCGGCGATTGCATTGGTCAGCACCGGAGAGGGTTCACGAAGCCGGAACGACACGCCACGCGACTGCGCGTCTATGGCGGTTGCGAGCAGGATCTGCAGGCATGGCGTGCTGACGCGATCGACCAAGCTGCCGTCCAGGACCACACCTTCCACAACCGCGACATATTGGCGGAGCGCGTGGGCAAGTGCCGGCGCCGCTGCGAAGTCCAGCATAGGAGGCAAGGCGAAACTCTCGCTGTTCACCGCTCCATTCTGGGCGTCTATCTGGGTCACGCCTGCTACATCTTTCAGAAAAGTGCCGTTTTCAGCGGCGATGAGGCGCAATATGCACTGAAACTCTTTCCGCCCACTTAATGGAAAATGGCGTCGTGCTGAGAGGTTTTCAGAAGCAAGCAAGACGTTCTTTTTTGAGAAAAGAAGCAAAAGTGTTTGGCTCCGCTATCGCGGCCTCTTGCCCCGAGTCCGCGATGCCAGGAACTCCTGACGGACCCGCGCGCTGCGGGCGCATGCGAGTCGTGGCCCTCGAAGAGCACTTCAGCGTCCCCGAGTTGGTGCGGCAGACCCCGCCGGACCGGCTACGGGAGCGCGGTTTTCCGCCGCCAGACGCGCCTTGGGGACCGCAGCGCCTAACGGAAACGCTGGCGGAACTTGGCGCCCCCCGGCTGCGCGACATGGACGGAGCCGGCATCAGCCTGCAGGTGCTCTCCGTCGCTGGCTCAGCGGGCGGACCTGCTGCCGCCCGCGGAAGGCCCGGCGCTCGCTTGCGCACTGAACGATACGCTGGCCCGCCATACGAGCGCCAACCCCGGCCGTTACGCAGGGTTTGCTCGGCTTTGGGGCTAAACGGTTGAAGAAAGAAAGGCCTTCTTTTTTGAAAAAAAGAAACAAAAAACTTTTAGTCCTGACGCTGTTGCAGCGGCCGCTTTTTTCCAGGGAGCGCGCGACAACGGAATCGAAAGCTTTTTCCTTTTTTTCAAAAAAGAAGGCTTTTCTTTCTTCCCTCCTGTTTGCGCACCGATGCGCCTGACATCGCTAGCCCACGGCGGCGGATGCGGCTGCAAGCTTTCGCCTGCCGTGTTGCGACAGATACTGGCCACCATGCCGGCCGCACTGCCTTACGCGAACATGCTCGTCGGTTTGGAGACAGGCGACGACGCGGCCGTGTATCGGCTCAACGACAACCAGGCGATCATCGCCACGACGGATTTCTTCACGCCCATCGTCGATGACCCTGGCGACTTCGGGCGGATCGCCGCGACGAACGCGCTGTCCGACGTCTATGCCATGGGCGGCACGCCGATCTTTGCCTTGGCCATCGTTGGCATGCCGCTGGGCAAAATCGCGATCGAGACGGTTCAGGCGATCCTCGCGGGCGGCGCTGCCGTTTGCGCCGCGGCCGGTATTCCGGTCGCCGGCGGCCACTCGATCGACAGTCCGGAGCCGATCTACGGCCTGGTCGCGATCGGCCTCGTGCATCCCGATCGCGTGCTGCGCAATGTCGGGGCGCAGACCGGTGACGCGCTGATTCTGACCAAGGGCCTGGGCGTGGGCATCTATGGCGCTGCGTTGAAACGGGGCGAACTCTCCCACGCGCTGTATCGTGAGATGATCGCTTCGACGACCCGGCTAAATACGCTGGGCGCCGACCTGGCCGGCATGGCCGGCGTGCACGCGCTGACCGACGTGACCGGGTTTGGCCTGCTCGGCCATGCTCTGGAAACGATGCGCCCGGACGGGCTTGGCTGCGAGATACAATTCGCGGCGCTGCCATTACTGCCGGGCGTGGCTGAGCTTGCGGCCGCCGGCATCAAGACCGGCGCTTCGGGGCGCAACTGGGCGAGCTTTTCGGGGGAGGTCACGCTGGGTGCCGGTCTGCCATCCTGGGCCGGCGACCTGCTTTGCGATCCGCAGACAAGTGGCGGCTTGCTGATCGCCGTGGCGCCGGAGGCGGTTCCCGCCGTCATGGCGAAAGCCGTTTCGCGCGGCTTCGCGCAGGCGGCTGTTATCGGCGCTTTCACCGGGAGTTCCACCAGCCTCAGCGTCGCCTGAGCAGACGAGTATAGTTGTGTCTCGCCTCCTAGGCGACAGCACTCCTTACATAGCTGGTTGAGCTAGCTCCTTCGTAACCAACTCGTAGTCCTCCGACTGGTGTTTGTCATAAGCGATAAGTGCGCATGATTTTAACACGAGAATCGAGGACGTTGATATGAAATACATCGCATATACAATTGCGAAAGCACCGATGACCTTGCGCATCTCTGGTAAGACCTCCAACATGTTGGAAGCTTGCCTGCTCGGTTTTAAGGAACGCTGAACAGCAACGCTCTATGTTTCCTTGCGTCAGTGCGCCCTGCTGCTAGGAATGCGGCGTTGCCCGTCAGCCGATCAGGGCCGACAATGGCCACCTCCCGAGTCGCTGCAGGCAGACACACATGACATCCATGCCCTCGATCCAGGACCTGGTCGTTCCCGGCCAGCGCAGCGTGCTGCTCGACACCGAAACCACAGGCCTCGATCCCGCCACCGGCGACCGCATCATCGAAGTGGCAGCCATCGAGCTGATACGCGACCTGCCGACCGCGCGTCACTTCCATTGCCTCATCGACCCCGAGCGCGACGTGCCGGAAGAGGCCACGCGCGTGCACGGCTACGCTCGCAGCCACCTGGTGGGGCAGAAACGCTTCGCAGAGATAGTGGACGACATGCTCGCCTTCTTCGGCGACGCGCCCCTCATCGCCCACAATGCCACGTTCGACTTCGGCTTCCTCAACGCCGAACTCGCGCGTCTCGCTCTGCCAGCGCTTCACCCCAGTCGGATGATAGACACGCTGGCGCTGGCGAAAACCCGCTTCCCCGGCATGCCCAACAGCCTCAACGCGCTGTGCAACCGCTTTAGCATAGACCTTTCCGAACGCACCACGCATAACGCCCTGCTGGATTGCCGCCTGCTCGCCGAAGTTTATGTGGAACTCACCGGCGGCCGGCAACGCGGCCTCGTGCTGGCGTCCGCCACGCAGGCGGAGCAGTTCTACACCTACACCCGCCCGGAACACCGCACGCCGCGCGCATTCGCGGTGAGCGAGGCGCAGCTGGCGGCGCATGCGGCTTTCGTGGGGCGGTTGAAAGATGCTGTTTGGCTTGCGGGGTAAGAAAGCAAGGCCTTCTTTTTTGAAAAAAAGAAGCAAAAAACTTTTGCTCCTGACGCCTGCACCGATACCCGACCAAGTCTTGCCAGTGCGCGACTGGCAGGACTTGGGTGGGCTTTGATGCAGGCGGGGGAGGAAAAGTCTTTTGCTTCTTTTCTTCAGAAAAGAAGGCCTTGCTTACTTCCTCCTAGCCTGCCGCATCAAAAACAAAGCCTGCTCGCCAAACAGATTGGCCAGCCACAACGATCGCCGCCAAGGCGATTTCATGCCGGCTTCGTCGATCGCGAGCCACTGCTCCACCGCGTAACCCTCCTGCGCACAAAGTTCGCGAAAATCCAGTATTGTGCAGGGATGTATGTTAGGCGTCTCGTACCACGCACGGCTCCACGTGGCTGTTACGGGCATGCGGCCGGTGCGCAGCAGTTGCAGGCGCACCTGCCAATGTCCGAAATTCGGAAAGCTGACCAGCGCGCGCGTGCCGATGCGCAGCATCTGCCGCAACACCTCCTGCGGGCGCTCCACGGCCTGCAACGTGCGCGTCAGCACGACGTAATCGAACGCGTTGTCGGGATATTGCGCGAGGTCGTTGTCGGCATCGCCGTGCATGACCGGCAAGCCGTGCGCTACCGCGTGCGTCACCTCGGCCATGTCGATTTCCATGCCCCGCGCATCGCAGCCGCGGGTGCGGAACAGATGCTCGATCAGCGTGCCGTCGCCGCTGCCTATGTCCAGCACGCGGCTGCCTGGTTCTATCAGGCTGGCTATGAGTTTCAGGTCTACGCGCATCAGGAAGAAAGGCCTTCTTTTTTGAAAAAAAGAAGCAAAAAACTTTTACTTCCTCGCCTGCACCACGGCCTGCCCTGATCCTGCCAATACGCACGATTGCATACTCTGCGAGCGCTTCTGTGCAGGCGGGGGAGCAATTGTTTTTTGGTTCTTTTTTTCAAAAAAGAACTGCTTTCTTTCTACACAACGCCCGCATGCTCCGCGCACCCCGCCAGGAACCCCGCAAGTGTCCGGTGAAAATCCGGCTCGTCCAACAGAAACGCGTCATGCCCCCGGTCCGTCTCGATCTCAACAAAGCTGACGTTCGCCGCCGCCCGGTTTAGCGCGCGCGCCACGGCGCGGGATTGCGCGGTGGGAAACAGCCAGTCCGATGTGAACGACACCAGGCAGAAGCGCGTACGGGTGCCGGCGAATGCGGCGGAGAGATCGCCGTCATGCTCGGCGGCGAGATCGAACCAGTCCATTGCGCGTGTGACGGTCAGGTAGGAGTTTGCGTCGAAACGGCGCACGAAGCTGCTGCCCTGGTGGCGCAGGTAGCTTTCCACTTCGAACACGTCGCCGAAGAAATTGGCGGCTGTTTCGGTGGCGGCGTCCGCCGTCGCGTCGCGCCGCGTCTTGCGGCCGAACTTGCGGGTCAGCGCCACCTCGGAGAGGTAGGTGATGTGCGCCATCATGCGCGCCACCGCCAGGCCGCGCGCCGGCGTGCGGCCCTGCGCCCAGTAGCGGCCGCCCAGGAAGTCCGGGTCGGCGGCGATCGCCTGGCGGCTGACCTCATTGAAGGCGATGTTCTGCGCGGAGTGGTAGGCGGCCGTGGCGATCGGCACCGCGGCGAACACGCGGTCCGGAAACGTTGCCGCCCATTGCAGCACCTGCATGCCGCCCATCGAGCCACCGATGACAGCGAACAGCCGCTCCACGCCGAGCCGGGCCATCAGCATCTGCTGGGCGCGCACCATGTCGCGCACCGTGATCGGGGGGAAGTCCGTACCCCATACCTCGCCGTCCGGCCGGGTGCTGCGCGGGCCGGTGCTGCCCATGCAGCCGCCCAGCACGTTGCTGCAGACGACGAAGAACCGGTTCGTGTCGATCGGCAGGCCGGGGCCGACCAGGTTATCCCACCAGCCCGGCTTGGCGGTGACGGGCTGGGTCTCGGCCACATACTGGTCGCCGGTCAGTGCGTGGCAGACGAGTATGGCGTTAGAATGCGCGGCGTTCAGCGCACCGTAGGTGCGGTAGGCGAGCCGGAACTCCGGCAGCATCTGCCCGCAATCCAGCAGCAGGCCGTCGGCAAAACTCGCGTGAAGGTGGATGACCTCTGGCGTGATGTCCATCGTGAACGGTGCATACGGGTCGGCCATGGGCGAGGCAAGAATAGCCAGGCGATGGTGTCAGGGCGCGACGGTGAATTGATAGGAGCCGTCTGATTTGTGGGTATCGACCGAGACAGCGCGCCAATGCACCGTGTAGGTCCCCGGATCGAGCCGGATGACGGGCACCAGCAGGCGCTTCGCGTCCTTCGGGTCGGCGTGCCAAGACCCTGCTACCTTCGCTGCACCGGCCTGGTTCAGCACCTCAACCCGACAGAAGCGCGCCTCGATCGCTTCGCTGAACAGGAGCACCAATGAGCTCGGCGCGGCATGCACGGTGGCGCCCGGCGGCGGTGACGCCCATTGCAGCGCGGCGTGTGCTAGCGCCGTGGACGGGAGGGCGGTCAGCAGGCAGAGGGCGGCTAGTTTCACGCGGTGTTCCTTCAGCTGGGCAAGGAAGGCCTTCTTTTCTGAAGAAAAGAAGCAAAAGACATTTGATCCGCTGTCGCGCGCCTGGAGCAGAAACGCGCTATCTCAGGATAGACAGCGCGTGGGGACAGGCGTGGGAGCAAAAATTTTTGCTTCATTTCCTCAATAAAGAAGGCGTCTCTTCCTTACCTAAATTCCCCGCCCGATAGCCCGCGCCATAACCATCTCGTCCGCGCCAGCCGGCACAGGCGCCACTAATCGCCCGTCCGGCGCCATCAGGAACAAAACGGAGCTGTGGTCCACGGCGTAGCCGGCGCCCTCCTGGTGCAGCACGCTGACGACGCGGTACTCGTCGGCCGTGCGGTGCAGCTCGGCCGGCGGACCGGTCAACCCGATCAGCGTGGGCGCGAACGCCTTGACGTAGCGGTGCAGGACCGCCGGGCTGTCGTGGCCGGGATCGAGCGTGATGAACAGAGGCTGCACGAGGGCCGCCTTGGCGCCGAGCCGGCCCATGGCGGCGGCCAGCGTGTTCAGCGTGGTGGGGCAGACGTCCCGGCATGTGGTGTAGCCGAAATAGACGATCAGGTATTTGCCCGGGAAGCTCTGGTCGGTGACGACGCGGCCGTCATCGGCCACCAGCGTGAACGGGCCGCCGACGCGGCCGTCTGCTTCGTGCGCGGACGGCGGTTCCAGCCAGATCCACAGGCCGGCGAAGGCCAGCGTTGCCACAATGGTAGCGGCAAGGC
Organism: uncultured Acetobacteraceae bacterium; assembly: GCA_964247675.1. Classification (GTDB taxonomy): domain Bacteria; phylum Pseudomonadota; class Alphaproteobacteria; order Acetobacterales; family Acetobacteraceae; genus BOG-908. The sequence continues at coordinate 19,055 of CAXTVW010000026.1, forward strand.
TGGTGGTTCTGCGCCGGATGTCGGCCTTCGGCGTCATAAGTGCGGACCTTTCAAAGGAAGCAAGGCCTTCTTTTTGAAAAAAAAAGCAAAAAACCTTCATCCTCCGCATTTTCAGCCAACTGGCCTTCTTGGGAAGAACACGCACGTTGCAAATGCGAAGGAAGTAAAAGTTTTTTGCTTCTTTTTTTCAAAAAAGAAGGCCTTGCTTTCTTCCTACCACGAGGCAACCAAACACAGCGCCGTTATCACATCTTCATATCCATGTGCATCTCACCCGGTGCGGACGCAACAGGATGCTGCCGCAGAGATTGCAGTTCCGCCGACAGCATCTTCGCATCGTCCCAACCCATCGCCGCACCTGGACGTTGCATCGCCCGCAGCCAGCCCGCGCGGTCGATCAGGAACTGGGTCCCTGCCAGCGCATCCGCTGAGACGCCGGAGATGATAGCGTAGGCTGCCGGCACTTTCGCGTCGCCTGCCACGCACGCGCCGGGCGGCCCTGTCTGGGTGCCGATCTCGATCAGCCCGGGCTGTGCCGGCCCGGAAGGTGGGGCGCCTATCACCAGGCGCACGAAGCTGGCCTGGAAATCCGAGGATTGGATGATGGCGTCGCCGCAGCGCGCCTGGAAGCCGGGTGCGTGCACCGGCTGTGGCCAGGTGCCTGTGGCGCGCGATGCCATGCCGAGGTTGTGGGCGCGCACGTAGTCGATTAGGGACCAGCGCTGGTCGTCGGTCAGGCGGGCGGCAAAACCGGGCATCGCCTGCGCGCCCTCGGGCGTGTGTATGCCGTGCGACAGCCACCAGAACATCTCGCCGTCATCGTGCATCAGCACGTGGTCCGCCGCCAGGTTTGCCGGCGGCACGGGCAGGGTTTTCGCGAGCGGGCCGTCGCCCAGGCCCGCGGCGCCGTGACAGACGGCACAGTTCGGGCCGAACAGCGCGGCGCCTTCCACGATGGTGTCGGACGAAAAGCCGGTGGGCGAGTGATAGAAGCTGGTCGGGTTGGCATCCGCGAGCAGCACGTCCAGATGCGGCACCGCGAACCAGGCAATGAGTGCGGCAGTCGCGATCGCTAGCAGGCGCCAGCGGCGCCACAGGAACGCCGCGGCGAGGATGGCCAGTGCCGCGGCAAGCGACAGGCCCGCAAGCACCGCCTCTCGCAGGAAGTCCGGGTCTTCCTGCACGGCGGAGAAGTCGATCCGGCGGGGGAACGGCCAGATCGGCTGGAGGTGCATTGCCGGCGGCAGGCCGCTCAGCACCACTGCGGCGGCCACGATGGCGAGCGCTGCGCCGGTTTGCAGCGTTATGCTGCGCACGAGGATATGCTTGGCGGATTGCGGATCTGCCGCGTGCAGGAGTGTAGGGGCGAAGCGGTAGCGATTGAGGGCTGCGAACGCGAGCAGGACCGCGGACAGCGCCAGCTTAACCAGCACCATCCAGCCATATGCCGTGCCGACCAGGCCCGGCACGCTGCCGACCAGCACCCAGCCTTGCACCAACGCGGAGATGGCCAGCAATCCCACGCAGACCTGCCCGAGTGGCGAGAACCATCTTGCCGCCATCGCGCCCAGCGCCGGCGGAGCGTGGCGGACCACGATGAGCAGCGGCAGCAATCCACCGAGCCAGCCGCCGGCGCCGAGCAGGTGCAGCACGTCCATGCCCAGAAGCAGGCTGGGTTCCTCGTCCATGGCGGCGGCATGGCTGTGCCAGGCTTGCAGACACAAAGCGAGGGTAGCCACGCCGAACGCCACACGCAGGCGTAGATGCGTGTCCCGCCGCCCGATCGTGGCTGCCAGGAGCACGAGCGCTGCTACCTGCAACGCGATCGCGTGCCCGAAGGACGTCGCCCGCAGCACGGTGGGAACGGCGGCGAAGGCGGCAGAGAGCGAGTTCGCATCGGCCATGTTGGCCGACTCGAACACCAGCCATGCCAGCAGGGCGAGCAGCGTTACGGCCACGCTGGCTTGCGCCAGCACCAGCAGCCGCCGTTTTACCGAGACTGCCAGATCCGCCGGTGCGCGAACGAAGGCCTTTGGCAGCACCAGGTTGCGGAATGCCAGCGTGCCGGACGTGGACAACAGCCCCGCCACGGCGATTCCGCGCACGATGGCAAGCGGCGCCCCACCCTGCAGATCAAACGGCGGGATCATGGCCTAGGGCGAGACCGAGAACTTGAAGTTGCCCTGGGATTTGTGCGTGTCCACGGACGTTACATGCCAGGAGACAACGTAGGGGCCGGCCGTCAGCAACCCGAGAGCGACCCCAAGCTTCGTTGGATCGGACCCGATCGTGTGGGCCAAACCGGTCTCTTCGTGGGTTCCCGCCTCGTCCGTCACGTCGATCCTGGAAAAGGCCGGCTCCACGCCCTGGGTGAACGTCAGGACCACCTCCTTGGGCGCTTTCTGGACTGTGCTGCCGACTCTAGGCGAGGCGGAGTCCAGGAAAGCGTGGGCTTGCGCATTCGCGGCGATGAGTAGGCCGATGCTCAGGGCCGCGCAGGCGAGCAGGTCGTATCTGGCTCCGCGTGGCTGGCGGCTCGCTTGCTGCGTCATGGTCATTCTCATTCTCCTAGTAGCGGCGCACCGATGCCATGCGGGTAGAGGTCATCGAGGAACACGTGGATTTGGAAGATGAAGCCGACATTGGTGCCGGATGCCTTGTTGGCCGGGATCAGCGCTTCCAGCCCGACCTGATACCAGGTGCGCAGGTAGATCACGCCGGGCGCGATGGTCCACGTGTTGGCCGTGTCGCGCGGCCGTGACGTCTCCGCTGTGGCACTGACTTCGACGAGCGGTATCAGATGCGCGAGCGGCTCCGGCAGGCCGTAATCCTCTACCTGCGCTTGCAGGAACGGGATGCTGTACTGAACGGAAAACGCGCCGATCACCGCGTTTGGATTGCCGCTGTTGAATTGCAGCGAGGTCAGCGGCGTCATGGAAGGCACCACGGGATCAGGCGACATCACCTGCGTGTTTTTCAGCTCGCGGTCGGCCAGCGCGTAGCTGAACTCGCCGGTGAACGCGATCGGCTGCAGCGCGGGGATCGCGATCTCGTCCAGGTCCTTGCCGAAATACACGGTGGGCGCGGTGTTGCCGTAGGCGTCCGCACCGGTATGCGTGGTGCCGGTGTGGCCGAACTCGCGTATGATGCCCAGGCCCAGGATGAAATCGTGGTCAGGGCTCAGGCATTTCGCCCATTTGCCTGTCACCGTCAGGTTGTCCCAGCCGGTTTCCGTCTTCGCGTTGTTGGTCTGGTTGATGTTGTAGTTATCGTTGAGCGCAAATCCGAACGTGTCGGTAACCCGCTTGTCGTATTCGAACTGCACGGAGGTGTCGTGGCCCGGGCCGGGACCGCCATCGGCGGCGGCGCGGGTATAGACGATTTGGGGGATGGTGATCTCGTCGGCCACGCCCGGGTCATCGAGGGTGAGGGTTACGGGATAGACGCGGCTGCCGCAGACGGCGTGCGCGAGGGCGGACGTCGCGTGCAGCCCGCAGGCACAGGCGAGAGCTGCCAGTGGTAAAAGTCGGCGCATGATAATTGTCCTGTCCGTCTGGTCACGTGACGCAAGCCGTGCGCGCAGGCACGGCAGCGGACGAAAGGCTCAGCAGTCAGACGGGAAGTGGCGGGCCTCTGGCATAGGCGGACGCGACGAGACGCGGGGGCGGGGCGCGTGCTTGTGGCACACCGGGCCGCACGGATGGCATCGAACACGGTAACGGCAAGAAGGGCGCCGCCGACACTATCGCCAAATGAGGGACACCGGCCAGGCCAGCCTGCAAGACGGCCGCTTCGCGCAGATGGTGCGGCAGCACCGGTGCGCGGTGGTCGGCCTTTTGGCCGGCATGGCAGAACACCGTGGCTGCTTCCAGAGCGGACAGTGTTCTGCTTGCAGGGGATGTTGCATCCGCCTGCGGCTGGCCGGCCAGCATAAGCAGCGCGGCCAGCCAGGCCAGGCTGATGCGGCAGATCGACCAACGCTGCGGAGAGGGTGGCATTGCTGCCGAGGCATACCACCGGGCTTAGGCGGCCGAGAAGCCCCTGCACTCACGATCCCCGTGCGCGATTGTCATGTCATCATGGTTTCTTGCGAGATATTCGTATCGCGGAAATTGTGACAATTGCAGACCAAAATCCGCTGATTAGGCGCTCGCTCGTCCTCCTCGGCACGTCTCTGCTCGCCCACGCGTGGCCACTTTCAAGGCGGCCACATTGCCGGTGAAGTTCATTCACATCGGCAGTGTGCAGAGTTTACCGCACATACCGCCAGCGCCTGTGACGTCACTGTCTTTGGCGCACAGGGCGGTGTGATTGAAGGAGGAGCAGCGGGCGACCTGGGTGCTGAGATCAACGAAGTAGCGGTCGCAGCGGTCCGTGAACAAGCGGATCGGCCAGCGAGCGCCCCGGCTTTTGGCTGACCCAAAAGACTGAGCACCGCTGCTTGACCAGCGCAGGCGAAGCCAGGCTCCCCAAACGGCCGGCCGGCCGGCCAGACGGCCGTCCGGAGAGCCTGTCCGCAGGCCTCAGTAGATCGCGCAGCCGCCCGGATGCACGCCACCATAAGGCCCGACATGGCCAGGGCGGCAGGCGGCAACGCAGCCGCTGACGCTCATCGCAGCGCTCAGCAGAAGAAGGGTCGCAAATACTCGAAGCATAGGTGGTGTCCTTTCGGTTCGACCGGGGCCGTCTACGCCCCTCGTGTGACAGGAACAGGGCGAACGCGAAACGGACTGTGACAATTGGCGGCCCCGGGCGACTTGAGTTAAACCCCGCCGCCTCGCCAATGGGACCCAACCGATGCGCCTGTTCGCCTGCCTGCTCGCCTGCCTCGCCGTATTTGGCGCAAACCCCGCCGCCGCCCATGCCATCCTGGTCGACAGCACGCCCGCACCTTTGGGCCACGTGCCGGCCGGGCACCTGCAGCTGACGCTGCGCTATAACAGCCGGGTGGACGCCGGCCGATCCAAACTGGTTCTGCAGCACGGTGGCGACGAGATGCGGCTGGCGCAGACCGCGGGGGACACGCCGGACGTGCTGTGCGCAGCCCTGGATTTGACGCCTGGCGACTACTTGGTGGCCTGGCAGGTGCTGGCGACGGACGGTCACATCACACGCGGGCGGGTGCCATTCACCGTGGATGCGGCAACCGTCACGAGCAGCAAATAAGGTGAACAGCCTTGTCGACCTGATCGGCTATGTCGGGATCCTGCTGCATGGGTTGGTGATCGTCAGCCAGTCCATGGCGCTGGGCGGCATGCTGTTCCTGGTGCTGCTGGCGCGCCCGTTTGCGGCCCAGCTCGGCCCGGTGGTCGGGCGCACCGCCGCGATCGCCGCCTGGAGCGCCGTGGCGCTGGTGGGCGTGGAAGTGGTGAACGTGGGGCTGCAGACGGCCGTGCTGGTCACCACCGTGGACCTGCCGGTGAGCAACGTGCTGAGTGCCAACTTCGCCGTGGCGGGCATCATCAAGACGCTGGCGGCCAGTGTGCTGGCATTGCTGCTGTGGCGTGGGGCTGCGGCACCTTGGCTGCTAGGCGCGGGTGCCGTGGAACTGGCGGCCGCCACGCTGACCACCCACGCTGCGGCACGCCTGTCCGACAACGCGCTTCTGCTGGGCGTGGAGGCGCTGCACCAGCTGGGTGCAGCCATCTGGATAGGCGGCATACCGTGTTTCGTAATGGCGCTGGCGCGGCTGGGTGACGGCGGCGCGTTGCGGCTGGTGGGGGGGCGGTTCTCCCGCATGTCCATGGCCGGCGTGGCCTGCATTCTGGTCTCCGGCGTGACCATGTCGGTGTTCTACATCGGCAGTTGGGCGGGGCTTTACGGCACCGCTTACGGCGTGATGGTCGGCGCCAAGATCGGAATGTTCACCATGCTGCTGGCGCTCGGGCTGGGCAACTTCCTGGTCACCGAGCGCATGCGGCGGGACCCCACCACGCCGGTTCTGCGCCTGCGCCGGTTCGCCGAGGTGGAAATCGGCATCGGCTTCACCGTGTTCTTCGCCGCCGCCTCGCTGACCTCCGTGCCGCCGGCGATCGACCTGACGACCGATCGCGCCACGTGGCCGGAGATCGTGGCGCGCGATCTCTCGCCGCGGCTGCCGACGCTCGTCTCTCCTGACCATTCGCGGTTGGGTATCCCGGCCTTGCAGGCGCAACTAGACGCGGAAGCGCGCGCGCGCGCGGCCGAGCCGCGCGCCGCCTTCGTGGAAGGCTCCGGCGAGCTGCCGCCGCGCAACGCGGACGACATCGCGTGGTCCGAATACAACCACCATTGGGCCGGGCTGTTCGTGCTGGCGATCGGGTTGCTGGCGCTGCTGAACCAGGCCGGCGTGCGCTGGGCAAGGCACTGGCCGCTGGTGTTCCTGGGGCTGTCGGCGTTTCTGTTCCTGCGCTCGGACCCAGAGATCTGGCCGCTTGGCGACATCGGCCTGTTGGTGTCCTTGCGGGATCCCGAGGTGGTGCAGCACCGGTTGTTTGCGCTGATGCCGTTGCTGTTCGGCGTGTTCGAGTGGTGCGTGCGCACCGGGCGGCTGCGCAGCCGGGCGGCGGCGCAGGTGTTTCCGCTGGTGTGCGCCGGCGGCGGCGCGCTGCTGCTGACGCACAACCACAATATTGCCAACGTGAAGGACGCGCTGCTGATCGAGTTCACGCATACGCCGCTGGCACTGGCCTCGATCGTGGCCGGGTGGTCGCGGTGGCTGGAGATACGGCTGCCGGCGGGGCGGGGGGCGGTTGCGGCTGGGTGGGTTTGGCCTTGTTGTTTTGTGGCGATTGGGTTGTTGTTGGTGTTCTATCGGGAAGCTTAGGCAAGGAAGGCCTTCTTTTTCGAGAAAAAGAAGCAAAAAGCTTTTGCTCCGTTCACTGGCACGGCGGTGTCGTCTGGTTCTGCAAATCGCGTATTGGCAGGCGGGGAATCTTTCTTCTTAGGAGTGTGTGCATGCGTATTTTGATTGTTATTCTCGGACTATCCTGCACGGCCCTGCACGCGCAGACCCTGAAGAGCGAGACGCCAGCGCACTTCACCCCCGTGACGAAGAGCTTTGATTACGAGCGGCGCGACGTGATGATACCGATGCGTGACGGCGTGCACCTGCACACCGTGATCCTGGTGCCGCACGGCGCGCATCGAGCGCCGATGCTGCTGACGCGCACGCCTTATAATGCGACCGAGCTGACGAGTTACGGCAACAGCGGCCATCTCGTGGTGAGCCTGGACGGGTATGACAACGCGGATGATGTGATCGGGGATTCCGGCTACATACGCGTGGTGCAGGACGTGCGCGGGAAGTATAAGTCCGAGGGCGACTATGTGATGAACCGGCCGTTGATCGGGAAGCTGAACGACACCAAGGTGGACCACGCGACGGACACGTACGACACGATCGAGTGGCTGGTTCACAACGTGCCGGAGAGCAACGGGCGCGTGGGGACCATCGGCATTTCGTATGACGGGTTCACCACGCTGATGAGCCTGGTGCATCCGCATCCGGCCCTGAAGGTTGCGGTGCCGATGAACCCGATGGTCGATGGCTGGATCGGCGACGACTGGTTCCATCGCGGCGCATTCCGCATGGTTGGCAGCCTGAACTACGTCTATGAGCAGGAAGCGACGCGCGCCGGCGACGAAAAATGGTGGACGGACCATTACGACGATTACGACGCCGCACTTGAGGCGGGTTCTGCCGGTGCGCTGGCGCACAGCCATGGCGAGGAGGCGATCGGGTTCTACCAGAAGCTGACGCAACACACGGCGTATGATGATTTCTGGAAAGACCAGGCGGTGGACAAGATACTCGGCGCGCAGGGTATCACCGTGCCGACGCTGCTGGTGCACAGCTTGTGGGACCAGGAAGATATCTATGGTGCGCTTGCGGTCTATGCGGCGCTGCATGCCAGGCCGGATTCCACGGGCACGTTGTTCCTGGCGATGGGACCTTGGCACCACGGGCAGGAGATCGATGCAAATCAGATGCTGGGCGAAATCGGATTTGGCGGCGACACCGGCCTGTATTTCCGGCAGCACATCCTGCGGCCGTTCCTGGACCATTACCTGAAAGACGACGCGCCGCCGATGGATGTGGCGCCGGTGAGCGCCTTCGAGAGCGGCACAAATCGGTGGCTTCGGTTGCAGAGTTGGCCGCAGGGTTGTGAGGCTTCGTGTCCGGTGACGGAGACGGCAATGCATTTGCTGCCTGGGGCGAAGCTGTCGCCGGACATGCCGGACGTGTCTGGCTTTTCCGCTTATGTGTCCGATCCGGCAAAGCCGGTGCCGTTCATCCAGCGCCCGATCCACCTGTTGGCGGACGGCGAGGGCGACAGTTGGCGCAACTGGCTGGCGAGCGACCAGCGCGAGGCTAGCACGCGGCCGGACGTGCTGAGCTTCACCACCGATCGGCTGACGGCGCCGGTTAAGATAGCCGGTGCGCCGGTCGCGAAGCTGGTCGCCAGCACGACGGGCACGGATGCCGATTTCGTGGTGAAGGTGATCGACGTGTATCCGGACGAGGTGGCGCAGACGCCGCGCCTCGGCGGATACCAGCTGATGGTATCGGCCGACATACTGCGCGGCCGTTACCGGCACGCCTACGACAGGCCTGAGGCGATCCCCGCAAATACAAAGCAGTTTTACAGTTTTACGCTGCCGAACGCCGACCACGTGTTCCTGCCTGGCCACCGCATCATGGTGCAAGTGCAATCCACTTGGTTTCCGTTGTACGACCGCAACCCGCAAACCTATGTGGACAACATCTTCTTTGCGAAGCCTGGAGACTACAAGGCGGCCGGCATCAAGGTGTTTGCCGACAGTGTGGTGGAGTTGCCGGTGGTGAAGGAGTGAGGAACGCACGCGCTGGTCGGTAACTTGCCGACCAGGAGCAAAAGTCGTTTGCTTCTCTTCAAAAAAGAAAGCCTTGCCTAGCATGAGCCACCCCGACCTGCTGGCCGCCATCCGCAACGGCCAGATCGAAGCCGCTGCCGAGTTGCTCGCCGCCGATCCCAAGCTGTGCGTGCTGGACGACGATCCGAGCGCGCTCATGCTGGCGCTATACCATCGCCAGCCTGCTACTGTGGCCCTGATCGCCGCGCGCCGGCAGTTCCTGACCATCTTCGAAGCCGCCGCGCTGGGCAGCGTGCCGGCTCTGAAACATACGCTGCAAGCGTTGCCGGTGGCGGCGCACGCGTTCTCCGATGACGGGTTCACTGCGCTGCATCTCGCCTGCTTTTTCGGACGCGCCGACGCGGTAGGCGTGTTGCTGGCATCGGGGGCGGATTGCAACGCTCTGGCCACCAACGGCTCACTTCTGCGACCGCTGCACAGCGCGGCCACGCAAGGCAGCGTGGCAATCTGCCGCATGCTGCTGGACGCCGGCGCGGACCCGAATGCGACGCAGCAAAGCAACTTCACAGCGCTGCACGCGGCCGCCTTGCGCGGCGATGTGGCGTTGGCGGAGCTGTTGGTGGAGCGTGGCGCCGCCATACGTGCCAAAGCGGACGATGGGCGAGAGGCGGCCGACATCGCGCGTGAAGCAGGGTATGATGAATTTGTCCGAAGCATCGACGGCGGCGCGCCTGCGGCCTAATCCGAGCTCCCGGCCGGAGCTTTGCTGCTGCGTGTAAGCTGCCCGTATTGTCCGAAGCTTGGCGCAGATGCCGGTGGCCAGGCCGGTCTGGAAAGGTGTGGTGGCGCTGCGCCGCTTAACCGTCATGCCGGCATAGACCGGCCCTGTACGGAACAGTTTGGTCTCCGTCTCGAAGACGCGGTCCACCAGCCCGTAGAGGCTGACCAACGTGTAGCGCATCGGTCCGCCGCCCGGAGGTTCGGCCCAGACACGACAATGAAGACGTTTGCAATCCCGCGCTTTTAGCAAGCGTGTTATTCCCCCTCAGCACCCGGCTGCTGCGAACGGTTTGAAAGGGTAACTTCTTAGCACATTATTTCGAACAAGGATGCTTTCTTTCTGCGTTGCGTTATTTCATCGAGGCGGTCAGCCGCTGGTGCGCCTCACGCGGAATGTAATCTCTGCAGTCAGCGTTTGCCCGGGCTGCAGGATGACCAGCCCGTCATCTGACACGTCGTCCATCCTGCCCAGGCCGTCGGGCATGTTGCTGACTGGCTCGAGCCCGATAAAGTCCCGCCCTGCTGGTGTGTAGAGCTGCAAGTGGTCCAGCGGCGGACCGGCGGAGAGCGTCAGCTCGATGCTGCTCTCTGGCTGGGTGACGACCGCCTGGCCGCCCCAGCCGGCGTAGCACGTGTCTATTTCCTTGCTGCCCAGCACATGGCCGGTGGCAAACTCCAGGGGGCCGTGCACCGCTTCGCGCGCAACCGGCATGCCGTCCGTGCCTGTCGTCCAGAAGGTGTCCGCCTCGAAGCGCAGCGTGGTCTGCTGCGTGCGCGCGACATAGGGGTGGAGGCCGATGCCGGCGGGAAAGGCGCGTGTATCTGCGTTGCGAACGCTCATCGTGATGCGCAGCGTGTGCTCGGCAAGCTCAAAGGACTGTTCGGCCTTGTAGGCGAAGGGCCACTCCTCGGCCAGGCTGCCGTTTGGCGAAAAATCGAGCGTCAGGTGCGCACGCTGCGGGGTGGGTTCGGTCACCGTCCAGGCATGCATCCAGGCATTGCCGTGTATGGTGTTGGGGTCATCACCGAAATTGCGCGCGAGCTGATACGCCTGGCCGGCAAAGCGGAAACGGCCGCCGCCCACACGGTTGGCGAACGGGATGAGCGGGTAGCCGGCCACCGCGCGGCCGTGCTGTGCGCCAAGCCGCGGGTCGCTGACCGGTCGTAACAGCGCCACGTCACGCCAGGTGAAGGCGCCGATGGCGCCGCCCGTCTCCGGTTCCAGCACCAGGCGCAGGTCGCCGGCTTGCAGTTGCACACTCATGAGATGCCGATCGATTGTGGACGTGACAAATAGAAAGTAAGTAGTCTTGGTCTGAGAAAATTAGAAAAACAACGCATCCGTAGCAGCCAGGCAAGTCCAGGAAAGCCGACACGCATCAGCGTCGCGGTAGCAAAAGTTTTTTGCTTCTTTTTTTCAAAAAAGAAGGCCTTGCTTTCTTCA
>CAXTVW010000027.1:0-10935 GCA_964247675.1 uncultured Acetobacteraceae bacterium
CGCACCAGCCGGCAGATGCTGCACGAGATCGGCCGCGAGCCCGCACCGGAGGAGCTTGCCGAGAAGCTCGGCATGCCGTTGGAAAAAGTGCGCAAGGTGCTCAAGATCGCAAAGGAGCCGATCAGCCTCGAGACGCCGATCGGCGACGAGGAAGACAGCCACCTGGGCGACTTCATCGAGGACAAGGGCGCGGTGATCCCGCTGGACGCCGCCATCCAGGCCAATCTGCGCGAAGCCACCACGCGCGTGCTGAGCAGCCTGACGCCGCGCGAGGAGCGCGTGCTGCGCATGCGCTTCGGCATCGGCATGAACACGGACCACACGCTGGAAGAGGTGGGCCAGCAGTTCAACGTGACCCGCGAGCGTATCCGGCAGATCGAGGCCAAGGCTTTGCGTAAGCTGAAGCATCCCAGCCGTAGCAGGAAGCTTCGGTCGTTCCTGGACGATTAAAGCAAGGAAGCAGTTCTTTTTTGAAAGAAAGAACCAAAAAACTTGCACTACTGACGTTGTTGAAATGAGTGTTTTCTTCGTTGAAGGCCACGTGCGCTTCGGCAGCGTCAGTAGTAAAAGTTTTTTGGTTCTTTTTTTCAAAAAAGAACTGCTTCCTTCTTCCTTCAGGGCCCCGCCATGAAATCCCAAGAGCCAGGCTTCTGGGCCTCCCGCCCCCCGCTTCAGACCACGCGTATCGCCGTGATGGTAACCTTCCTGCGCCAGGAGCAGCCTCCTGCACCTGCGCCCGCCGACCTGCCGCCGCACACCGGTATCGTGCGCGTGCACAAGCCGACGGTCGGATTCTACCGCTATCTGTATGACACGGTCGGCGGGCAATACGTCTGGTGGCTGCGCCGCACCATGCCGCTGCCGCAACTCGCCGCGCTGATCACCGCACCTGGCGTGTCCCTGCACGTGATGTATCAGGGCAACGAGCCGGCGGGCTTCTTCGAGCTGGACGCCCGCGCCGTGCACACTGTCAACCTGAGCTATTTCGGCCTCTTGCCGCATGCGATCGGCGGCGGGCTGGGCACGGCGCTGCTGCGCGCGGCGATGGCGACTGCCTGGGCGCACAAGCCGCGCGCGCTGACGGTGAACACCTGCACGGCGGACCATCCGCGCGCGCTGCCAAATTATCTGCGCGCCGGGTTCGTGCCGGTGCGTACGGCGCGCGAGATCTGGGACGTGCCGGATCATCTGGGGCTGCAGATACCGGAGCACCTGCGCGTCTAGCTTCGAGCGCTGGTGATGTTAGGAAGCAAGCAAGGCCTTCTTTTTTGAAAAAAGAAGCAAAACTTTCATCTCCCGCATTTGCGGCGTCCGGGTGCTTCTGGACGATCACGCTTGCTTCACATGCGGGGAAGTAAAAGTTTTTTGCTTCTTTTTTTTCAAAAAAGAAGGCCTTGCTTGCTTTCAGCCTCGGTTAACGTCTGCCGTCTGCATACCTGCTGTGGCAGCCGCCCGGTTGGTTTGATCGCGCGTGCTTCTCCGGGCGGCAGCGCCATGCTACCGCCCGCGGATGCTAACCGCCCACCGCGCCGGCCCACTTCGGGGCGGCATCACCGTCCCCGGCGACAAATCCATTTCCCACCGCGCGCTAATGTTCGCGGCGCTGGCCATAGGTGAGACACGCATTACCGGCCTGCTGGAAGGCGAGGACGTGCTGCGTACCGCCGCGGCCATGCGTGCGCTCGGCGCTCACATCACCCAGGACGAACCCGGCCACTGGCGCGTCACCGGCGCCGGGATCGGCGGCCTGGCGGAACCGGCGGACGTGCTGGACATGGGCAATTCCGGCACCGGCGCCCGCCTGCTCGCCGGCATTCTCGCCACGCACCCGATCTTTGCCGTGCTCACCGGCGATGCCAGCCTGCGCCGCCGGCCGATGGCGCGCGTGACCGGCCCGCTCGCACAGACCGGCGCACGGTTCAGCAGCCGCGCCGGCGGCCACTTGCCGCTGGCGATCACCGGCGCCGCGCACGCTTTGCCGCTCACCTACCGCATGCCGGTCGCCAGCGCGCAGGTGAAATCCGCCATCCTGCTGGCCGGGCTGAACGCGCGCGGCGAGACACGCGTGGAAGAGCCGGTACCCACGCGCGACCACACCGAGAATATGCTCCGCCATTTCGGCGCTACCATCAGCGTGGAGCAGGACGGCACCGGCCGTGTCATCCGCCTCGCCGGGCAGCCGGAACTGCTCGCTGCCGACGTCACCGTTCCCGGCGACCCGTCCTCGGCCGCCTTTCCGCTCGTCGCCGCCTTGCTGGTGCCGGGCTCCTCGGTGACGGTGCGCGGCGTCGGGCTGAATGACCTGCGCACCGGCCTGCTGACCGCGTTGCGCGCCATGGGCGCTGCCCTCACGGTCACCGGCGAACACGTGCAAGGCGGCGAGCGGGTGGGTGACATCACTGCGGCGGCCTCGGATCTCACCGCCGCCGACACGGATCCCGCGCTGGCGCCCAGCATGATCGACGAGTTCCCCATACTCGCCGTCGCGTGCGCCTCCGCCCGCGGCACCAGCCGCCTGCGCGGCCTGGGCGAGCTGCGCGTGAAGGAAAGCGACCGGCTTGCCGCCACCGCCGCGATGCTGACCGCCAACGGCGTGGCCGTGCAGACAGACGGCGACGACCTCATCATCACCGGGGCCGGCGGCCCGCCTCCCGGCGGCGGCCTCGTCGCCACCCAGATGGACCATCGCCTGGCGATGAGCGCGCTGGTGTTGGGCAGCATAACCCGCGCACCCGTACGGGTGGACGACACCGGCTTCATCGACACCAGCTTCCCCGGCTTCACCACGCTGATGGCCGGCCTCGGCTGCCGCTTCGCATGACGCCAAACCGCATCGTCGCCATCGACGGGCCGGCCGCCGCCGGCAAGGGCACGCTGGCCCGGCGCCTGGCCGGCCATCTCGGGCTACCCTATCTGGACACCGGCCTGCTCTACCGTGCCACCGCGCGCCGCCTCCTGCTTGCCGGCGCCAGCGCGCATGACCCCGCAGCCGCGGAAGCCGCGGCCCGCGTGTTGACACGAGCGGACCTCGATCGCACCGATCTGCGCACGCCGGATGTGGACCGCGCCGCTGCCGCTGTCGCCTCCATCCCGCCGGTGCGCGCCGCCTTGCTGGAATTCCAGCGCGGCTTTGGCCAGGCAAACGGCGCCGTGCTGGACGGGCGGGACATCGGCACGATCATATTCCCGCAGGCGCGGGCGAAGCTTTTCGTAACCGCCAGCGTGGAGGCGCGCGCCTACCGGCGTTGGCTGGAACTCACCGGCCGCGGCGTGTCCGCCATATTGGAGACGGTGCGCGAGGACATGGAAGCACGCGATGCGGCCGACGCTTCGCGCGCCGCCGCCCCGCTACGGCCGGCAGAGGATGCGTTTGTGCTTGATACGACAGCGCTGGATGCTGATGCGGCGTTCGCGGCGGCGCTGCGGTATGTTGCGAGCACGGGGTTGACGCGCGAGGCGTAATAGAAGTGAGCAAGGCCTTCTTTTTTGAAAAAAAGAAGCAAAAAACTTTTGATCCCCCGCATTTGCGTTGTCCGTGTGCGTCCGGACAAACCAACACGCTGCAAATGCGGGGTAGTAAAAGTTTTTTGCTTCTTTTTTTCAAAAAAGAAGGCCTTGCTTACTCCTTCAAAGGTTTCGCCTCCCCCAAATCGTGACCGCGACTTCACGGGATACCCAGCCGACATACAGCGTTCCACCCGGACCCCGCGATTACGAGGTCACGCACATGGAAAATTATTCGAGACGCGCTCTTCTGGGCACTGGCGCCGCCTTGGGCGCTGTCGCCGCAAGCACGGCGGCGCTTGCCGCCGCGGCACCCGGCAATCCGGACCAGCCGCCGCAGGGCATCATCAACACCAAGGATCATCCGCAGAGCGCCATCGATCCCGGCTCGCAAAATCCCGCGCTGGCCAACCAGTTTCCCGCGGCCTTCACCCCGCCTGCCACCGATGTGAGTGACCTGCCGGAGTTCTGGGCTTCGTTCAACAACGCGCCGCGGCGCATCCAGGACGGCGGCTGGGCGCGCCAGGTGACGCAGGCCGATTTCGAGATCTCCGAATCCATCAGTGGCGTGAACATGCGCCTGGATGCCGGCGGCACGCGCGAGCTGCATTGGCACCTGGCCGCAGAGTGGGGCTACATGTCCTACGGCAATTGCCGCATCACTTGCATCGATCCGCAGGGCCGCTCCTACGTGGCGGACGTCAAGGCCGGGGATCTCTGGTATTTCCCGGGCGGCTACCCGCATTCGCTGCAGGGCATAGGTCCGGATGGCTGCGAGTTCATCCTCTGCTTCGATGACGGCAAGGCCACCGAGTTCAACACGCTACTCGTCACTGACTGGTTCGCGCACACGCCGCCCGATGTGCTGGCTGCCAATTTCGGCCTTCCCGAATCGGCGTTCAGCAAGAACTTCACGCACTCGCTGTGGATCTATCAGGGCCAGGTCCCCGGGCCGCTGGCCGCGGATGCCCAAGCCATCGCCAGCGACAAAGGTCCGCCGCCAAATCCGTTCACCTATGCGCTGGCGTCCGGCCCCGTCTCGCAACGCACAAAGGGCGGTTTCGTGCAGATTGCCGACAGCCACAACTTCAAGGCCGCGTCCACGATCGCCGCTGCGCTGGTGACAGTGCATCCCGGCGGTTTGCGGGAGATGCATTGGCACCCGAACGCCGACGAGTGGCAATACTGGATCAAGGGCCGCGGCCAGATGACGGTGTTCGGCTCCGGCCCGAAGGCGGTCACCAACGATTTCGCGCCGGGCGATATCGGCTACGTAAAACGCAGCTTCGGCCACTACATAAAGAATATCGGGAACGAGGACCTCGTCTTCCTTGAAGTGTTCAAGACGCCAACTTTCCAGGACGTGTCTCTGTCGGATTGGCTCTCGCACACGCCGCCCGCGATGCTGGCCGCGCATTTCAACATGTCGCCGCAGGACATTGCGAAATTCCCGAAGGGGGGGACGGATGTGATGCCGGCCTGAGGCGAGAAAGCAAGCAGTCCTTTTTCGAAAAAAAGACCAGAAGTGTTTGCTCCTTGTCGCCGGCTGTTTCAGCATTCGCCGACAGGGAGCAAAAGTTTTTTGCTTCTTTTTTTCAAAAAAGAAGGCCTTGCTTCCCGCTACTCTTGCGTGACTGTCATCTCTCGGTAAGCTTCTCCCTGCGTGATAAAAGGGAGAAACTTCATGCGCATCGTACGTACGCCGAAAACGGCGGCGTGGTCGGTGGCAGCCGGGCTAGCGAGTGCAGTCGCACTCGTTCATCCCGCATCTGCCACGAACTGCACCGACCTGGCCGATTTTACGCCCAATCTGGGCAACAGCGCTTCAATCGTCTCACTGTCCGCCGAAGACGTAACCAGCGGCAGCTTCACGGAGCCGAGCGGCACCGTGATCACCGGGCTGCCGTCTTTCTGCCGTGTGGCGATGGTGATCTCGTCGAGCGGAAACCCCAACACCTCACAATCCGCGGTAGAGGTCTGGCTGCCTGAGACGACCTGGAACCACCGCTATCTCGGCTTCGGCAATGGCGGGTTTGCCGGCGCCGTCAGCTACAGCTCGCTGCAGCTCGGCATCCTGGAAGGCTTCGCCTCGGCCAACACGGACATGGGCACCGGCATCCTGTTCAAGTGCAACAGCCTGTTCTGCGGCGACACAGCCCATGACGGCGGCATTCCCGGCGGCCTGTACCACGACCCGGCGGCTATACGCGATTTCGGCTACGCCTCGACTCACCTGATGACGGTGGCGGCCAAGCAGATCCTGAGGAAATACTACGATGGCCCCGCAAAGGCCGCGTATTTCGACGGCTGCTCCACCGGCGGGCAGCAGGCGCTGATGGAGAGCCAGCGCTTTCCGGACGATTACGAGGGCATCCTGGCAGGCGCGCCGGCGCACAACCGCACGCATCTGCACATGTCCGGACCGGCCGTCTATGAAGCCACGCATTTCGCGCCGGACGCCTACCTGACGAACGCCGCTCTCGCGCTCACCCACGCGCTCGTCCTGAAGCAATGCGCGGGCAAGGACGGCGGCCTGCGCACCGATGATTTCTTGACGCAGCCTGCAATGTGCAAGACCAACGCGCTGGCGCTGACATGCAAGGGCACGCTCGACGAGGTGCCCTGCACGGATCCCACCGCCGCAAGCTGCACCTGCCTGACGCATGACCAGGCCCTGGCGATGAACCGTGACTGGAGCGGCGCTGTCGATGACCAGGGCAACCAGCTCTACCCCGGCCTGGAGCGCGGCACGGAAGAGCCGATCGTGCCTTCCGCCGCAAACGGCTACGAGGGCAACCTCGGCCTGCCGTTCCAGCAGGCGCTGCCCACGCCGGCCTTCGACAGCCTGATGAACTGGGCACTCGGCCCGGATTGGGTCTGGCAGGAGATGTTCGCAACACCGTCCAAGCTGGCGCCGGAACTGGCCAGCGAGATCGCGCTGATCGACAACACGCCAGTCGGCGGCGAGACGTTCGCGCAGGTGCTGAACGCCAACAGCACGGATTTGTCCAGGCTGGCCCAAGATGGCCACAAGATCCTGATGTATCAGGGTTACACGGATCCGCTGATCCCGAGCGCCACCGCGATCGACTACTACAACGCGGTGGCCGCGGCGGACCCGAACGTGCAGAACTACCTTCGCCTGTTCCTCGCACCAGGCGTTTGGCATTGCGGCGGCGGGCCAGGCCCGAACGCGTTCGGCAACCTGTCCGGCACGCTGCCGCCCAAGCTGCTCGACCCGAGCGATGACGCTCTTGGCGCGCTGATCGCCTGGGTGGAACACGGCGTAGCGCCAACAACGTTGATCGCCACGAAATACGTCAACGACAATGAAAGTTCCGGCGTGGCGTTCCAGCGTCCGCTCTGCTTGTATCCGGCGCATAGCGCATATGTGAAAGGCGATAAGACGCAGGCTTCCAGCTACGAGTGCGTGGCCGGCGCGCCGGTGACGAACCAGGAGTTTGCGCCCAAATACGGGCCATAAGGAAGGCAAGGAAGGCCTTCTTTTTTGGAAAAAAGAAGCAAAAAACTTTTGCTTCTGACGCCTGCATGAGGATCCGCTCTGGTTCTGCAATTCCTGGGAGTTGCAGGACCAGGGCAAACCTTTGTGCAGGCGGGGAGATAAAAGTTTTTTGCTTCTTTTTTTCAAAAAAGAAGGCCTTGCTTACTTACGCTGTCTTGTCCCCCGCAACGCCCAAAGCCGCCTGTGCCGCAGCCAACCGGGCGACCGGCACCCGATAAGGTGAGCAGCTCACGTAATCCAGGCCGATCTCCTCACAGAAAGCGATGCTGGCCGGATCGCCGCCATGCTCGCCGCAGATGCCCAGCTTCAGGCTGTTCTTCGTGGCTCGGCCACGGTCCGTGGCGATACGCACCAGTGCGCCCACGCCTTCGATGTCCAGCGACACAAAGGGGTCTTTCGGCAGAATGCCGGCTTCCACGTAATGCGGCAGGAACTTCCCGGCGTCGTCGCGGGACAGGCCGAAGGTGGTCTGCGTCAGGTCGTTTGTCCCGAAGCTGAAGAAATCGGCGGCTTCGGCGATCTTGTCGGCGGTGAGTGCCGCGCGCGGCAGTTCGATCATGGTGCCGACCAGATACTCGATCGTCTTGCCGGCTTTCTCGAGAACTTCCTTGGCGACACGCTCCACCTGCGCGCGGGTGATCTCCAGTTCACGCTTGGTGCCCACGAGCGGGATCATGATTTCGGGCACCACCGGTTCGCCGGTTTCCTCGGCGATCTGCAAGGCGGCTTCGAAGATGGCGCGCGCCTGCATCTCGTAGATTTCAGGGTACGTGATGCCAAGCCGGCAGCCGCGATGGCCGAGCATGGGGTTGGCTTCGGCGAGTTCCGCCGCGCGCCGGCGCATCTGGTCCACGTCCTGGCCGAGGGCTCCCGCAAGCTCGGCGATCTCATCGTCGCCATGCGGGAGGAATTCGTGCAGCGGCGGGTCCAGCAGGCGGATGGTGACAGGCAGGCCGGCCATGATGCGGAACAACTCCAGAAAATCCTGGCGCTGGAACGGCAGCAATTTCTCCAGTGCCACGCGGCGTCCGGCCTCGTCATTGGCCATGATCATCTGCCGCACGGCGCCTATGCGTTCTGGCGCGAAGAACATGTGCTCCGTGCGGCACAGGCCGATGCCCTCGGCACCGAACTTGCGGGCGGTCTCGGCGTCCAGCGGTGTCTCCGCATTGGTGCGTATCTTCAAGCGGCGGGACTCGTCAGCCCACTTCATCAGGATTTCGAAATCACCCGATAGCGTCGGCTCCACGGTGGCCACCTGGCCCACGAATATCTCGCCTGTCGCACCGTCGATGGTGATCGTCTCGCCGCCGCGTATCGTGCGGCCGCCGGCCGACAGCGTGCGCGCGCCGTAATCCACGCTGACGCCGCCGGCGCCGGCCACACAGGCGCGGCCCATGCCGCGCGCGACCACGGCCGCATGGCTCGTCATGCCGCCGCGCGTGGTGAGGATACCGCGGGCGGCGTGCATGCCGTGTATGTCCTCGGGGCTCGTCTCGATACGCACCAGGATGACGGATTCGCCTTTGGCCGCGCGCATCTCCGCGTCATCCGCGCTGAACACCACAGCGCCGGATGCGGCGCCTGGGCTTGCCGGCAGGCCGCGGCCGAACAGGGTGCGCGCGGCTTTCGGGTCCAGCGTGGGATGCAGAAGCTGGTCCAGCGCCTGCGCGTTCACCCGCATCACCGCTTCCTGCCTGGTGATCAGGTTGGCTTCCGCCATTTCCACCGCGATGCGCAGGCTGGCGGCCGCGGTGCGTTTGCCGGTGCGCGTCTGCAGCATGTACAGCTTGTTCTGCTGCACGGTGAACTCGATGTCCTGCATGTCGTGGTAGTGGCGCTCCAGCGTTTCGCGCACGCGGCAGAGGTCCGCGTAGGCATCGGGCAACGCGTCTTCCATGGAGACTTCGCCGTTTTTCGCAGCACCTTTGGAAAGCGGCTGCGGCGTGCGTATGCCGGCCACCACGTCCTCGCCCTGCGCGTTCACCAGGAACTCGCCGTAGAACATGTTCTCGCCGGTGCTCGGATCGCGCGTGAAACACACGCCCGTCGCGCAATCGGCACCCATGTTGCCGAACACCATCGCCTGCACGTTCACCGCGGTGCCCCAATCGGCGGGGATGTCGTGCAGCCGGCGATACGTGTTGGCGCGCGGGTTCATCCAGCTGCCGAACACGGCGCCGATCGCGGCCCAGAGCTGGTCGTGCGGCGCCATCGGGAACGGCTTGCCGGTCTCTTCCAGCACGAGCTGCTTGTATTCCTCAACCACGCGCTGCCAATCGGCCGGCGACAGGCCAGTGTCCTCGATCACGCCCGAGTCCAGCTTGGTGGTCTCGATGATCTCCTCGAAGCGGTGGTGGTCCACGCCCAGCACAACGCTGCCGAACATCTGGATGAAGCGGCGGAAACTGTCCCATGCGAAACGCTCGTCGCCGCTGGTCTCCGCCAGGCCCAGCACCGTCTCGTCGTTCAGCCCCAGGTTCAGCACGGTGTCCATCATGCCGGGCATGGACACGCGCGCACCGGAACGCACGGACACCAGCAACGGCGCCTTCTTGTCACCGAAACTGCGGCCGACCGCCTGCTCGATGCGCTTCAGCGCCTCCTGGACCTGTGCGTCTAGATCGGCAGGGTAGTTACGGTTGTTCTTGTAGAATTCGGTGCATAATTCGGTGCTGATGGTGAAGCCCGGCGGCACGGGCAGATCTATGCTGGCCATCTCGGCCAGGTTGGCGCCTTTGCCACCCAGCAGATTGCGCATGTCCGCGCGGCCTTCGTTGTGGCCGGCGCCGAAGCTGTAGACCCATTTCGCCATTGTTCTATCTCCAAGAAGGCAAGAGCTGGGGGGAGACGTGCCGTCCCCCCCAGACCCCCCGTCATTCTGTTCAGGCTTCGATTGTTGAAAAATCCGCCACCTGGTTCAGCAGGGCACGCAAGGCGCCGAGCAGGTGCAGGCGGTTTTTGCGAAGTTCTGGGTTCTCGGCGTTTACCGTGACCTTGTCGAAGAACGCGTCCAGCGGCTCGCGCAGCTTCGCGAGCGTGCTGGTGGCAGCGCCGTCCCTCTCGGACGCCAGCGCCTCCAGCGCACCACCGCTCTGTTGCAGGGCGGCGTAGAGCGCCTGCTCTTCCGCCTGCTCCAGCCTGGCAGGTTCAACACTGCCCGCATGCGGGCCGTCGCGCTTGTCCTCGATACGCAGGATGTTGGCGGCGCGCTTGTACGCCGCGAGCAGGTTCGTGCCGTCCTCGGTCTTCAGCAACGCGGCGATCGCCTCCGTGCGGGCCAGCGCGCGCACGATGTCGTCGTCCGACGCAGCCGCGAACACCGCCGCCAGCACGTCATGACGCGCGCCTTCCGCGCGTAACTGCACGCGCAGCCGCTCGAAGATGAATGCCGTGACTTCGCCGGCCAAATCCGGCGCAGCACTGCGCAACACGTCCAGCAGCCGCAACCGCAACCCGTTTTCGCGTATGATCCGTATCACGCCCAAAGCCGCACGGCGCAGCGCGTAAGGATCGCCCGATCCCGTCGGTTTCTGGCCGATGGAGAAGAACGCGCTGAGCTGGTCCAGCTTGTCGGCCAACGCCGCAGCCACGCCGACAGGCTCGCGCGGCACGCCGTCGCCAGCGCCCTTGGGCGCGTAATGGTCGCGCACGGCACCGGCCACGCGCGGGTCCTCGCCGTCATGCGCGGCGTAGTAGCCGCCCATCACACCCTGCAGTTCAGGGAACTCGCCGACCATGCCGGTGGTCAGGTCCGCCTTGCACAGCAGCGCCGCACGTTCGGCCAGCGCGCTATCCGCGCCCACCATCGGCGCCAGCACGCCGGCGAGTTTCACGATGCGCTGGACGCGCGCGCCTTGGGTGCCGAGTTCCGCCTGGAAGACGATGCCGTCCAGTGCCGCCACGCG
>CAXTVW010000027.1:11035-30029 GCA_964247675.1 uncultured Acetobacteraceae bacterium
CGCCTTGGGTGCCGAGTTCCGCCTGGAAGACGATGCCGTCCAGTGCCGCCACGCGGTCTGCCAGCTTCGTACGCCTGTCCAGATCCCAGAAATGCCGGGCGTCGGAGAAGCGCGCGCGCAGCACCCGCTCGTTGCCGGCGATGATGGCGGCGCCGCCATCCGGGGCGTCAATGTTTGCCGCGAACGCAAACCAGGGGGCGGGCTCGCCGGCCCCCGTGCGCGCGGCGAAATAGCGTTGGTTCACCCGCATGGACACCTGCATGACCTCTGGCGGCAGGTCCATGAAAGCATCGTCGATACGGCCAAGCAGAGGCACCGGCCATTCCACCAGGCCGGCCACTTCCTCAAGCAGACCGTCATCCGGCACGATGGTCAGGCCGCGTTCGGCGGCAAGGCCGGCGAGGCCGTCGCGTATCCGCGCGATCCGGTCGGGCGCCGCGGCCACCACGTGGGCGCGCTGCAGCTTGGCCTGCCAGTCTGCCAGGCCGGTGACGGCGATCGGCTCCGCGTGGCGGCGGTGGCCTTGTGTGAGGTTCGCGGCGGTGAGGCCGTGGCCGTCATCTTCCGGCGTTGCCAGCGCGAACGGAACCACGGCGCCGTCCAGCAGGCAGACGATGCGGCGGAGCGGGCGTATCCAGGTGAACGCGCTGGTGCCGCCCCAGCGCATCGATTTCGGCCAGGCGAAACGGCGCAGCAGCCCCGGCAGGGCTTCGGCCACCAGGTTGGCGGCCTGGACCGCGGGCGCAGACTTGTCGAGCACCCAGAAGCCGCCCTCCTGCCGCAACACATCGCGCGTGGCGCCGTGCTTGCGCAGGAAGCCAGCCAGCGCCTGTTCGGGCGCGGTGGCGCGCGGGCCGCGCTCGACGCTGGCGCGCGCGACACTCGCCTCGGCGACCGAAGCCCCCAGCGCAAGGCGGCGTGGCCCATGGAACAGGCGCAGGTCCTGCGGTGCCAAGGCTGCCAAAGCCTCGCAAACCTGCCGGCCAAGCAGCTCGGCCCCGGAGGCCTGCAGCCGCGCCGGTATCTCCTCGCTGAAAAGCTCCAGGAAAAGCTCCGCCAAGCTACCCACCCCGCCGCATGAAGCGCGCGTTGGCGCAGCCGCCGACAGAGACCAAAAGTTTTTTGATTCTTTTTTTCAAAAAAGAACCACTTGCTTCCCTCACCCCAGCCCCCGTAACGCCGGCTCGATATCCGTGCGCGAAAAATCTTCGCCGCTGAACAGCAACGGCGCCCCTGCCGTCTTGGCCAGCGCGTATGCAAAGCAATCACCGAAATCGAGCCGGGCGGAGTGCTTGTGCCGCCCGAAATAGCGCCAGGCGCTGCGGGCGGCGGCGGCCTGTTCCACGGAAACCGGCGTGATCTCGATCCCGGCGGTGCGTATGAACTCGTCGAGGCGCAGACTCGCCAGGCGGCCGCCATGTTCCTCGACGACCATCGACAGTTCCAGCCAGTTGGCGGCCGACATGCGCGGCGCCGGCGCGTCCACGATCGCTTCGAGCAGGCGGTCGGCGTGCGGTTCGTCGAGCAGGATGGAGAGCAGGGCGGAGGTATCCACGATCACGCGGGCCGGCCGCTGTCATCATACAGATAGGCGTGGGAGGCGCCTTGAGCGAGGCGGAGGCTCGCGCGTATCTCGGCGGCCAGGGTGGTGAGGCGGGCCAGCCGGGCGGTTCGGTCGCGCAGGCGCTGCTCGCGTTCCAACCGCTCACGCAGAGCCTCGGTGACGGCCGCGGTCAGGCTCTCGCCTGTCAGGTCGGACAGCTCCGTGGCGAGGCGGTATCCGTCCTCGCTCTTGATGTTGAGCTGGTTGGCCATGCGCTAGTAACGCGCGTTTGGTAGAAGGTTCAAGCCTGCTGGTAGAAAGTTTTGCCGCATGAGAGGTTTGTCACCTCTCTTCTACCTGATCAACGCTTGAACGGCCCGCCGCCGCGGCCAGATTTGATCCTTAAGACAAGGGCGCCAATTGTGGTATAGTGCCGCAAACCTGCCCCTGAAGGATCGACCTATGGCTTACACTCCGGATTCAAGGAGTTTCACCCGCCCCGCCGGTGTAGCCGGCGTAGCGGCCATCGACGAGGGCCTGCGCGCCTATATGCTGCGCGTCTATAACTGGATGGCGTCCGGCCTGCTGCTCACCGGCGTGGTGGCCTATGGCGTGGCCAACACCAGCCTGATCAACCTGTTCTACCACCGCGTGGTCACCGAGTATGGCACACGCGTGGCGCCGACTGGCCTCGGCACTCTGTCGATGTTCGCACCGCTTGGCTTCGTGCTGGCGCTGAGTTTCGGCATCAACCGCATGAGCCGCGGCACGGTGCAGGCGCTCTACTGGGCGTTCTGCGTGGCGATGGGCGCCAGCCTGACGAACATCTTCCTGGTGTATGCCGGCGCCAGCATCGCCAGTACGTTCTTCATCACCTCGGCGATGTTTGCCGGCATGTCCATCTATGGCTACACCACGAAGCAGAGCCTGGCGCGCTTTGGCAGCTTCCTGATCATGGGCCTGTTCGGCATCATCATCGCCAGCGTGGTGAACATTTTCCTGCATAGCCCGATGGTGCAGTTCGGCGTCAGTATCATTGGCGTGCTCGTGTTCACAGGGCTCACCGCTTACGACACACAACGCATCAAGGTCAGCTACACGCAGTTCGCCTATGCGGACGGGCCGGACGGTGCGGCCAAGCGCAGCGTTTATGATGCCCTCAGCCTCTACCTGAACTTCATCAACTTGTTCATGATGCTGCTGCGGCTGACGGGTAACCAGCGCAGCAACTAAGTATCGGGATCGGGTGCTTTCGCACCCTATTCCTGTCCTCGCTGCGAACATCGCGACGATGAATTAGGCGGGGTGCATTTCAGCATCCCGCCTAAGTCACGCGGACACCAAAGCGCGTTATCCTGTTTTAATTAGTCCCGCGACTCTGCGGTTTTGGACCGGAACACATCGCTTCTGGTGGGGCGCCAAAGCGCACCCCACCGAACGGATCTACGCGACGGTCTTGAGGAAGTCCGCGAGCTTCACTGCAGCGGCTGCCTTGTCGATCCGGTCCAGTGCACCGAGCTCGGCCGCTAGACGGTCCATCGCCGCTTCGTAAATCTGCCGCTCGGAGAAGCTCTGGTCCGGCTGGCCGGCGTTGCGGTGCAGGTCACGCACCACCTCGGCGATCGCCAGAGGGTCACCCGAGTTGATCTTCGCCTCGTATTCCTGCGCCCGGCGGGACCACATCGTGCGCTTGATGCGGGCGCGTCCGCGCAGCACGGCCAGCGCCTCGTCGAACATCTTGCGAGTGGCCAGCTTGCGCAATCCGGCGGTGCGCGCCTTGGCGACCGGCACCCGCAAGGTCATGCGGTTCTCTTCGAAGGTGATGTGGATCAGCTCGAGCTTGTGGCCGGCGATCTCCTCGGTGGCGATACGCTCCACCTTGCCCACACCGTGGGTCGGATAAACCACGTGGTCGCCTTCCTCGAAAATCTCGGCCTTCGCCATCGCCCGCGGCGGCGGCATCACGCGGCCGCCGGGCGCTATCGTCTGGCTGCGGCCCATGATGTGGTGGCCTGGCGAAGAATCATTGGCGGCGCGGCTGCGCAGGCCAGGCGCTGGTGCCTCTTCTTCCTCCTCCTCGTCCTCCTCCGGCTGTTCCTTCAGCGCGGGCACCCGGTCCGCGAGCGCGATGGCCGCCGCCGCCGCCTCCTCTGCAGCGGACGGGATCGGCTCATAAGCGGCGGCCGGCTCGGACAGACCAGCCACATCCTGCACGGGGGCTTCATCCGGCTCCATCTCCGGCGGTTGCGGCGCGATGGCGGTTTTTTTGGCGGCTGCGGATTTCGTTGGCACTTGACTGGGCAACTCCTGTCTGGCTTGCATTGTGGCAGCAACCGTCCCGGCAGCCGGAGGGCGGTGCCGACGCCGCATTGCAGGCGATGATCGGCGAAAAGAAAGCCATATTACAGCAAGGGGCATGGCGGTCGCTGGTAAGCGCCGCCTTGACCGGACTTTCGTAGTATATCACAAAATCACCGCCGCGTCAGTGCAGAACTGCTGCGCACGTGCGTTTTGCACGACACCAAAAGCCTGCTCCCGACAACTTGATCGACCAAGTATTCGCATCGCAAGCGTAAGGTTATGGCGCCGCCGCCTCTTGCAGCAGACGTGTCACACAGTGCTAATCGACGCGCGCACGCAAGCACATCTTCAGATTGCAGCGGCGGCTTCACGGATTCCGGGGTGGTCGTAAGACGGGGTTTCCACTGGTACGGCTTCCATGGCGTGGTTCTTAACCTGACCAAAATTCCTTCTCAGTGCGACGCCTACGCGCATATCGGTGTCGACTGCCAGTCACTCGCAAATCTCACACTCACAGCCGACAACGATTTCGGCAGCCCGCAAGTGGTCTCCTACACCGGCATTTGGGGCGGTCCGAATGTGCCGGAGACGGTGCAGTTGAACTTCCTCAACGAGGCCTGTGCGGGCGCCCGGTCAGGATCGCAACCGGCATATGCAAAGCACCGCGTTGACCGCACAACCATAACGCCCCAGCCGCAAACCATCGTACGAAACGGGCCGGTCAACGTTCAGCATCCAGCCGGCAGCAAGTGTCCGCCGGCTATCATGGCTATCGCTGCAACCGTCCGAACAGCTAGATAATGCAGCTAGGAAGCAAGCAGTCCTTTTTTGAAAAAAAGGACCAAAAAACTTTTGCTCCCTGTCGGCGATTGCTGAAACGTTCGCCGACAGGAACCAAAATGTTGCTTCTTTTTGCAGAAAGAAGCCTTTTGCTTGCTACGGTGTTCCTGGCTCAGCCGAGAACATCGCCTCCTTGCCAGGCTTGTCCTTCCACGCGTCCGCATCGTCCGGCGCCTGCCCCTTACGGGTGATGTTCGGCCAGCTCACGGAAAACACCCGGTTGCGCTCCGCCCACGGCGCCGCCTTGTCGTCGCTGTCCGGCACGATCGCCTCAGCCGGGCATTCCGGCTCACACACGCCGCAATCGATGCACTCGTCCGGATTGATGACGAGCATATTCTCGCCGACATAGAAGCAGTCCACCGGACACACCTCCACGCAGTCCATGTATTTACACTTGATGCAGTTCTCGGTGACCACATAGGTCATCGGCGTCTCCAATTACGGCTGTCCCAGATACAGCGGGGCGGTCGGCGCGATATGGCTTGGCATGACCCCAGGTGCAAGCGGCGGCACCTCAGGCCTGGTCTTCCGGCGCCTGGTCTTCCTTCAGAATGCGATAAAGCGCCTGGGCTTCAGGTGCGGAACCGCGTCGTTCCGTCAACCCCAGCACCTCGACGACGCGCACGCCGCGGTAGAGCGGCAACGTCAGCACGTCGCCTATGCGCACCTTGGCATGCGCCTTGTCCGTGGGCTGGCGGTTGATACGCAGCAGCCCGCTGGCGGCCATCTCCGCGCAGGAGGTGCGGGTGGAGGCGAAGCGGGCGCACCAGAGCCATTTGTCGAGGCGTTGGTGGGACATCAGGAAAACAGAAAGCAATCCTTTGTTGAGGAAAAGGACGAAAAAACTCCTCCTCCCTGCCGGCGGCCGGCGGCCAAGCTCCGCGACAGCACAGACAAAAGTTTTTTGCTTCTTTTTTTCAAAAAAGAAGGCCTTCCCTACCGTCTCAACGCCGCCAGAGCCGCAAAAGGCGAGTCCGGCCGGCTGACCGGCACCACAACCTCAACCGTCTTCCGCTTAGGCTGCGCGATCATGGGCGGCGGCGGCGGCCCATACACTTCGGCCGCCAACGTAGGCGCCGGCAGGATGCGCAGGCCTAAACCGCGCAACACGGCGGGCAGCAGCTCCGCCCGCAGCCCCAGGCGCTGCCCGACCTCAAGCGGCACGGGCGCCGGCCTTCCGCGCGTGGAATATGCCAGTTCGGCGGCCACACGTTCGGCGATGTCCAGCCGCAGCAGCACGGGCCCCGCCTGCACCCAACCCAGGAGGGTCAGGAACGCCGCGTGGTTCGGCTCCGGCGGCGGGATCGAGACGAGGCCGGCGGCCGGGATCTCGGGCGTGGGCACCCGCGCGCGGATCGCCCAGAGCTGGGCGCGCAAGGCGGCAGCGCGGGGTTTCAGCAGGTCCGGGACGTAGAGCGCGAAGCGGCCGGCGCGTATGCCCGCGGCCTTCAGCCTGGCGCGGGTTGCCGGCGGGATGTCGCCGTCCGTGGCGCCGACCACCACGCCGGCGGCTTCGGTCAGGCGGTGCAGCGGGCCGCGCAGCAGGGGGTCCTGGCCGGCGCGTGCGGCGGCGGTGAACAGCGGCGCCAGGTCGCGCGCGATGCGGGCATCCGTCCAGGCTTGCAGGCGCTGGCGTATGCGCTCGCGCTGCGGGCCGTCGAGGAACTCGCTGTCGAGCACTTCGACGGCCGGCCTCGTCAGGGCGGCGCCCGGGCGCAGGCGGGCGACCGGCGCGTCGGCCCAGGTGATGACGTGGTCCGCGTGCAGCACGAACGCGTCGTCCGCTGCCGCTTCCAGGATGCCGACGCGCCGCGGCATCTCCTCGCGCAAAGAGCGCCGGGCCGCGCGCAGCACCAGACGCTTCTCCGGCCCCTCGGCCACCGGGTCCGGCAGGAAGGCGAAACCGGCGATGTGGCCTACCGGGTGGCCTTCCACCACCACCTCGCCGCGGGCGGTGACGGCGGAGAGCAGGTCCTCGCCGCCTTCGGCTTCTTCCAGCCTGCGCATCAGATGCGCGGCCCGGCGATCGACGAAGCGCGCCGTCAGCCGCTCGTGCAGCACGTCGCTGAGCTTGTCCTCGATGTCGCGCGCCCGGGCCTGCCAGGTTGGCGCGTCCGGCACCCAATCGGCCCGCGCGGCGATGAAGGACCAGATGCGGACGCCGGACAGGCGTGCCATCAGCGTGTCGATGTCGCCCTCGGTGCCGGCCAGCGTATTGAATTGCTGGTCCAGCCAGTCCGCCGGCAGTCTCTCGCCGCGCGCCAGGTGGCTGTAGATGCGTGCGCATAGCCGGACGTGGCTGTCGTCGGTGATCTTGCGGAAGTCCGGCACCTGGCAGGCGTCCCAAAGCAGCCGCAACTGCCGGCGTCCCTGCGCCAGGCCGCGAATCTCCGGGTCGCGCGCCAGGGCGGAGAGGGTCTCCAGGTCGCTGGAATCGTTGCCGCGCACCAGGCCGGGTATGGGTGCGGCCGCGGTCAGGCTGTCCAGCAGGCGGTCGATATGGCTGAAATCCAGCGTGCTATTGCGCCAGAACAGCGCCTCAATCGGGTCGAACACGTGGGCCTCGACGGCTTCCACGATGTCGTCCGGTATCTCCGGACAACTGGCCGTGGTGCCGAACGTGCCGTCGCGCATGCCGCGGCCGGCGCGCCCGCCGATCTGGGCCACTTCGGCCGCGGTCAGGCGGCGCGGCCGGTGGCCGTCGAACTTCTGCAGCCCGGCAAAGGCCACGTGGTTGACGTCCATGTTCAGGCCCATGCCGATCGCGTCGGTGGCCACCAGGAAATCCACCTCGCGGTCCTGGTACAGCGCCACCTGCGCGTTGCGCGTGCGGGGCGAGAGCCGGCCCATCACCACCGCACAGCCGCCCCGCCGCCGGCGTATCAGCTCGGCAATCGCATAGACCTCGGACGCGCTGAAGGCCACGATGGCGCTGCGCGGCGGCAGCTTCACCAGCTTCATCGGGCCGCCATAGCTGAGCTGGGACAGGCGCGGCCTGGTCTCCACCTCGGCCTGTGGCACCAGGCGCTGCAGCAGAGGGCGTATCGTCTCGGCCCCCAGGAACATCGTCTCGACCAGGCCGCGGGCGTGCAGCAGGCGATCGGTGAACACGTGGCCGCGGTCCGGGTCTGCGCAGAGCTGTATCTCGTCCACCGCCACGAACTCCACGCGGCGGTCCAGCGGCATCGCCTCCACCGTGCAGCTGAACCAGCGCGCGCCCTCGGGCACGATCTTCTCCTCGCCGGTGATCAGCGCCACGCTGCGCACGCCCTTGGCGGCCACCATGCGGTCATAGTTCTCGCGCGCCAGCAGGCGCAGCGGGAAGCCGATGATGCCGGAGCTGTGGCCGAGCAGGCGGGTGATGGCCAGGTGGGTCTTGCCCGTATTGGTCGGGCCAAGCACGGCGCGCACCCTGGGGGCGAACATGTCCTGACCGACTCCGTGGCGCGCCTCGGGCATGCCTGGATGATTTGATGCGGGCGGGAGGAATGCAAGCAAGCAGGCTTGCACGACCTTCTTTTTTGAAAAAAAGAGGCAGAAAACTTTTGCCCCTGGCGGTGCGGCTAGCGTGCGTGGCAGGCGGGAAGGCGCTGGTCTGTAGCGAACGGAGTAAAGCTGGTGGTTGAACGCGTGCTGGATTGCTTTGCCGACGAGGGCGGGCTGCCGATCTACGGCGCCCGGCCCGGCGGCGCTTTGGATGCCTACCCGGCCGCCTGCGGCTTCACCGGGGCCGCCGGACAGCTTGTCCTGCTGCCAGGGCCCTCCGGCGTGGCAGGCGCGCTCCTTGGGCTAGGCGAGACACCTGAGCCCGGCACGTTCGCCGGCCTGCCCGGTGCGCTGCCCGCCGGCACCTGGCGCCTGTCCGACGGCATCACGAACCATGCGGACGCGGTGCTGGGCTGGGCGCTTGGCGCCTACCGGTTCGACGCGTTGAAACAGCCAAAACCACGCTCCTCACCCAGGCTCGTCCTGCCGGCCGGCATGGCGCCCAGCCTGTCCACGGCCAGCGCCGTATGGCTCGCGCGCGACCTGATCAATACGCCCGCGAACCTGCTTGGACCGGCTGACCTGGCCGAAAAAGCGTCGCGCGTTTTGCGTGAACGCGGTGCACACGTAATTGTGATAACGGGCGAGGCGGTTGCTTCCGGGTTTCCCGCTTTGCATGCGGTAGGCGCAGGTTCGCAGCGTGGGCCTTGTGTTTTACGGGCTTCATGGTCCGCGCCAGGCGTGAAGCCAGATGCGCCGCTGGTGTCGATCTGCGGGAAGGGCGTGTGCTTCGACACTGGCGGTTACGATATCAAACCGTCTGCCGGTATGTTGCGCATGAAGAAGGATATGGGCGGTGCGGCGGTGGCTCTGGGCCTCGCCTGCATGATCCTGGACGCCGCCCTGCCGATCCGGCTGGAACTCAGACTTGGCTGTGCGGAGAACATGATTTCCGGAGCGGCCATGCGGCCTGGCGACGTGCTGCGGACCCGCGCGGGCCTCGCGGTCGAGGTAGGAAACACCGATGCCGAAGGCCGGCTGGTGCTGTGCGACCTGCTCAGCGAGGCCTGCGAATCAAAGCCGGACCTTCTGCTCGATTTCGCAACATTAACCGGGGCCGCAAGGGTGGCGCTGGGGCCTGACCTGCCTGCCATGTTCACAAACGATGACGCGCTGGCCAGCTTGTTTTCGGAAAGCGGTCATGCTGCACACGACCCCGTGTGGCGGCTTCCGCTCTGGAATGGTTACAATTCTTGGCTTGAAAGCGGCGCCGGCGATCTGAATAACGTTTCGGAGAAGGCGCAAGCCGGTGCGATTGTGGCGGCATTGTTCCTTCAACGTTTCGTGTCCGTGGGAACGCGATGGGCCCATTTTGATGTTTATGGATGGAACGACGCGGATCGGCCAGGAAGGCCGGCAGGAGGAGAGGCCCAGGCCATGCGGGCGGCGTTCGAAGGTGTAGCCCGTTTCGCTGCGCGTTATGCTGAGTAACAAACAGCCACGGCCTTAACGGGAAGGTTGATTTTAGTTAAAGTTGAAGTTTCGATGGCGAAATCCAAACTTGCCTTACCGAGTCGATTTTAGAACTTTCTTTGCACCGCCGGCTTACAACAACACGATCCGATTTGATCCCACACCGGTAACGAACACCCAGGTTTGAGCGAACTCCGACCAACACCTGGAATGAAAGGAACATACAATGGCTGCTTCTCAACAATCCGACCAGATGGTTGGCATCCTGCGCGACACGATCGTGGCGCTGGTTCGCCGTGACGGTCCTGACCTCTCTGCCCGCCAGCTCGGCGTGTTTCTGACCTGCTACCTGCAGGACGGCGCGCACACGGTGCGTGGCCTGGCAGCCGACCTCAACGTCTCCAAGCCCGCCATCACCCGGGCGTTGGACAGGCTTGGCGAGCTCGACCTGGCCCGCCGCAAGGTCGACCCGATGGATCGCCGCAGCGTGCTCGTGCAGCGCACCCTGAAGGGCGCCGCCTTCCTGCGGGACCTGCGCTCCATCATGAACGAGGCGACTGCGCCGGCCCGCAAGTCCGCGCCGGCCGCCGAAGAGCGTCGCAGCCGCAGCCACGGTTGAGAGTCCGCCCCGGGCCGGCTTGCCCGGGGCGCCTCACCAACGAAGATTTCGTTTTCGCGCCAGCAGAACCACGACGCAGAGCCACACGATCGACGGCGCAACCGTGAAGATCAGCAGCCATGGCCAGCTTTGCGGCCGGCCGGCAAACAAAATACCGCACACGCCTCCCCAGCACGCCAGCCCCCAGTAGACGAGCGTCACCGCCCAGGCCGGCATCCCGCATCTGTGGGCAACCTGATACAGGTGACTGCGATGCGCTTCGGTGATCCTGTCGCCGGCAAGCAGGCGGCGCACCAGGGTGAAGGCCACGTCAAACAAAATCGCGAACAGCATCATGGGCACCAGCAGCACCGACAGGGTCTGCGTCCCAAAGCCCGCCGAAAGAACGCCCAGCACAGCGACCACGAATCCGCAGAACTGGCTTCCAACATCGCCCATGAAAATGCGGGCACGCGGGTAGTTGTAGGGCAGAAAACCGGCGATGCCGGCCGTCAGAACCAGGGCGGCGACCAGGACAAACAGATCGTCCTGCGACAGGGCTATCGCCGCCAGAAACAGGCATGCGATCGCTACCGAACCGCTCGCCAGGCCGTTCAGGCCGTCGATGAAGTTCACCGCGTTGGTCGCATAGACGATCCAGGCGGCCGTCAGCGGCACGCCGGCCCAGCCGAGCGCCACCGTGCCGAAATACGGCAAATGCAGCACCCGCAGCACGATACCGGAGGCAACCGCCACCAGGGCGGCCGCCAGTTGCGCGCCCAGCTTGACGGTAAACGACCAGCTCCTGACATCGTCGGTGTAGGACACGATGGCGATCCCGACCGACGCGGCAATCAGCCCCAGGAACGGCGCGTCAGGCACCCGCGCCCGCCCTGCTCCCAGATAGAGTATGGCCATCCCCGCCACGAACGCCGCCACGATGCCGACCCCGCCGCCCTTCGGCGTGGGCTGGGCGTGGGAGCTGCGGATTCCTGGAACATCTAGCGTGCCCAGCACGATCATGCGGCGCACGATCATGGCGGAGAGGAGCGCCAGCAGGGTGGCGAAGCCCAAATAGGCCGTGATCCTCATGGGCTGGCGGTCGGGAAGGCAAGAAAGGCCTTCTTTTTTGCAAAAAAGAAGCAAAAAACTCTTTCTCCCTGTCGGCGCGTGCGGAAGCAGGCGCCGACAGGGAGTGAAAGTTTTTTGGTCCTTTTTTGCAAAAAAGGACTGCTTTCTTACTCTGCCTTCACCGATGTGAGATACAACATCACCTGGCCCAGCAGCTTGTTGTCGAACGCCACACGCACCGGCACCGGTGGCGCGCCCGGCAGCACCGCCGCGAGCCACGCCGTCCCGTGCCGCGGCTTGCGCAACGAGTCTTCGTTCTCGTTGTTCACGAAGCCGCCCAGCTGCCGCCCGTCAAAATCGCAGCGCAGCGCCTGGCCGTGGAAGATGGACCGGCCGATCTCCGGCAGCATCTCCTGACCGGTGGTGTGCACGGTCTGGGTGGACAGGCGCCTGCCGTCGAAAGTCGTCGTGGATCCCTCACACGCGCCGGTCTGCGCCACGGCGTGGATCAGCATCGCCACCGCGCTCAGGGTGTCGATCGTGTGCAGCGTCTGCGCCGGCGGCACCGCGCTGCGTTCGTGTTCGACCGGGGGTGTCAGCGCCTGGATGATGGGGTTGCCGTCCTGATAGGCGATCCGCGTGACACGCTTGCTGCCGCGCAGATTGCCGCTGCCTTCAAACAGGACCGGCGCCGCCTGGGCACCCTGGAAACTGCCGTTCACTCGGCTGTCATTGTCGCTACGGACCATCCACGCCGCCATGCCGGCGGTATGGAAAGAGACATGTGCCGTGTAGCGATCAGGCAACAGGGTTATGGAGCCGGCCAATTTCAGCACCGTAAATCCATGCGAATATCCAGTGTACTCAACACTGTAGCTGCCGGTTGGTGAGCCAAGCCCGGCGCCGCGGGCCATGGCCGGCGCAAGGACGGCGGCCAGAACGAGTGTCTTCCACATGACGCCAGTGTGCGGGTTACGCCCAAGCCGGGCAACCCGGCCTGCGGCATTAACCATCCGGCAACCGGCGATACGTAACGCTAGCGCATCTAACCGCCGTGGAGGCCGCTCATGTTCCCGCCCGTCCCCGCACCGTTCGCCGGCTCCGTGCTGCAGGCGCCAGTGACGGACCGTCGCCTCTCGCAGCTGCTGGACCGTTGTTTCGGCGCGCTCGCCATCTTCACCGGTGCCTGCGCCGGCGCCGAGGCAGGGTGGCTGGAGCATGCCACGTGGCAGACCAGCCTCGCCGCCGGCTGCCTGGCGATGCTGCCCCCGGTGGCCCTCGGCTTCTGGGCCATCGAGCGTGCCGGCGCGTTGTCCATCCTGAGCGTGACCCGCCTGTATGATCGTGTGCTGCTGAGCCTCGGCGCATCCGCCGGCAGTCAGGCCGTGGCGGCCATAGCTGAGACCCCGATCGACAGTTTTGCCGGGCTGGTGTCCGGAACGGTGGGCCAACTCAGGCGCAGCCTCGCCGCGCATGCCAGCACGCGACAGGCGGCCCGGGCCGCGAGCGCCGCCTTGCAGACCGGGCGGAACCAGGCCGGCCAGCTTGCGGCGCATCTGCGTGGAGACGGCGCGGCCATGGCGGACGCCGCTTCAGGCATCATGGTCAGCTCCGCCAGGCTGGCCGACGAAGCCGCCCAGGCGAGCAACGGCGCAGCGGCCACTGAGGACGCGGTGGGCAAGGTAGCCGAGCAGGCTGTGGGTCTCGTCGGCTCCGCCCGCCAGGTCACCACCCAGATAACCCGCATGACGCAGATCGCGATCCACGCGGCCGACGCGGCGGTGGGTGCGCAAGCCCATTTGGCCGGGCTGGACACACGCGCGCGCGGGTTCGAGACCGCCGCTGCCCAAGTCAGCCGCGCTTTGCAGATGGCCGGCGCGTGCGGCCGCGAAGCGAGCGCCCAGGCGGCGTCCGGCGCGCCCGTCTCTGCTGACCTCGCGGCAAACCTGCTGGAGATGGCAAGCTGCGCGGACGCGGCGCTGACCACCATGCTGGTAGCCGTCACCGGCCTGCGCACCGAGGCCGTGGCTGCAAACCGCCGCATCGCGGACCTGTCCGCACTGCTCCAGGGCCAGCACGAGCTGGGCGATACGCTTGGCCAGACCGTGGAACAGCAGGGTGAACAGATCGCGCAAATGCTAGGTCTGGTTCAGGAGGCGCATTCGGGGTTTGCCGCCGTGCAGGCCGGCATGGACGCGATAAGCCGGCGCAACAGCGCCCAACTCGCCAATGCGGAAGCGTTGCGCGGCTCGATCAGCCGACTGCCCGGTCATGCGGACACCATTGCCGGCATCCTGCGCGGTATTCCCGATTTCGCGCCGCCGTTGGAGTATTAAGGAACAAGCAGTTTGAACGAATAACCGAAATCCCTGTCGGCGGCTGTTTCAGCGTTCGCCGACAGGAACCAAAAGTTTTTTGCTGCTTTTTTTTCAAAAAAGAAGGCCTTGCTTTCTCACTCCCCGTAAGCCCGAGCCATCCCGGCAATCTCACCCAGCTTCTGCTGGAACGCCAACCAGTCATCCGCCGCGGCGATCGGCGCCCACACCCGCTCCACGTCCTCAACCAGCATCGTGCAAGGCACAGAGCGGGAGAAATACGGATCAGACAAGCCCGCCGGAGCCTTTTGCGCATACGCGGAAAGCCGCCCCTGAAACGCCTCGAACGCCGCACCCGCATAATGCGGGCCGGCCGGGCCGCCCTGGGCCCGTGCCGTGCTCGCAGCACCGCCGAACCAGTCGAAGAACACCTGCTCGAACCCGGCCTGGCTGTCCGCCAGGAACGCCCAGAGCGCTTCGGACAGCGCGCCGTCCTCCTCCGGCGTGCGCGGCAGCAATCCCAGCCGGCGCACCACCCCGCCGGCCAGCGCCGCGCGGAATGCCGGAACGTAGGTGGACAGCGCTTTCTCCAGCGCCGCCTGCGGTGCCAGCGACAACAGGCATTCGGCCAGGCGCACCAGGTTCCACAACAAAGTGTCCGGCTGCCGCCCATACGCGTAAAGCCCGGAATGGTCGAAATACGCCGCCGTGAAGGCTGGATCGTACGTCGGCAGGAAGCGCCACGGCCCGTAATCGAAACTCTCGCCGGTGATGTTGATGTTGTCGGTGTTCAGCACGCCGTGCACGAAGCCGGCCACCATCCACTGTGCGCCCAGCCGCGCCACCCGCAGGCAGACCGCTTCCAGGAAAGCCACCACCTGCTCGGCCGGATCGTCCCGCCGCGCCTCGGGGATCGCCACGGCCACGCTGTGCTCCACCAGGCGCCGCAGCGAGGCCACATCCTGCTCGAACGCGAAGCGCTGGAACGTGCCGATGCGTATGTGCGTGTGGCTGAGCCGCACGAGCACGGCGCTGCGCGTGGGTGACGGCTCGTCGCCGCGCACCAGATCCTCGCCCGTCTCCACCAGGCTGAAGGACTTCGACGTGTAGACGCCCAGGGCTTCCAGCATGGATGTCGCCAGCACCTCGCGCACGCCGCCCTTCAGCGTCAGTCGCCCATCCGCGCTGCGCGACCACGGCGTGATCCCGCTGCCTTTGGTGCCAAGATCGAGCAGCCTGCCGTCTTGCAGATCATGCAGCTGGGCAAACAGGAATCCGCGTCCGTCACCCAGATCGGGATTGTACGAACGGAACTGGTGGCCGTGGTAGCGCAACGCCAACGGCTGCTCGAAGCTGCCCGGCAACGGATGGAACCGCCCGAAGTGATTGGTCCATGCCGCATCCGTGAGACCGCCGAGCCCTACGCGCTCCGCCCATTCCTGGTTCCGGTAGCGCAATATGTGCTGCGGGAAGGCGGCAGGCGCCACGAGATCGTAGAACGCTTGTCCCAGGTCGGCATGTCGCGTTGAGGGGCGATAGGCTGGTTCGGTTGTGTCCACAGGGATCTTCGAGAAAAGAGGAGCCTTCTTTTTGAACAAAAGAAGCAAAAACTTTTGACTCCGCTGTCGCGGACTGTGGCCAGCAGCGATCTCTACGCGGCTCGAGGCAAACAGCCCAGCGAAGACGGCGCGGGTTTACGAGACGTGATCGCCACCACCAATACGCTGACGCAGGCAAACAGGCCAAAAGCCTTCTGGTTTTTTCAAGAAAGCATCGCTTGCGTGCTTCGTTCGACCAACCCGCAACGCAACCCCTCCGCCAGCCGCCCCGCATCCAGCCGCCAATCCGGCACACTGCCGCCCGCCTCGGGCGGATCCTCCAGCAGCCGCAGCAGGTTCGCCGCGATCGACCGCGAGTCCACGCTGCAGAGCAGCGCCCCCTGCTGGCCCGCAAGCTGTTCGGTCAGGCCGCCCACGCGTGTGGCCACCACCCAGCGGCCGGCGGCAATGCCCGCGGCCGCCACCCCGCTCTGGCTCGCCTCCGTATGCGTCAGCACCACCGCGTCCGACCAGGCAATCAGGGTGCCCACCTCGTCCTCGGGCACCCAGCGGTTCTCCACGCTCACGCCAGGCAGCCCGCGCAGCGCGGCGAGCGGCGCGCTCTCCGGCCCGGCACCCACCACGCGTACCTCGATGTCCGGGCGGGGCAGCAGCATGGCCAGCGCATCGGCCAGCAGGTCCAACCCCTTGTAGGGAAGCAGGCGGCCGAAGCAGAGCAGGCGCAGCTTGCCGCCATGGGCGCGCGGCGGCGGCGGCGGGATGTCGAGCGTGTGCGGCGGCAGACTGGTCTTGAGCACCAGCCTGCCCGCGGTCAGGCCCAGCGCATCCAGCCGGGCGCCTACGTGGTCGGACAGCACCACTATGGCGTCGGCGCGCCGCAGCAGCCGGCGCTGCAGCGTCATCTGCAGCGGGTAGCCGTCGCCAGGGTGGAGGTCGGCATCATGGGCCACCACAGCGTAAGGCACCCCGACGCGCCGCAACGCCGCGTGCATGGCCAGGTCCAGCGGCCCGGGCATGGCGCACAGGGCGACCGAGGGTTGCAGCGCGCTGATGCGGCGGGCCAGCCAGGGCACGAACAACGGCGTGTTGAGCACGCGGCCCGCGTAGCCGGCGATGCTGTCGTAGGTCGGCACCGGCAGTTCGCAGCGCGGCCGGTGCGGGCCGGCCAGGATCTCCGCGCTGGTGGAAAGCGAGAGGGCGGCGTCGGTGCCAGGCAACGTGTTGAACAGCGCGGCGAAATCCGCCGCCACGCGCGGACCGGCGCCGAAACGGCCCCACTGCCAGACCAGTATCCTCACGGGGAGGGCACCTCCAGGCCAAGCCCGCGAACCGCTGCGGCAAGCGGCGCCGCACCCAGACGCGCGAGGGCCGCCAACCGGCCGGCCTCGCCCGTCCTGGCGCGCAAACCGGGATCGTCCGCGAGGCGGACCAGGGCCGCCGCCGCCGCCGCCACATCCGCCTCGGCCCAGACCGCGCCCGGCGCCTCGAACACGCCGCGCGGATCGGCGGCCGGCACGAGCGTGTAGGGGATCGGCACGCCGCAGGAAGCGTCCAGGAAATCGGTGGTGCCCGACCAGTCGGTGGCCACCACGGGACGGCCGAGCAGCATCGCCTCCGCAGGCACCAGCCCGAAGCCCTCGCTGCGGTGCAGGCTGAGCACGATGTCCGCACAGCGCGTCAGCGCGTGGCTGTCGGGGCCCGGAAACAGCCGGGTCTCCAGCCGGATGTTCGCAGCACCGGCGATCAGCGCCTGCAGCCGTGCCAGGTCATCCGGGGCGTGATCGGCATGGGTGACCTTGAGCACAAGCAGCCGGTCCATGCGGCCACCGAAGGCACGGCGGTGCGCGGCGATCGCGGCTTCGGGGTTCTTGCGCGCGTAGCTGGACGCCAGGCTGAACGAGACGAGCACCACCACGGCCGCATCCGGCAAGCCGAAATCCGCCCGGCCGAGGCCGGACGGCGCGGGCGGACAGGCCGCCACCGGGTGCGGCACCACGCGCACGCGTCCAGGGGCGAGCGGCTCCAGCGCCGCGGCGGTGAAACGCGACGGCGCCCAGATCTCATGCACGAAACGCGCGCCGTAGCGCCAGACATCGGGCACCACGCCCAGCTCCCACGCCCAGTAGCCCACCACCCGCCTGCCGCGCAGCAGGCCGCGCGGCAGGCGCAGCAGTGCCGCCGGTAGCAGCGGCGCGTTGACGTGCAGCACCAGCGGCGCGCCCGCCGGCGGCGCGGCGAGCCGGGTGGCCGGGCGCGCCTCGCCAGACTGCAGCAGGCCGCACTCCATCTGCCACGCCGGCACGCGCAGTATCGCCAGTGCCGCCAGCATCAGCCGCGCGCCCTCGCCCAGCCCGGAAGCGCGGCTGATCTCGCCGCCCACCACGATGCCGGCGCGCGCAACGGGCGCAGGCCAGTCCGGCCGCGGCGCAAGCAGGGCGGAGGCCCGCGAGAGCGCGCGACGCCTGGGGCCTTGCGGCAACGCCTGCCAGGCGCGGTGCAGGGGGGTTTTCAGCATCAGGTCCGGCGGTCTCCGGCAGACGAACGCGTGTCGGTTTCGCGGCCCGGCTCGGTTGCGGGCTGGCGCGCCCCGTATAGACTGCACCGGCATGGACGCGACAGGGGGAGGAGTGACGCAGGACTTGGCCGCTTCGATCGGGCCCGGCGTGCTGCCGGCGTTCGAAGTGGAGTTCCCGGCGCCCGACCTATCCGAATGGCGCGCCGGCAATGCCGGGCTGGAAGGCTTCTGGAGTTTCGACGGTCCTGCACCTGGCCCGCATGTGGTGGTGACAGGGCTCGTCCACGGCAACGAGATTGGCGGCGCGGTGGCGCTGGACCGGCTGTTGCGCGCCCCCCCTGCCCTGCGACGCGGCCGGCTGACCATGGGCTTCGTCAACCTGGCCGCCTACGCCCGCTTCGACCCGGCCCAGCCGACCGCCTCGCGCTATCTGGACGAAGACATGAACCGGCTGTGGGATGCCGAGGTGCTGGACGGGCCGCGCCGCTCCTCGGAACTGTCCCGCGCCAGGGCGATGCGCAAGCTGATCGACAGCGCGGACTTTCTGCTGGACCTGCACTCGATGCTGTGGCCGTCCGACCCGCTGATCCTGAGCGGGCCCACCGCCCGCGGCCGTGCGCTGGCGGGCCAGATCGGCACGCCGTCATTGGTGGTGGCCGACCGCGGCCACCTCGGCGGCCGGCGCCTGATCGACTACGCCCCGTTCTGGCAGGAGGCGGGGGCGCGCGTGGCCGTGCTGGCGGAAGCCGGCCAGCACTGGCGCCGCGGCACGGTGGCCACCATGCAGGAAGCGGTCACCGGCGTGCTCGCGGCATCCGGCCTTGCCGCCGCCGCGCCTGTCCGCCGGGCGCCGCGCTACGCCGAGGTGACGCAGACGGTGACCGCCAGCTCCGGCGCGTTCAGCTTTACCGAGGCCTTTCGCGGCGGACATGTGGTGCCACGCGGCGGCACGCTGATCGCCATGGACGGCGCGGCCGAGATACGCACGCCGCATGACGATTGCCTGCTGGTGATGCCCAGCCTGCGGCCGAGCCGAGGGCACACGGCGGTTCGGCTGGCGCGGTTCTCGTAAGAGAAGGAAAGGAAGACCTTCTTTTTTGAAAAGAAGAAGCAAAAAACTTTTAATCCCTGTCGGCGACTGTTTCAGCGTTCGCCGTCAGGGGAGAAAAAGTTTTTTGCTTCTTTTTTTCAAAAAAGAAGGCCTTCCTTCTTTGGTGAACCGGATTCTTTTCATCACCGCCACCCGCCTGGGCGACGCGGTCCTGTCCACCGGCCTGCTCGCCCACCTCG
>CAXTVW010000028.1:0-29800 GCA_964247675.1 uncultured Acetobacteraceae bacterium
CCTGCAATGGAACGGCTTCGCCCGCGCGCTGGCCCGCTTCCACCACGGCTACGATTTCTGGCTCACCCCCACCGTCGCTGCCCCGCCTGCCCGCATCGGCGAGTTGGACACGCCCCCCGCCCAGCTACGCCTGGCCGCCGCGGTGCGCACGCTTCGCGCCGGCCGGCTGATGCTGAAGATCGGTCTGCTGGACCGCATGGTCCAGGAGAGCCTGGCGCGAACGCCGTTCACCCAGCTTTCCAACCTCACCTACACGCCCAGCATGTCCGTGCCGCTGCACACCGCACCTGCCGAGCCTGGCGGAAAGGCGTTGCCGGTGGGCGTGCAGTTCGTTGGGGCGGTCGGTAGCGAGGGGGTGCTGATCAGGCTAGCGGCGCAGCTGGAACAGGCCGCACCTTGGGCTACTTCGATCAACTGAAAAGTTCTCTCGAAGACCCGGCGTCACGGCACAGGCGGGAGGTAGCGGCAGATCCAGTTCGTGGTGTTATCGTTCAGCTTGTCGTCGATGACGGGTGGAGCAGCAACCAGACCGCGACCATCCACAGCGATCAGCACGCGGTTGACAAATCCGGATGGCGCATGCGGCAACCAGTAGTAAGCAAATTCCTCGTTCGTGTCCTTGGTAAGCCCCTTTCCCGTTGTCCGGTAATTGGGCATCCCCATGGTTTCGATTACCGCATTGCGGCTTGTGACGCCTGGTTTGATGGCGGCGAACTTGCGCGCATCCGGCCAGGTATAATCGCCGGGTAGCCGGCTGAAGACGTGGTAGGTCTGCAACGTGCCGTCGATAAAAGTAGCGTCGGCCCATTTGTCCGGTGTGCATTTTCCACCGGGTGAGTAGGCGTATTGCAGCAGTAAGAGTTTCCGGCCCTGGAACTTCTTGTCCTGATCGAAATCTATGCTCATGGACGGCGAACCTGTAGGCTGCCCTTTCACGGCACGCACCACATTTTCCGGGGTTGTTCGGTTCATACGGAAGACGGCGAACGGCGCTACCAAGAAGTTGTGGCCGGTCGACCCGGGTGCATCGGCAATCGATACTGGCGGCGTGCATGCCGACAGAAAGGAAACGCTGCATACAAGGCACAAAGCTGTGCGCATCTAGGTTTTCCGAGGCTTGCATAAAGGTGGTTGCGTTCTGGGATCGGTAAAGTTGACGGAGCTGAACCGGCACATAACATGATGCGGGCGACTCGTGCCGCACTAGTCCGTTCCGCTGGTGACGTGGTCTCCCCTCTTCCAAATGCCGGACATCGGCTACTATCTCAAGCCGTCAGCCCAAAGCCTGGCATCCGATGCACGACGACAGCTCCGGAACACCACACGCCGTTCCGCCCGCGCCAGGAGCAAAAGTTTTTTGCTTCTTTTTTTCAAAAAAGAAGGCCTTGCCTTTCTACCGCCCTATGCAAAACACCACCCCAAAGCCACCCAGGGAACCCCAATGACCGCAATAAACGCCGTCACCGACCTCACCACGCAGGACGGCATCGCCGTGCTCACCGTGAACTCCCCCCCGGTGAACGCGCTGTCGGCCGCCGTCCGCCAGGGCATCCTTGCCGGCATCGAGGCGGCCGGCAAAGACCCCGCCGTGCAGGCCATCGTGCTCGCCTGCGGCGGCCGAACCTTCATCGCCGGCGCCGACATCACCGAGTTCGGCAAGCCCCCGGTCGAGCCGTCGCTGCACGCCGTCATCCGCGCGATCGAGGCCAGCCCGAAGCTTGTGGTGGCCGCCATACACGGCACCGCTTTGGGCGGCGGATTGGAGACGGCGCTCGGCGCGCATTACCGCGTGGCCGTGCCCAGCGCGAAGCTCGGCCTGCCGGAGGTAAAGCTCGGCCTGCTGCCGGGCGCGGGCGGCACGCAGCGCCTGCCGCGCGTGGTGGGTGCGGCGCAGGCGCTGGAGATGGTCACGTCCGGCACGCCCGTCGGCGCCAAGCAGGCGGCCGAACGCGGCCTGGTCGATGCGCTGGCGCCGGAGGACGGCCTGGTGGCGTTCGCCGTGGATTACGCCCGCAAGGCGGTGGCCGAGGGCAAGCCTTTGCGGAAGATCCGCGACATGAGCGTGCAGGCCGAGCCGGGCCTGTTCGACACGTTCCGCAAAGCCAACGCCCGCAAATTCCGCGGCTTCGAGGCGCCGGAGAAGAACATCCAGTGCATCGAGGCGGCCGTCACCCAGCCCTTCGACGAGGGCGAGCAGACCGAGCGCCGCCTGTTCATGGAGCTGATGACCGGCACGCAATCCG
This sequence comes from uncultured Acetobacteraceae bacterium, assembly GCA_964247675.1. Taxonomy (GTDB): domain Bacteria; phylum Pseudomonadota; class Alphaproteobacteria; order Acetobacterales; family Acetobacteraceae; genus BOG-908. The sequence continues at coordinate 2,244 of CAXTVW010000028.1, forward strand.
CCGCCCAGCGCCATTTGTTCTTCGCCGAGCGCGAGGCGCAGAAGATCCCCGGCCTGCCGAAGGGCACCGTGGTCCGCGACATCAAGAAGGTCGGCATCATCGGCGCCGGCACCATGGGCGGCGGCATCTCGATGAACTTCCTCTCCGCCGGCTACGCGGTCACCATCGTGGAAGCCAACGAGAAGGCGCTGGAACGCGGCGTCGGCATCATGCGCGGCAATTACGAGAACACCGCGAAGAAGGGCCGCCTGACGCAGGAGCAGGTGGAGCGCAACATGGGCCTTCTCACCGCCAGCATGCGCTTCGAGGACCTCGCCGATTGTGACCTGGTGATCGAGGCCGTGTTCGAGAACATGCAGATCAAGAAGGAAATCTTCGGCAAGCTCGACCAGATCGTGAAGCAGGGCGCCATACTCGCCAGCAACACCAGCTACCTCGACGTCAACGAGATTGCCGCCTCCACCAAGCGTCCGCAGGACGTCTGCGGCATGCATTTCTTCTCGCCGGCCAACGTGATGCGCCTGCTGGAAGTGGTGAAGGGCGAACACACCGCGCCGGACGTGCTGGAGACGGTGATGCAGCTCTCCCGCCGCATCGGCAAGGTGGCCGTCGTCGCCGGCGTCTGCCACGGCTTCATCGGCAACCGCATGCTGGAGCCGCGCCAGCGCGAGGCAAACAAGCTGATCCTCGAAGGGGCCATGCCCTGGGATGTGGACCGCGTGATCTACGATTTCGGCTTCCCCATGGGCCCGTTCCAGATGGCGGACCTCGCCGGCCTGGACATCGGCTGGTCCGCGGAGACTTCGAAGGGCGTCACCCTGCGCGACCAACTCTGCGAGCGCGACCGTCGCGGCCAGAAGACCCGTTCCGGCTTCTACGACTACAACGAAAAGCGCGAGCACACGCCCTCCCCCGTCGTAGAAGAGCTGATCCTGCGCGCATCTGCCGAGCGGCAAATCACCCGCCGCAAGATCGACGACCAGGAGATCCTGGAACGCTGCATCTACACCATGATCAACGAGGGCGCCCGCATACTCGAGGAGGGCAAGGCATACCGCGCGTCAGACATCGACATGGTCTGGCTCACCGGCTACGGCTTCCCCGCCTATCGCGGCGGGCCGATGTTCTACGCGGACACTGTTGGCGTAAAACAAGTGGTGGAGCGGCTGCGGGCGTACCAGGCGATGTCGGAGAAGGATTTCGCGCCTTCGGATTACCTGTTGAAGGTGGCTGAGGAAGGGCGTGGGTTCAGCGGCGGGAAGTAAGCAAGCAAGGTCTTCTTTTGAAAGAAGAAGCAAAACCTTTACCGCACTGTCACGGACCTGTCCGTAGGCGCGCGACAGCGGCGTAAAAGTTTTTTGCTTCTTTTTTTCAAAAAAGAAGGCCTTTCTTTCTTCCGCGCAAAGACCACGCTACACTCCCCCGCAAATGCCGCTACCGCCGCCCAGGCCACGCCCGAAAGACCCGCTGATCAGCGTCATCGTCCCCGTCTATAACGAGGTGGACGCGATCGGCGCCTTCCTGAACCAGGTGACCCCGGTGCTGGAATCCGCCGGCGTGCGGTTCGAGATCATCTTCGTCAATGACGGGTCCAAGGATGCCACCCTGTCGATGCTGATCGGGCTGGCGGAAACCACGCCCGGCCTGCGCGTGGCCAACCTCTCGCGCAATTTCGGCAAGGAAGCCGCCATGACGGCCGGCCTTGACCTGGCAGGCGGCGACGCTGTGGTGCTGATCGACGTGGACCTGCAGGACCCCCCCGAACTGCTGCACCGCTTCGTGGCACTTTGGCGGGAGGGCTACGACGTGGTGTACGGCCTGCGCGAGAGCCGCCAGGCGGACGGCCGGCTGAAGGCGTTCAGCGCTGGGCTGTTCTACTCTGTGTTCAACCGCATGGCGGCCACGCCGATCCCGCACAACGTGGGTGATTTCCGGCTGATCGACCGGCGTGTGGTTGCCGCCATCCGGCTGCTGCCGGAGCGCGGGCGGTTCATGAAAGGGCTGTTCGCCTGGGTCGGGTTCCCATCGGTGGCCGTGCCCTACGTGCGGCCGGCACGCCTGTTCGGCACCACCAAGTGGAATTACTGGCGCCTGTGGAATTTCGCGCTGGACGGCATCGTCAGCTTTTCGACGGCGCCTCTGCGCATCTGGACGTATTGCGGCGCACTGATCGCGCTGGGCGCGGTGTTCTACGCAGCCTTCATCGCGCTGCACACGCTGCTGCTCGGCGCGGACGTGCCCGGCTACGCCTCGCTGATCATCGTGCTGCTGTTCAGCACGGCGGCCAACCTGATCTCGCTCGGTATGATCGGCGAGTATGTCAGCAGGCTTTTCGTGGAGACCAAGCAGCGGCCGATCTACCTGCTGGAAGGCGTGTACCAGCAGGAAGGGCAGGCCGCATCGGTGCCGGCGCGCGAGATGATGGTACATGGATCTTAAGGAACAGGAGATCCTGGGCGCCGCCGCGGGCGCGCACTGGTATTACCGGGCGAAATCGGCGGCAATGCTGCAAATGCTCGGCCAGGCGCCGGTGCGCCGCGTGCTGGACGTGGGGGCAGGCTCAGGCTTTTTCTCCCGCCAGATACTGGACCGGACGCAAGCCGCCGCCGCAATCTGCGTCGATCCGAACTATCCAGGCGAACACGACGAAAAACAGGGCGGCAAGACGATCAGTTTCGTGCAAGGCGTGCGCGAGTTCGATGGTGACCTGGTGCTGATGATGGACGTGCTCGAACACGTCGCCGATGACACCGCGCTGCTCGCCGAATACGCCGCAAAGGTGCAGGCCGGCACGCGGTTCCTGCTAACGGTCCCGGCGCATATGTGGATGTGGAGTGGGCACGACGTGTTTCTCGAGCATTACCGCCGCTACACCATAGGCGAGGTGGACCGGCTGGTGGCGCGCGCCGGCCTCACCCTCCTGCGCAGCAGCTACTATTTCGGGCTCACATTGCCGCTGGCCGCAGGCGTGCGGCTCGGCCGCATGCTGAATCCGTTTTACCGCGAGATGCCGGGATCAGACATGCGGCCGCACGGTGCCGCGATGAACGCCGCGCTCTGGCAGGTTTCGCGCGCGGAGCTGGGGCTGCTCGGCCGCAACCGGGTGGCCGGCCTCTCGGTATTCGCGCTGGCGCAGCGATGAGCGACGCCGCAACCTGGTTGGTATCCGCCGGCTTCGATCCGGATGCCTATCTGCGCGACAACCCGGACCTCGGCCGTGCCGGGCTGGCGCCGGATGACGCGCTGAACCACTTCCTGCGCTTCGGCTACGCCGAAAACCGCAGGATATCGCTGCAGCCTCTGCCGGCCGGGCTGGACGCCTTCCGTCCCGGCATCGTGCCGGACCCGGCCTACCAGGCCCAGCTCTGCCAGGCCGTCTACGCGAACCAGTGCAAGATGCCGGAGAGCGCTCCTTACCTGTGGACCGGTGAGACCGAAGCGCTCGACAGGTTCTTTGCCGAGACAAGGGCGATACCGTTCTATGTCATCGGTGACAGCCACTCCAACCTTTACAGGCGCCATGCCGCGCAGGAGGCCGGCTGGCTGGCGCCCGTGCCGCTGCTGTGCAGCGCCGGCTCGGCGATGGGCCTGGCGCGGCCGAACTCCCGCTCCGGCTACGGACAGAAAATCCTCGCCTGGGCCGCCAACAACGCGAAGCAACCCGCCGCCAGCCGCCCTGTGTTCCTGAAATTCGGTCAGGTGGACGCGGAGTTCGTGTGGAACTTCCAACGCATACGCGCAGCCGAGACCGTATTCTCGCTGCAGCGTTTCGACCGCTTCGCGCAGGAGACCACGCACAACTACCTGAGTTTTGTTGCAAGCCTGGCAGAGAGGATCGGCAAGTCACGCCTGCGCGTCTGCGCCATCTTCCCGCCGGCGCTGGGCGACGCAACCTGGGCAGAAGGCTACGTGAACGGCCATGTCGGCCAGCTGGAAGGCGACCGCAGCAAGGAAGCGCTTGAAGCCGGCATACGCACGCTGGAAATACCCGATCTGCGCACGCGCACGATCCTGCACCTGATCTTCAACAGCTACCTGCGCGCGGGCTGCCTGCAGGCTGGCGTGGCGTTCGTTGATGATTTCCACCCGTTCCTTGGCAAAGACGGCGTGCTGGATCCGGCCTTCGTCCCGCACAGCAAAGGGCGCGACCATCACCTGGATCATGGGGCGGTGCATGGGCCTCTGGTGCGAGTGATACGGGAGGCGATGCAGTAAGAAGCAAGGCCTTCTTTTTTGAAAAAAAGAAGCAAAAAACTTTTGCTCCCACGCCTGCGCCAACGCGCGCGTCAATGCTGAGGAGCGCGCATTTTTCCCGGGCTTTTCTTACTTCACCCGACCTCGAACCGCACCCAAGCCGGCGCATGATCACTCGCACCTTCACCCCCGCGCACCGCGCGATCCACGCCCGCATCCAGCAAACGCAAAGCCGGGCTAAGCAGCATGTGATCCAGCCGCATTCCCGCATCCCGGCTGTAATGCTCGCGGAAGTAGTCCCAGAACGTGAACATCGGCACGTCCGGATGCTGCGTGCGCAACGCATCCACCCAGCCCTGCTCCACAAGCCGCCTGAAGGCGGCACGGCTTTGCGGCTGCAGCAGCGCGTTGCGCTTCCAGGAACGCGAGGAATAGATGTCGAACTCGGTCGGAACCACGTTGTAGTCGCCCGCCAGTATCACCGGCAGCCCGCTCGCATGCAGCGTGGCGGCATGGGCGATCAACCGATCGAACCAGGCCAGCTTGTACTCGAATTTCGGCCCGGGATACGGGTTGCCATTAGGCAGGTATAAGCAACCCACAAGTACGCCCTGCACCGCCGCCTCGATGTAGCGCGCCTGCACGTCCGCCGCGTCGCCAGGCAATGCGCAGCGCGTCAGCACGGGCTCCGCGCCGCGCGCCAGGATGGCCACCCCGTTCCAACTTCGCTGACCCTGCCACACGGCTTGATAACCAGCCTCGCGCAGCGCGGCAGCCGGAAACGCGCGGTCCTCCGCTTTCAGTTCCTGCAGGCATGCCACGTCAGGCTGCGTCTGCGCCAACCAGGCAAGCAGGTTGGCCAGCCGCTTGTTTATGCCGTTGATGTTGTAGGTAGCGAGTTTCACAGGCGGCAAGAAAGCAAGCCGTTCTTTTTTGAAAAAAAGAACCAAAAAACGTTTGCTCCCTGTCGGCGGCTCACCGGCAAGGTCAGCGAAAGCCGGATAAAAGTCTCTTGCTTCTTTCTTTTAAAAAAGAAGGCTTTGCCTGCTGTCCTCAAGCCGCCTCCAACGCATACCGCCGGCAATGCTCCAGATACGCCGCCTCGTGCAAGGACACCAACTCCACCACCCCATTCCACAGCCATCCAGGCGCATCCAGTGACCGCGCGTGGCTGGACCGCAGCAGCTTCAGCCAGTCCCGCCGTTGCGCTTCATCCATCTGGCGCGCATGCGCGTCTCCCACCACGCCCGCCAGGTAGGTCGCCATCTCGGTCGCCTCTGTCCGGCTCAGCACCTCCAGTTCCAGCTTCAGGTCCTGCGGCAGCAATTCGCGCACGAACACCGCGCGCCCCAGCAGCCTGGCCGCGCACATGCGGCCGCCCAGCGCCGGCGAGAGCGCGCGTGCGCCGGCCACCACGCGTTCGGCGTTGTCGCGCGGCATGTCCGCATCAGGCGCGCGCGGTGCCGCAGCGGCGATCGCCTCCTTGATGTCCATCAGGCAGTGGCGCTCGGACTTGCCGGCGCCCACCGCCACCAGCACGGCGAAGCGCAGCCGGCCGAGCGAGCTGCATCCCTTGCGCCAGTACGCCGCATCCAGCACGCGCACCGCGTCGCCGTCGTCCCGGCCGCGCAGCGCGGTGGCCAGTGCGTGCAGGTCTTCCGTGGCGAACAGCTCGTCGATGGCGTCCCGCTCTTCACGCGTCAGCTTCCAGAAGCGCTTGCCGACCGGGATACGCGGCGCGGTCCCCTCGATGCGCTCGTCGGCAAGGTGCTTCCAGGAGCGTCCGGCCGCCTGCCGCATCAGGGTCCGTATCAGCTTCGGCGTGGCCGCGACGTGGCTGTGCTCGCCGGCGAACGCGCCCTCGTATCCGCTGGTCATGTGTTCCAGGATGTGCGCGGTGGTGACGCCTGGCAGGTCCGAACCGCGCGCCGCCATGGCCATCGACAGCGCCAGGCGCATCAGGTCGTGCACCGGGTTGCCGATCACCGTCTGGTCCAGGTCGCGTATCTGGACCGCCAGCTCGCCATCGGTGCTGCCCACCGGGCCGAGATTGCCCACGTGGCAGTCGCCGCAGATCCACACGCTGGGGCCGGCCGGCAAAGCCAGGGCGCTGGCCTCCAGCCACTCGTAGAAGCGCGTGGTGCTGCCGCGCACGTAGGCGTGGGCGGATGCGGCCATCTTGAGGTGCCGCTCGGCGGTGAGCACGGCCATGCGGCCGGCCGGAGTGACTTGCTTGCCTTCAGACATGGCCAACACAACGCAATCCGGCGCCGCGGTTGCCCCCGCCTTGGCGCTGTGTAGGTTGCGCGCCATGCCGAACGACGCATCCCCCAGACAAATCCGGCTGCACGCGTTCGAGATGGCCTGCGTCGGCCACATCCAGCAGGGCCTGTGGCGGCATCCTCGCGACCGCGTAACCGACTACACGCGCCTGGACCACTGGGTGGCGCTCGCCCGCACGCTGGAACGCGGCCTGTTCGACGGCCTGTTCCTCGCCGACGTGCTCGGCGTGTACGACGTCTATGGCGGCTCGCCCGACGCCGCCTTGCGCGCCGCCGTGCAGGTGCCGAACCTGGACCCCGCGCTGCTGATACCCGCCATGGCGCACGCCACGCAGAACCTAGGCTTCGCGATCACCGCCAACACCGCCGCCTCCCACCCCTTCGTGTTCGCGCGGCAGATGAGCACGCTGGATCACCTGACCGGCGGCCGCATCGGCTGGAACGTGGTCACCGGCTACCTGAACTCGGCCGCCCGCGCGCTCGGCCGCAGCGCCCAGGCAGACCACGACACCCGCTACGACGCCGCCGACCAGGTGATGGACGCGCTCCGCCGCCTCTGGCGGGAAAGCTGGGAGGACGGCGCCGTCCGCGCTGACCGAACTGCCGGGATCTACACGGACCCGTCTTGCGTGCACGCCGTCATGGGCGAGGGCCAGGGCTGGCGCACGAACGCGATACATTTGTGCGAACCCTCGCCGCAGCGCGGCCCGGTCATTTACCAGGCCGGCGCCTCCGCCCGTGGCCTGCGCTTCGCGGCCGACCACGCGGAATGCGTGTTCGTCAACGGCACCACGCCGGCGCAGACGGCAAAGCTGGTCGCCGCATTGCGCGAAGCCGCGGGCGCACGGCCGGTGCAGGTGTTCGCCGGCATGACGGTGGTCGTCGGCCGCACGGCAGACGAGGCCGCTGACAAATGCGCGGAGTACGAGCGCTACGCGGACGCCGAAGCCGCGATGGTGCAGTCCGCCGGCTCGATGGGCGTGGATTTCGCCGCCCTGGCGGAGGACGAACCGATCCGCATGGGCCCGACCCAGGCCGTAATCTCCAACCTGGCCGCACTGACCGCCGGCCCGGTGATCACCAAACGCGGCTTCCGCGAGCGCCTGCGCCTCGGCGGCCGGCAAGCGCCCGTCGTGGGATCGCCCGCGCAGGTGGCCGATGCGATGGGGGACTGGATGGCGCAGGCGGACCTGGACGGCTTCGTGCTGGCGCGCACGGTGACGCCGGAGTGCTTCGTCGATTTCGTGGACCTGGTGGTGCCGGAGCTGCAGCACCGTGGGGTGTATAAGACGGCTTATGCGGCCGGGACGTTGCGCGAGAAGCTGTTTGACAGGACGTAAGAAAGGCCTTCTTTTTTGAAAAAAAGAAGCAAAAAACTTTTACTCCGCTGTCGCGCGCCTGTCCTTCAGCCGCCGACAGGGACCAAAAGTTTTTTGGTTCTTTTTTTCAAAAAAGAACTGCTTCCTTGCTTGGGGCCGGAAACACCATGAAAGCACTCTGGGCGCTCGTCGCCATCCTGGGCGCAGCAGCACTGGCCGTTCTCGCCACCAGCCGGGGCGAGACCGTAAACGCGCTCTGGCTCGTCACCGCGGCGCTCTGCACCTACGCCCTGGCCTACCGCTTTTACAGCCTGTTCATCGCTCGCCGCATGCTGCGGCTGGATGCGGCCAGGCCCACGCCGGCCTGCGTGCGCAATGACGGCCTGGATTACGTGCCCACCAACAAATACGTGCTGTTCGGCCATCATTTCGCGGCCATCGCCGGCGCCGGCCCGCTGGTGGGGCCGGTGCTCGCCGCGCAGATGGGCTTCCTGCCCGGCACGCTGTGGATACTGGTGGGCGTGGTGTTCGCCGGCGCCGTGCAGGACATGCTGATCCTGTTCCTCTCCGTGCGGCGGGACGGGCGATCCCTGGGCGACATGATACGCACCGAGATGGGCCCGTTCGCCGGCATTATCGCCAGCATAGGCATCCTGGCGATCATGGTGATCCTGCTGGCGGTGCTGGCCCTGGTCGTGGTCAAGGCGCTGGCCGGCTCGCCCTGGGGCAGCTTCACGGTGTTTGCCACCGTGCCGATCGCGCTGCTGATGGGGCTGTACGGGCGCTACGTGCGCCCCGGCCGGGTGCTGGAAATGAGCGTCATCGGCTTCGTGCTGCTGATGGTCTCGCTCTGGCTGGGCGGCGCGGTGGCGGCCGATCCGGTGTGGGCGGCGCGGTTCACCTTCAGCGGCGTCACCTGGGCGTTCATGCTGATGGCTTACGGCTTCATCGCCAGCGTTCTGCCGGTCTGGCTGATCCTCGCACCGCGCGACTACCTCAGCACGTTCCTCAAGATCGGCACGATCTGCGCGCTGGCGCTGGGCATAGCGGTGGTGATGCCGGAATTGCGCATGCCGGCGGTCAGCCGTTTCATCGACGGCACCGGGCCGGTGTTCGCGGGCAGCGTGTTCCCGTTCCTGTTCATCACCATCGCCTGCGGCAGCGTCAGCGGCTTCCACGCGCTGGTCTCCAGCGGCACCACGCCGAAGATGATCGGCAGCGAGGCGCAGATACGCGCCATCGGCTACGGCGCCATGCTGGCAGAGAGCATGGTGGCCATCATGGCGCTGATCGCCGCCTGCGTGCTGGAGCCCGGCGCGTATTTCGCGATGAACGCGCCGGCCGCGCTGGTCGGCACCACGGTGGATGCGGCCTCTTCCACCATCACCGGCTGGGGCTTCCCCATTTCGGCCGTCTCGCTGACCCAGCTGGCGCATGACGTGGGCGAGCACACCATACTGGCGCGCGCCGGCGGCGCGCCGACGCTGGCCGTCGGCATGTCCCGCATCCTGTCCGGCGCGCTGGGCGGCCGGGCGCTGATGGCGTTCTGGTATCATTTCGCCATCCTGTTCGAGGCGCTGTTCATCCTGACCACGCTCGATGCCGGCACGCGCGTGGCGCGCTTCATGATCCAGGACCTGGCCGGCCTCGCCGTGCCCGCATGGCGCCGGACGGAGAGCACGCTCGCCAACGTGGCGGCCACCGGGCTGGCCGTCTGCGCCTGGGGCTACTTCCTGTATCAGGGGGTCGTCGATCCGTTGGGCGGCATCAACACGCTGTGGCCGCTGTTCGGCATCTCCAACCAGATGCTGGCCGCCATCGCGCTGACTTTGGCGACCGTCGTGCTGTTCAAGATGAAGCGCCAGGCCTACGCGGCGGTGGCCGCGGCCCCCGCCGCGTGGCTCGCCGTCTGCACGCTGACGGCCGGCTGGGAGAAGATATTCTCGCCCACACCCGCCATCGGCTTCCTCTCCCACGCGGCCCGGTTCTCTGCCGCCATGGCCGAGGGCCGCGTCATGGCGCCGGCCAAGACCGCGGCGGACATGCACCAGGTGCTGGCCAACGACTACGTGGACTGTGCGCTGACCGGTCTGTTCATGGCCGTGGTGGTGCTTATGCTGGGCGCCGGCATGGCGTGCATCTTTCAGGCCCTGCGCGACGTAAGAGTGACCACGCATGAGGACCGCCATGATCTGCCGCTGCTTCGGCCGAACGTTTGACGTGAGCGAGGCCGCACGCAGCGCGCGCGCGGCGGTGGAGCTGGTGGTGGGGCTGCCGGACTATGACCGCTACGTGGCGCATTCGCGTGACGCGCATCCGGAAGCGGCTGTGATGTCGCGTGATGCGTTTTTCCGGGCGCGGCAGGATGCAAGGTTCGGGGCTGGCGGTGGGCTACGGTGCTGCTAGCAAGCAAGCGAGCTTCTTGCCCAACTTGCCCTAGCAGCCGTCTGACGCACGTTCGTTGCGCTCCGGTGCTCGCGCACGCATGCCAGCCAACTCGCCAGACCGCGTTCCGCACGAAGCTCGAGCAGTTTTCTTGACAAGAAAACCGAGACAACTTCTGCCTCCAGTCAGCGGCTGATGGAACGCGGCGCGACAGCGGAGCAGAAGTCTTTTGCTTCTTTTCTTCAGAAAAGAAGTGCTTTCTTCCTGACGCTAAAAGACCGGCTCATCATCGCAAGACGACGCCGCATAGCCCAATCCGGCAAGCTGGCCCGCCTGCTGCTGTTCCCCCGCTTCGGGCCGCGCCCCTATCAGCGCCCGTTGCTCAACGTGGCCAGGAAGTCCGGCATAGGCGACGTGGTCATGTGCACGGCCGTGCTTCGCGCCGCCAAGCAGGCCAACCCGAACGGACGCATCCGCTTCTACACCGGCTTCCCGGAGCTCGCGCGCGGGCTGCCCTATATAGACGAGGTGCTTCCCTTCGACGCACGCGTGCCAGGCAGCATCTACCTGGAATACGAAAAGACCGTGCCGACGCCGGTGCACCTCACACGCCTGATGGGCGACCGCATCGGCGTGGAGGTCACCGACCCGCACCCCGACTGCGTGATCGACAGTGCGCTGGTGGAAGCCTACCAGAATGCCTGGCGGCACCTGCCGCGGCCCTGGGTGATCGCTCTGCGCCGCGCCAGCCGCTACACTCCGAACAAGGACTGGCCTGAAGCATCCTGGGACGAACTCGTCGCACGCGTGGCCGCCACGTCCACGCTTATCGAAATCGGCGACGCGCCCGACGCGCCCAACCCAGTGCCGGTGGGCAACTACATCGATCTGCGCGGGCAAACCACGATTCCGCACCTCGCCGCGGCTATCAGCGCGGCCGACATACACGTGGGCCCCGTGTCAGGCCCCATGCACATCGCCGGTGCCGCGGGCACGCCCACCGTGGTGATCATCGGCGGCTACGAGCACCCTGTGAACGCGCATTACGAAGGCAACGTGGAGTTTTACACGCAGGTACCGTGCGCACCGTGCTGGCTGCGCACGCCTTGTCCGTTCGATGTGAAGTGCCTGCGTGCTATCGGGGCAGGCGCGGTGTTTGCTGCTATCACCGAACGTTGGGACACGGCTGCGGGGCGGATGCCGAAGTAAGGAAGCAAGCAGTTCTTTTTTGGAAAAAAAGAACCAAAAAACTTTTGTCTCCGTCGTATGCGTAATGTGGAAACGTTCGCTGCGACGTTCCCGCGACAGCGGAGCAAAAGCTTTTTGCTTCTTTTTCTCGAAAAAGAAGGCCTTCCTTGCTTCTACTTCCCGCGCAAAGCCACCAGCCAGTTCACAACCAGCGCCTCCAGCGCAATCCGATGATCCGACCAGCTATGATCGGTTGCGGCATGCGCCTGGCTCACTTGGTGCCCGCCCAGTTTCTGGACCGCGGTGACAAGCGCCATGTCGTCCGGGCCGTTGCCGTCATCGGATGTGAGAACCAGCAGCGGCATACCGGTGAGTTTTGCTGCGAGTGGTAAAAACGACCATGCGGCGCCATGCGCGATCAGCTCGTCCGCCATCGCGTTGGGTGAGGTGCCAGACAGGGTCTCGTAATTCTCCGCCATGCCGGCTGCGAGTTTGGCGCGGGCGCTGGGATCGGCCGCCGGCCTGGCACCGGGGTCCCACGCGGAGATCATGATGGCGCCGGCCAGCGCGGGGTCGCGCGCGGCAGTCTCCGCTGTCACCCAGCCGCCCATGCTGTGGCCGGCCAGGACGATGCGCGCCGCATCGATGCCGAGCGCATGGGCGTGTTCCGGTGTGCGGACGTATGTCAGCACGGCAGCGGTGTCTTCCAGGGTGTGCGCGAAGCTGAACACACCCGGGCTGCCCCAGGAGCCGCGATAGTTGAACGTCACCACGTCCCAGCCGGCCCGACGCACGGCCTGCGCCAGATCGAGATTCTTCTCGTTACCCGGCAAGCCGTGGCAGAGCACCAGCGTAGGATGGGCGCCCACGCCGGATGCGACATAGACCAGGCCGTTGATCTCCACCCCGCCGCTCGGGATGTGGATCACCGCAGACCGGGCAGGATGCTGCGCATCCGGCGCCGGATCGCTGCCGACCGCCGCCGGTATCGACTGCGCGGAAGCCTGCGCCATCCAAAGGCACAGGGCCGCAGCAAAGCCCGTAATCCTGACCATGGGAAAACCTTTCACTCGACAAGGACCATCGCGAACAGAAGCTGCTCCGGATACGTCGCCGTCTGATACAGCTCACCAGGAGCGCCGTTGGACTCCATTTTGCGATGACTGACAAACGTGCGGTACCCCAGAACCCGAAGTCTCATCCCTGGATCGAGGCTTCCGCCGCCGTCAGGCGCTTTCCATATGATCGAGCAATCCTCGGTTGAGCTCCGGTCAGCCCCCAGCGGCTGGAACAGGTCGATCTCCTCTTCGAGCTGCTGCTGCGTGTAAACCCAGCGCCCCTCGGCCTTGAGCGTCGCCACCTCATTCACCGCGGGCAATCCCCTGCGCAAGAAAGTCTGCGAACTGTCTGGAGACTTGCAGTGCGTGCCCGCCAAAATTAAAGCGGCGTCCGTCTCCGGCGTCAGGTTCGCGTCGGGCATGAAGATGTAGAACACCTGATTCGCGCAGCCCACCAGGCGGCAAGGCTCGGCACTGGCACTTGCGATGGGAATTACCGAAGACAGCAACACCATGCTTGCTGAAGCAATCCAGCCTCGTCCGTCAGCTCTAATCGGCATCGCGGCAAACGCTCCCAAAAACGGCGAGCCTACTCCGCCAAACTCGCCAACCCTGCCCGCAACGCCTCAATCCCCTCCCCAGTGCGCGCACTCGTCGCCAACACTTCGGGATACGCCGCCGCATGCCCCTTCATCGCGGCCTCCACCTCTGCCCGCTTGCGCGCCAAACGGTCCGGCTTCAACCCATCGATCTTCGTCAACACCAGCTGAAACGCCACCGCCGCGCGATCGAACAAATCCATCACCGCCGTATCGGACGCCTTCAGCTCAATCCGCGCGTCCAACAACAAAACAACGCGACGCAACACCACACGCCCGCGCAGGAAATCGAACATCAACCCCTGCCAATCCTCCTTCACAGCCTTGGCCGCCTGCGCATAGCCATACCCAGGCATGTCCACCAGAACCAACCGCCCCCCCAGATCGAAGAAATTCAACTGCTTCGTCCGCCCCGGCTCACTCGACGCCCGCGCCAAAGCCTTATGCCCCGTTAGCGCATTCACCAAAGACGACTTGCCCACGTTCGAACGCCCGGCAAACGCCACCTCCGGCCCACGCGGGTCCGGCAACTGATCGATCCGCTGCGCCGCGAAGTAAAATTTGCACTCGGCGGCAAACAGCAGCCGGCCAGCCTCGATCTCGGCGGCTTGTTCTTCGGGTGTGGTCAAGGAAGGCAAGGCCAAGGGCTCTGCCCCTGGACCCCGCTGGGGCCAGTCGGCCCCAGACCCCGGGCTTCGCCCCTCGCAGTTTGTGGAGGGGGGCCATCCGTGTGGTGGCAACAACGCGTGCGGCCCCCCTCCACAAACTGCGAAGCAAAACAGGTTCTAAGGACGACTGTCCTTAGCGGGGTCCAGGGGCAGAGCCCCTGGCCTTGCCTTCCCTTGCTCAAGTCCGAACCACACGCGCTGAGGGCGTGAGCTTGGCCTGGCGCTGGATGTACCATTGCTGCGCCATGGTCAGCGTGTTGTTCCAGGACCAGTAGATCACCAGCCCCGCCGGGAAGCGCCCCATGGTGAACATGAAAATCAGCGGCATGAACTGCAGCATGCGCGCCTGCGCGGGGTCGGGCGGCGGCGGGTTCAGCTTCTGCTGGAAGAACATCGTCGCACCCATCACCAGCGGCCAGATGCCGAGGTGCAAATAGGGGGAGATCGTGCTGGGATCGACGGGGATCAGGCCGAATAGGTTGAAGATGTTGGTGGGATCGACCGAGGAGAGGTCCTGGATCCAGCCAAAGAACGGCGCGTGGCGCATGGCGATGGTGATCAGGATAACTTTATACAGCGCGAAGAACACCGGGATCTGCAGCAGCATGGGCGCGCAGCCGCTGACCGGGCTCACGTTTTCCGATTTGTACACCGCCATCATTTCAGATTGCAGCTTAGCCGGTTCATCCTTGTAGCGCTCGCGCACCGCGGTGATCTTCGGGCCGAGCAGCCGCATCTTGCCCATGCTGCGGTAGGAGCGTGCGGCGATCGGGTAGAACAGAGTTTTCACGCCGAGGGTGAAGATCATGATGGCGATGCCGAAATTGCCAACCACGCCGTAAATCCAGTCGATCGCATAGAAGAACGGCTTGGTCAGGAACGGGAACCAGCCCCAGTCGACGGCATACGAGAAGCGCGGGATGTCGTCGTGCGCCTCGTAGCGGTCCAGCAGGTGCACTTCCTTGGCGCCGGCGAAGACACGGCTATTTGCGCTGGCATCCGCACCAGGGGCCACGTGCTCGGGGGTGGCGGCCAGGTAGTTCACCTCGAAGCGGTCGGCGCCGTTGTCGAGCCAATGCTTCCACTCGGTCGTCTCGGCGGTGGCCTGGTCCGGGATCAGCGCGGTCAGCCAGTATTTGTCGGTGAAGCCGGCCCAGCCGCCGGTGCCGGTGTGGGTGTAGCCAATGCTGTCCGCCTTGTCGGCCTGCGTCTTCACCTTGGCGTAGGACAGGTCCTCCAGCTTCAGGTCCACCATGCCGAGCAGGCCTTCGAACACGTTGAAACCGGCGGTCTGCGGCAGCCAGTCCCGCCTTACGCGCTGCCACGGCCAGAGCTGCACCGGCGCGGCGCCGCCGTTGTGCACACTCTGGCGCACGCTGAAGACGTAGTTGTCATCCACGGAGAGCGTGATGTGGAAAATGAGGCCGGCGCCGTTGTCCCAGCTGATAGTCACCGGGTGGCCGGCGGTGACGCTGCCGCCGTCGCTGGTCCACACCGTGTCGCTGTCCGGCAGCTTCGTGTTGTCCGTGCTGGTCCAGCCGAACTGCACGTAGCTCGGCTGCGGGTCGGAGCGCGGCTCCAGCACGCGCACCAGCGGCGAGGCCTTGGAGACCGTCTCGTGGTAGGCGCGCAGGCGGAGGTCATCGAGGCTGGCACCGAGCAGGCTGAGGCTGCCGGTCACGCGCGGTCCGTCGATCACCACGCGCGGGATTTTGGCGGGGTCCATCAGCGGCGGCGGCACGTGTTCCGGCTGCGTGCCCGGCGGGGCGGGGTCGTGGGTGGGCGCGGGGGTCCGGTCGGCCGGCGTGTTGCGGGTGGTCTGCACCGCCTGGCGCGCGAGCTGGGCGTGGTTCTTTGGCGGCGCCAGGTATTGAAACACCAGCAGGATACCCACGGTGAGCGCGATGAACAACGGAAGGCGTTTCTGGTCCATCAGCTTGCCTTGGCGTCTTTCGTTGGGTGAGCGCGCAGTGTCGTACGAGCGTGTTGGCAGGTTGGGACCGGGTCGTAGCCGCAGCCGCCCCAGGGGTTGCAGCGCAGGACGCGCCAGGCGGCCAGCCACAGCCCGCGGACGGCGCCGTGGCTATACAGCGCCTCAATGGCGTAGGCGCTGCAGCTCGGCTCGAACCGGCAGGCCGGCGGCAATAGCGGCCGAACCAGCAACTGGTAGGCGCGCACCAGCACCGCAAGGACGGCGCCGGCCGGCCTCGCCCCACCCGGCGCGAGAAGCCTCACGATTTCGCCACGGTGGCGACGCCCAGCTTCGCCAGGCCGCGCCGCAGATCGTCGATCAGCAGGTCGAACCGCCTGCCCCGCGTGGTGTCCCGGCCGACAAGCACCAGGTCGGCGCCCGTGGCGGGCGTTTCGGCCAGCAACAGCCGGGCCGCCGCACGCAGCCGCCGGCGTGTCCGGTTGCGCACCACCGCGTTGCCCACTTTCTTCGTCACCGTGAAACCAAGCCGGACCGGCGCGTCATCGCCGCGGTGCAGAGCCTGCAGAACCAGCCCGGGCGAGGGCGCCTTGCGGCCTTTGGCAGCCACGCGCAGGAACTCCGCGCGGCGCTTGAGATGCGGCGGGCGTGCCCCTGCCGCGGTCTGCGGCACAGGCACCAGATCCGCCATTTGCGTCAGGCCGAGAGCTTCTTCCGCCCCTTGGCCCGGCGGTTTGCGATCACCTTGCGGCCACCTACCGTCTCCATGCGGGCGCGGAAGCCGTGCCTGCGCTTGCGGACGATTTTCGATGGCTGATACGTACGCTTCACGGGGGCACTCCAACAGCTTGCGCGGGGCGCTGGCGGCCCCGTGTCATGGGGGCGGGTTATAGGTTCGCGGGGCGGCTTGCGTCAAATACGGACAGGCGCCGGCATCCGGGGCCGGCCAAGGCACCGGCGCTGACCAAACCAGAAACGTCACCTTTTTCCTGGGCAAGCCTTGCCTGTTTCTGTCGTTGTCCGGCAAAACGTTACGCCGGCAGAGGAGCAACTTACTTTATGCAAGGCCTATGGTTTGCGCTGGCGGGGATCGCTGCTGGCGTGCTCGGCACAACCCTCTGGTTCCGCCCGCAACTCGCAGCGCACCGAAGCGAAGCCACCACGTCGCGCGGCCAGCTTGCCGAAGCGTGCGCGGCGCAGGTTCAGCTGGCCGAACTTCGCAAACAGGTCTCGACGCTGCGCCATGACGTGCGCGGCATCCTCTCGCCGGCGCTCCTGGTGGCAGACGGGTTGCTGAACCATGCCGAACCGAAGGTGAAACGCGCCGGCGACGTGATGGTGCGCACGGTGGAGCGCGCTTCCGAGCGGCTGGCGGAACTGAAAGTTACGGCTTCGGACATTTAAGGAAGGGAGGAAGGAAGGCCTTCTTTTTTGAAAAAAAAGAAGCAAAAAACTTTTGTCCCCACGCACCTCCGCCGCTTCGGGCTTCCTGAGACACGCGACTGCTGAAAAATGCGGCGCTTCTTCTTTTAAGAAGGAGGGCCTCCCTTTCTTCTTTCCACCAATCCCCAGCAATACCGCTCGGCCACCTCCGCCACCTCGTGCACCCCGTCGCCAAGCACCGCCCGGTGCTCCACCGCATACGGCTCGCCCGGTGCGCAGATACGCGCCGACAGAGAGCGGCGCCGTAGCCCAAGCGACTTGACCACCCGGCCGAACGGCGCGTCGCTTGCCGCCAACTCGGCCACCATGCCGGGCGGCAGCAGTTCCGGCCGGAACCACAGATCCGCGTCCGACAGATGCCGGTCGCCGCACAGCAGAGCGACGCGGCGATGCTCTCCGCCGGCCAGATGGGTGGGCATCAGCCAGGTGGCGTTCGAGTCCCGGCGTATGGAGACGGGCGCGCCGCAGATCGCCTCAAGCACGGCAGTGGCGCTGTCCGAGGCGAGCAGGGCTGCGTGAAGCGCCTCGGCCGTCACACGCGGCGGCACGTCAGACGAGCGGCAGCAGCCGGACGCCCTGCCCGCGTTTCAGCCCGACCATCGCTGCCTGGCCGAACAGGCGGGCCAGCTTGGCCAGCCGGCGCCTGTCGCCGACCACGAGCAGGTGGTCCTCCGACCAGGTCCGCCCGGCGCCCCGGGCCGGCAAAGCCGGCGTGGTGCCAAGGCGGTGCCTGAGTGCCGCCATCATCTTGCTGTTCCAGTTCGGCGGCATGCGCCGGCTGGCCGGGTTCCAGGCCGTGATCAGCACCGCTTCGCGCGCACCCAGCCCGGCGAGCAGGCCGTCCAGCGCGCCGGAGCGGCGGCCGATCGTGAGGTTGAAGCCCGCGACGCTGTAGCGGCTGGCGCGGTAGGCGCGGGCTAGGTGGGGTTTCAGGGCCATGCGTTGGGCAGTAGGCCCAGGAAGTGAGGCAAGCAAGGCAAGCAGTCCTTTTTTGAAAAAAAGGACCAAAAAACTTTTTCTCCCTGACGGCAAACGCTTCAGCAACCGCGGACAGGGAGAAAAAGTTTTTTGCTTCTTTTTTTCAAAAAAGAAGGCCTTGCTTGCTTACTGCGCCCCCTGCCGATTAGCCGCCAGCTCCTCAGGGGTAAGATTCAACATGAAATACAGGTGGTAGCTCGGCCCGCTGACACCCTTCCCCGTAGGAAGCTTCAGCGCGATCTCCTGCCCCGTCACCTCCAGGGTATCCACGTTCGCTGGGAACACGACGTGCTGCACGTAGCTGGCGCGGTCCAGGATCACGCCGTCGCGCACCACGCCGAGGATGTAGCCTACGTCCGCCTCGTTGCTGGTCGCGGCCGGCCCCTTGGTGACCACCATCACCACGTGGCCGTGCGCGCCCTCTTCGCGCACGCCCAGCTTGCCGGAGCACGCGCCCTGCACGTCGGTCAGCCGCACGCCCAGAACCAGGTCCGAGATGTCCGTGCCGCGCCCGTTGAAGTGGGACACGTGCGAGGCTTCCGGCAGCGCATAGGCGCGCGGGCACTGCACCGCCTCCTCGTTCGGGTCGGCGTGGCAGGCGGCGGCCGCAAGTGCCAGGAGGAGGACGGGCAGGTGTGTCAGGCGCATGGGGGTCTCCGCTGCGGCCCCATAGCAACGGTGGGACGGCACGGCTGCTTTGCCACAGCATCCCGCCTTTGCACCAGAACCCCTCCGTAGCCATATTGCGCACAGACGAGGACAGACGGGACAGACAAACCCATGCCAGACAGCCCGACCGACCTGCTGACACGCGCGCCCGCGCTTGAGACAGCCTTGCGCCCGCTGCGCGTGGTTCTGGCCGGACCGCGCGGCTTCTGCGCCGGCGTGGACCGCGCCATACGCGTGGTGGAGGAGGCGCTGCGCCGCTACGGCGCGCCTGTGTACGTGCGCCACGAGATCGTCCACAACCGCACGGTGGTGGAGACGCTGGAAGCCCAGGGCGCCATCTTCGTCGAAGAACTGGATGAAGTGCCGGAGAACGCCCACGTGGTGTTCAGCGCGCACGGCGTGCCGAAGGCGGTGCCGGAGGAAGCCCAGCGACGCAACCTGGCGTATCTGGACGCCACTTGCCCGCTGGTCAGCAAAGTGCACCGCGAGGCCGAGCGCCATTTTGCCGAACAGCGCCACATCCTGATGATCGGCCACGCCGGCCACCCGGAAGTGGTGGGCACCATGGGCCAATTGCCGCCAGGCACGGTGACGCTGGTGCAGAACGCCGCTGAGGCGGAGACCGTGGCGCCGGCCGAGGTGGCCAACCTCGCCTTCATCACCCAGACCACCCTCAGCGTGGACGACACGGCCGAGATCGTGGAGATTCTGCGCCGCCGCTTCCCGGCCATCGAAGGCCCGAAGCGCGAGGACATCTGCTACGCCACCACCAACCGCCAGGCGGCCGTAAAGGCGATCGCCCAAGGCTGCGACCTGCTGATCGTCATAGGCAGCCCGAACAGCAGCAACAGCCAGCGCCTGCGCGAGGTGGCCGAGCGCGCCGGCGCCGGCCGCGCCGTCCTGGTGCCCAAGGTGGGCGACATGGATTTCTCGCTGATGGAAGGCGTGGGCACCGTTGGCATCACCGCCGGTGCATCGGCGCCGGAAAGCCTGGTGCAGGAAGTGCTCTCGGAGCTGGCCAGGCGCTTCACGCTGCAGATCGAGGAGCGCCAGGTGACGACGGAAGACGTCATCTTCAAGCTGCCGTATCCGCTAGCGTAAGGAAGCAAGCAGTCCTTTTTTGGAAAAAAGGACCAAAAAATTTCTGCTCCCTGTCGGCGAACGTTTCAGCACGCGCCGACAGGGACCGAAAGTTTTTTGCTTCTTTTTTTCAAAAAAGAAGGCCTTGCTTGCCTTACGTATCCTGCAGTGGCGTCTTCTCCAGCCGGCAGCCGTCGATCCGCCAACTCCCGTCCGGCTGGTGCGACATGTCGTAGATCGCGGTCACCAGCCCCCCGTCCGGGCCCACGATCTCCACCCGCTGCATGACCTTGCCGTCTTCGCTAGCCCGGTCCAGGAACTTGAATGACCGCGGCCTGTACACCTGCGGGTAGCCCTGCTTCACCGCGTCCATGAAGTGGGCGCTGTTGCCGAACTGCTGCTGTATGCCCGGCGTGGCGAACGCGAACGCCGCGTCGCCGTCATCCCTGCGGAACGCCTCTATCTGTGCGGTGATCACGCGCGCGATCGCGGCCCCGTCGGCCGGCGAGACCGCGCTTTGCGCGCGGGCGGACAGGCTCACCATCAACAGCACGGCTAGCAAAGCGTGGCGCATCGGGCGGTCCTCCTCGCCACAGGATTTTGCATACGGGCCCGCCGGCGCAAGGCCTCATTTGTAAGCAGGGGTCAGGCGCCACGGTGCTCTGCGGCCACAAGCCCTCCTGATCTGCTCGTTTCAAAAAAGAACCGCTTTCCGCGCCCACTGCCATATGGCATGGAAATGAAATGAACGTGCTAGACGGATTTGCTCACGGCCTGGTCGGCGTCTTCGGCACGTTCGCACGGATCATCCTGAGCATCCTCGGCTTCATCGAGGGTTCACTGCGTTCGCTGATGAAGGGTGCGGGGCTGAACAGCGACGTGCAGACCGTCGTGCTGATCTTCATCATCTCGATGTTCCTGGTGGCCACGTTGCGCCTGGCGCGCGGACGGATACGCCTGAGCCTGGCGCTGCTGCTGATCCTGGTGCTTGCGCATACGCTGGAGACGATCGCGCGGGGGTCGCTGGGGTAGAGAGATCGCTGACGGAAGTTCGCACGTCTGCCCGGCTACAGCGATGCGGATGGCCAAGCCCGTGTTGAGCCTGCGGCTGTCGCGCGTTCGTTGAACAGTCCGCGACAGCGCAGAAAAGAGTCTTTTGCTTCTTTTCTTCAGAAAAGAAGGCCTTGCTCGCTCAAGTGTGCAGCAACCGCTCCCGCGCCGCCTGGTATTCGCGCGACCATTGCGCGATGCGCGAAGCCGCCGGCACCACGCTGTCCACCTGACCCACGCCCTGCCCCGCGCCCCAGATGTCGCGCCAGGCCTTGCTGGACCCGCTGCCGAAATTCATCGCCGAGGCGTCCGACACCGGCAGCGCCTCCGGATCCAGTCCCGCGGCCACGATCGAGCTCTTCAGGTAGTTGCCGTGCACGCCGGTGAACAGGTTGCTGTAGATGATGTCGCTGGCCTGCGACTCCACCACCGCCTGCTTGTATTCGGCCGCGGCGTTTGCCTCCTCGGTCGCGATGAACGCCGAGCCGATATAGGCAACGTCCGCGCCGGCCGCCTGCGCCGCCAGAATGGCGCCGCCGCTGGAGATCGCACCCGACAGCGCCAGCGGGCCATCGAACCAGGCGCGTATCTCGGAGATCAGTGCAAAGGGGGACGTGGTGCCGGCATGCCCGCCGGCGCCGGCCGCCACCGCCACCAGGCCGTCGGCGCCCTTCTCGATCGCCTTGTGCGCAAAGGCCACGTTGATGATGTCATGCAGCACGATGCCGCCGTAG
This sequence comes from uncultured Acetobacteraceae bacterium, assembly GCA_964247675.1. Lineage (GTDB taxonomy): Bacteria > Pseudomonadota > Alphaproteobacteria > Acetobacterales > Acetobacteraceae > BOG-908. The sequence continues at coordinate 23,821 of CAXTVW010000028.1, forward strand.
GAATGCACCGCCTCGAACACGTCGGCCCGCGCACCCAATGACGTGATCACGATCGGCACCTTGTACTTCACGCAGAGTTCCAGGTCGTGCTCCAGCCGGTCGTTAGAGCGGTGCACGATCTGGTTGACCGCGAACGGCGCCGCCGGCGCGTCGGGATGCGCCGCGTCGTAGGCCGCCAGCTCCTCGGTGATGCGCGCGAGCCATTCGTCCAGCTTCTCCTTCGGCCGCGCGTTCAGCGCCGGGAAGGAGCCGACCACGCCGGCCTTGCACTGCGCCAGAACCAGGTCCGGGTTGGAGATGATGAACAGCGGTGCCGCGATCACCGGCAGGCGCAGCTTGTGGGCGAGGAACGGGGGCAGGCTCATGCGGCATTCGCCTTGGCACGGGATTGGAAGAAGGCCTGCACCGTCTGGCGCAGTTCGGCGGATTTCAGTTGCGCGGCGAAGGCGGCGTTCTCCTCGGCCAGCCGGCCGGGCATGTCGCGCGTGGGCGATTTCATCAGCGCCTTGGTGGCCAGCAGCGCGCCCGCCGGCTTGGCCGCCAGCCGCACCGCCAGCGCCTGCGCCTCGGCCGCCGCCGTACCGGCCGCCACCACGCGGTTCACCAGGCCCAGCTCCATCGCGCGCGCGGCGTCCACCGCCTCACCCAGCAACAGCAGCTCGGCCGCGCGGCGCTGTCCCATCAGGTTGGGCACCAGAAGCGAGCTGCCGGCTTCAGGCACCAGCGCCAGATCGACGAAGGGCATCTGCAGCACGGCGTCCGGCTCGGCCAGCACGAAATCGCAATGCAGCAGCATCGTCGTTCCTATGCCCACCGCCCGCCCCTGCACCGCGGCGATGAGCACTTTCCGCGCACCGGCCAGCGCGCGGATGAAACGCTGCACCGGCGCGTCCTCGCCACCAGGCGGGTTGGCCACGAAATCGGCCAGGTCGTTGCCGGCACAGAACGCCACGCCCTCGCCGGAGAAGACGATTGCGCGTGTGTCCGGATCGGCCTCGGCGCGCGCCATCGCCTCTGCCATGGCGGCGTACATCGCAACCGTCAGCGCATTGCGCTTGCCCGGCCGCGCCATCCTTATGTGCATCGCGGCTCCGTCCTGGTGCACGCGTATGTCCTGTGTCTCCACGAGGCGCTCCCTGTGTTTCGGCACGTTTTAGCCGGGAAGCTTGGGGCTGCCCAGCGGAGGGAAGGCGCACTATGTGTCGGGCCATGAAGAAAAAAAGAAAGCAGTCCTCTTTTGAAAAGCAGGACCAAAGAACTTCTGCTCCCTGCCGGCGGCTGTTTCAGCGCGCGCCGACAGGGACCAAAAGTTCCTTGTTTCCTTTTTTCAAAAAAGACAGCGCTTCCTTCCTTTCCACCCTGGCAGGCCACCCATGAACGAAACCCTGGAAGCCGGCGGCCTGGTCATCCTGGTGGACGAAGCCGCAGACCGCGGCTGCTTCGTAGGCGTCGCAGCCCTGGCCACCGCCGAGACGGTCAACACCACCGTCACCTGGGGCCGTGGCCTGACCTGCTTCAGCGTGACCGCCGAACGCGCCATGGCGCTGGGCCTGGTGCTGGCCGGCGAATACCGCGAGGGCTACCGCGGACCCATCCTGCTGCGCTCGGTGGAGGGCGCCGAATGCGACGGCACCGGCATATCGGCCGCCGACCGCGCGCTGACCCTACGCGCCGCCGGCGCGCCAGATGCGGGGATCGCCAGCCTGAAATCACCCGGTCACGTGATGCCGGCCATGGTCGGCTTTCGCGGCCGCGAGCACCGCGCCAGCGCCGACCTGGCGCTCGACCTCGTGCGGCAGGCGACGCGCTACGACGTCGCGGCCTGGACGGACATACTCGACGATGACGGCGAGGTCGCCTCGGCCGCCTATTGCCGCGCGCTGGCCGGCCAGCTCGGCATGCCGTGCGTCAGCGCGGCGGACATCCTCTCTGAAGCAACGGCGGGACAGGCGTGATGGCGAATATCGACGACGACGCGGCACAGATACTCGCCTTCCTGGCGGCGCGTGGCGCGCCCGACATGGCGACCCTTTCGCCCGCCGATGTACGCGCCTTCTACGCCGGCTTCCCCACCGCGCCCGGCCGGCTCATCCATGAAGTCCGCGAACTGCAAGTGGCCGGCGCCGAGGGTGAAATCCCCGCCCGACTCTATCGCCCCTCGGCCGATACGGGCCTGCCCATCCTGATCTGGTTCCACGGCGGCGGCATGGTGCTGGGGGACCTGCAATCCGGCGACTGGGCCTGCCGCGAACTCTGCGTGCAGGCCAACACGGTGGTGGTCAGCGTCGATTACCGCCTGGCGCCCGAACACAAATTCCCCGCCGCGCCCGAGGACGCCTACGCCGCGCTGCTTTGGGTGGCGGCGAACGCCGCAGCACTCGGCGGTGACGCCACCCGCATCTCGGTCGGCGGCGACAGCGCCGGCGGCACGCTGTCCGCGGTCTGCTGCCTGCTGGCCAAGTCGCGCGGCGGCCCGGCCTTGCGCAGCCAGTTGCTCGTGTATCCAGGCGTGGACCGCGACCTCACCCGCGCTTCGGTCACGGAATTCGCAAACGGCCCGATCCTGACCCGGCAGTCCATGCTGTGGTTCCGCCACCATTACCACAACAGCGAGTCCGAGCTGCTGGACCCGCGCGCCACGCCTGCGCTGGCGGAGAGCCACGCAGGCCTGCCGCCCGCCTGCGTGCTGACTGCCGAGGTGGACCCGATACGCGACGCCGGCGAGGCCTACGCGGTGCGCCTTGCCCAGGCCGGCGTGCTGGTGACGATGAAGCGCTACAACGGTGTGTATCACGGGTTCTTCACGATCGGGCCGATGATCGGCAAGACGGTGGAGGCCGTGGCGGATGCGGCCCGGTTTCTGACGCGAGTGTAGGGAAGCAAGGCCTTCTTTTCTGAAGAAAAGAAGCAAAAGACTTTTATCTCCCCGGCTGCACGACGATCCGGCCTGGTTCTGCCAGCGCTCGTGCTGGCAGAACCGGCACGCCCCTTGTTGCAGGCGTCAGGAGTAAAAGTTTTTTGCTTCTTTTTTTCAAAAAAGAAGGCCTTTCTTGCCTTTACCCCGTCCGCAACAACCGAGCCCCCTCCTCAGCCAACCACCCCGTCGCCGCCACCCGATGCGGCGAAAGCGCGTCGCACAGCGCCCAGAACGCCGGCGCGTGGTTCATGTGCCGCAAATGCGCCACCTCGTGCCCTACCACGTAATCCTGCACGTAAGGCGGCGCCATCAGCAGCCGCCAGCAGAACATCAGCGCGCCGTCCGCCGAACAGCTGCCCCAGCGCGTGCGCGTGTCCTTCACCGTCACCCGCCTGACGATCAGCCCCTCGCTCACCGCCTTGGCCGCTGCCTGCACGGCAAACCGCCGCCTGGCCTCGGCGCGCAGGAAATCGCCCACCCGGCGCGGCAGAAAATCCGCCTCGCCCGTCACGTGCAGCGCGCCCGCCTCAATCCAGGCGCCGCCGCGCCCGCCCGGCACGTGGCGTATCGGGTGCGGTGTGCCGTCGATGGTGACCAGCGCGCCGTCTGCGAAGGGTGCTGCTTCGGGCAGGGCGTTCAGGTGCGTGCTGACCCAGTCGGCGTTGGCGCGCAGCAGCGCCAGGCCGGCGGATTTCGCGGCGCGCATCGGCAGGGTGACGACAACATGGCCCTGGCGCGCGTCTATGCGCAGCGTGATGCGCCTGGCGCGCGGGTTACGGCGCCAGTGGATGGTGGCGGGGCCTCCTGGGAGGCTCAGCGACTCTGGTGGGGGCGTCTTCATGGCGGGCAAGGAAGGCCTTCTTTTTTGAAAAAAGAAGCAAAAAACTTTTGCTCCTGAGGGCTGCACGAAGACCCGTGATGGTCCGGCAGCACCTGCGACTTCGTCCAGCCGCGGCCGAGCAGCACCACGGCGCGGAGCTGGTCCAGGTGGATGCACGCGGTCCGGCGGGACAGTACGTTGCGTGGAAGCAAAAGTCTTTGCTTCCTTTCCCAGAAAAGCAGGCCGTTTTTCCCTCCTCCTGCCCTGATGATTTGACCTCCAGGGCAAATACCCTAACCTCTGCGGCAAAACAGATCACGCGCCGCAACGCCGGCCAGCGAACGAAAGGGTGAGGGAATGGACCATCACGGGTCGGACACGCTCGACCATTCTGAGGCCGCGACACGCCACCCCTGGGAGGCGCATTACCCCTCCCACGTGAGCTGGCACCAGCCGGCCGAGGCCATCACGCTGCCGCAATTGCTCGAGCGCGCGGCGGCCAAATACGGCGACCGGCCGCTGATCGAGTATCGCGACAGGCAGGTGAGCTTCACCGCCATCGCCGGCCTGGTGGACCGCATGGCCGCCGGCTTCCTCGCCGCCGGCTACGGGCCGGGCAGCACCATCGCGCTCTATCTGCCGAACACGCCCTGGCACACGGTCTGCTTCTTCGCGGCACTCAAGGCCGGTGCCAAGCTCGCCCATCTCAGCCCGCTCGATGCGCCGCGCGAGGTGATGCACAAGATCAGCGACAGCGGCGCCACCGTCGTTATCGCAACGAACCTGGGCGGCCTGGCCGCTGGTGCTTCCAAGCTGGTGACCATGGGCGCCATCCCGCGCCTGCTGGTGGGCGAGGATGCCTATTGGGGCGGCACCACCGGGGATGCCGTGGCCTACGGCGCCGGCGTGGACGACCTGGCCGGCCTGCTGGACACGCCGTTGCCGGCCGCCTGGCCGGAGGTGAAGCCCAGCGACCTGGCGCTCCTGCAATACACCGGCGGCACCACGGGCCTGCCCAAGGGTGCGATGCTGACGCACGCCAACATGATCGCCGCAACCTTCAGCTATCTGAGCTGGCGGGACGATGGAGAGCCGGCGTCCGGCACCATGCGGGTGATCGGCGTGCTGCCGATGTTCCACGTCTATGCGCTGGGCGTGGTGCTGCTGCTCAACATCGCCGACGGCAACGAGATTCTGCTGCGGCCCCGCTTCGACGTGGCCGTAACGCTGGAGGACATCACCAGGAAGCGCGCGACCAGCCTTCCCGCGGTGCCCACGATGATCATCGCCTTGCTGGCAACGCCCGGCGTGGAGACGCAGGATTTCAGCTCGCTGACCATGATGGGCTCCGGCGGCGCGCCGCTGCCGACGGACGTGGCGGAGCGTGCCCAGAAGCTGGTGGGCCACGAGCTGCGCACCGGCTGGGGCATGACGGAGACGGCGGCGATCGGCACCCGCATGCCGTCCGGCGTGCCGGCCGGGGTGGGCATGATAGGCGTGCCGCTGCCGAACGTGGAGATGCGCATCGTGGCGCTGGACGACCCGCTGCGCGTGCTGCCGCCGGGCGAGGTGGGCGAGATCGCCATACGCGGCCCGAACGTGACGAGCGGCTACTGGAACCAGCCTGAGATGTCGGCCAAGAGCTACGCGGGCGGCTTCTTCCTCACCGGCGACATCGGCCACATGAGCCAGGACGGCATGTTCACGCTGGTGGACCGCAAGAAGCGGATGATCATCTCCGGCGGCTTCAACGTGTATCCGGCGATGATCGAGAACAGCATCTACGAGCACCCCGACGTGGAAGAGGTGATCGTGATAGGCGTGCCGGACGAGTATCGCGGCGAGGCGGCCAAGGCGTTTGTGAAGCTGCGGGCCGGGACCGCGCCGCTGGACATAGATCAGCTGAAGGCGTTTTTGGCCGATAAGGTGGGCCGCCACGAGATGCCAAAGGCGCTGGAACTGCGCGATTCATTGCCAAGAAGCCCTGTCGGAAAGCTCCTGGCCACCCAACTAGCCGACGAGGAACGCGCCCGCGCGCAGAAGTAAGGCAAGCCGTTCTTTTCGAGAAAAAGAACCAAAAAGCTTTGGGCGGCGCTGTCGCGGACTCGCCGGATAGAGCGGCGGCAGCGGAATCAAAAGTGTTTTGCTTCTTTTCTTCAGAAAAGAAGGCCTTGCTTCCTTTACGTAATATCAGGAGCCCACCCCATGGACCTACGCTTCACCCCAGAAGAGGTCGCCTTCCG
>CAXTVW010000029.1:0-14227 GCA_964247675.1 uncultured Acetobacteraceae bacterium
GCAACACCAGACAGGCGCTCGCATTCGGCAAGCAACCGGTCCTGGAGCGCTGCGTCCCGCGTGGCGCCATTCGGGGCGCGCGGGCGCAGGTGGTAGAAATAGCCGCTCGATCCCGTGGCGGCTGGATCGTCGTCCGTTGCGAGCCAGACCTGGGTTCGGTGGGCGGAGTCCAGGTCGCCGGTTGCGCGTGGGCTCATCTTTGTCGGCACCCAGCCGGGCTCCATCGCGTTCGACAACACCGCCGGCCACCGGCGGGCGACCGCGAAGGCAAGCAGGACGTTGTGCAGCTTGCTGTCGGAGTAGGCCTGGTTGCCGCGCCACGGCCGATCTTCCCAGTTCAGGTCCCGCAGTGACGTATCGCCACGGCGATGCAGTTCGGAGCTGACATAGACCAGGCGACGCGGCGGGTGCATCAGGGCGGTGAGCACGTAGGGTGCGAGGGTGTTGACCGCGAAGACATGCGCCAGCCCGTCCTCGGTGATGACGCGCCGCTTCTCCCGATACCCGATCGCCGCGTTGTGTATCACCGCGTCGAACAGGCCAAGCGTGTTGGCCTGTTCCGCCAGACTACGGGTCTGCGCCAGGCTGGCGAGGTCTCCGGTCAGCACCGCTTCGGCGCCTGGCACCGCCGCCATCGCGTCTCGTGCGCGCGCCTGGTTGCGTGCGTGCAGGACGACGGCGTGCCCCCGTTTGACGAGGAGTTGCGCTGCCATGCGGCCGAGGCCGTCGGAGGAGCCGGAGACGAACACGCGTGCCATGGGGCGACAACGGGCAGGGCTGGGGGAGTTGCGAAAGCGAGCAAGGCCTTCTTTTTTGAAAAAAAGAAGCAAAAAACTTTTGCTCCCCCGCATCTGCAGCGCGCGTGTCTTTCCGGAAATGCCTGACTGCTGCAAATGCGGGGGAAGTAAAAGTTTTTTGGTCCTTTTTTTCAAAAAAGGACTGCTTGCTTCCTTACTGCGCCACCAAAACCCGAACCGCCGCAGAAGCCCCGCGCTGCAACGGCAGCCGCACGCGAAACCGGTGCATCCCCCGCACCAGCGGCCAGTACAAAGGCGCGGCGGGATCGGCCACCGCGTAATCCTCCCCATCCACCTGCCAGACGATCTGCGCCACGCCCGGCGCTACGCGCGCGCGTAGCGCCAAGCGGTTCATCTCCGGCGGCACTTCCGGGTTCAGCCAGACTTGCGTGTCGGGCGCGGGAGAGATGACGGACAGCAGCGGCCCATCCTGCGCCGCCGCGGCCGCTGCGGGCACCAGCGGCAACGACTCTGTCAGGCGGGACGCGCACGCTCCCGCGGCGGCACCGGTGGTGCACAGCTCGACGGGCCCCTGGTTTGCGGGCGCCGCGAAGCCGCCGGCGGTGAGGTCCCCGCGCGTGACGCCGTGCAGGCGCAGCAGCACCGCCTGGGCCAGGTCGGCCGCCGATTGCGCGCCGCCCAGCCTGGTCATCGGGCCAGCGTCCGCGCGGCCGACCCACACGCCCACCTCGTAGTCCTGCGACCAGGCGATCACCCAGGCGTCGCGGTAGCCCTGCGACGTGCCGGTCTTCAGCGCCACGCTGAACGGGTATTCGACCGAGCCGTAACGCTGGAAGCTCGGCAGCCTGGCCATCGGGTCCGACAGGAACAGCCCGATCTGGCGCGCGGCCTCCGGGGCGATCAGCTGACGCAGTGGTGCGCGGGCCTGGCCGCCATACCAGGCGAGGTCGGTGTCCTGGCCGTCTCCGGCCAACGTGGCGTAGGCGCGCATCAGGCGGTCCAGGCTCGTGGGCATCGAGCCGATCGCCAGCGAGAGGCCGAACCGGTCCGCGCTGCCGTCCAGATCGGTCAGCCCGAGCGCACGCAGGTCATCGAACATGCGCTGCAGGCCGACGCGGCGCAGCAGCGTCACCGCCGGTACGTTGCGGGAATTCGACAGTGCCTGCCTGGGAAGCATGGCGCCGAGGAACGCGCCGTCCGCATTGCCGATACCGGCGCTGATGTCCGGCAGATCCTGTATCACCTGGGCCGGCGACAGCACGCCGCGCTGCAGCGCCAGGGCGTAGATGAACGGCTTCAGCGTGCTGCCGGGCGAGCGGTCCGCTTCGGTGAAATCCATCCGGCCGGCGGGCAAGCTGTCGAACCCCGCGGACCCGACCGCAGCGAGCACCTGGCGGTCGTGCCGCCGCACCACCATTAGCGCCACCTGCTGCGCACCATCGTTGCGCCAGGCTTGCAGGCGCGCGCCGGCCATTTTGGCGAGCTCGCCTTGCACGCCGAGGTCCATCTCGCATCGGACGATCGGGTCTGCGCCGGGCGCGAGGCGGCTGGCGAGCATGCGGCGCAACCGCAGGATGGCGTGCATCGCCTCCGGCGGCCGCAAAGGCGGCGGGCTGACCTGCAACGCCGCAAGCTGCGCGCGTGCCGTCTGCATTTCGTCAGGCCGTATCACGCTCTGTCTGCCAAGCACGGTCAGTATGCGCCCGGCACGCTGCCGCGCCGCCGCCAGCCCGGCCGGATGCAGCGGGTTCAGCCGGCCAGGCGCGTGCGGCACGGCGGATAGCAGCGCGATCTCCGCCCAGCTCAGATCCGCCATGGGTTTGGCAAAATACCAGCGCGCCGCATGCGCGATCCCGTGGCTGCCATTCGCGTAGGGCACCATGCGCAGGTACTGGATCAGCACCGCTTCGCGCCCGTAACGCCACGTCAGCGCAAGCGCCGTGCCTGCCTCGACCGCCTTGTTCCACAGGTTGCGCGGCTCCGGATGCTGCATGCGCGCCACCTGCATCGCTATTGTGGACGCGCCGGAACGCCCGCCGTGCAGATGCTGGAACACGGCACGCAACACGGCAGGCGCGTCCACGCCAGGATGCTCCGCGAAACGCCTGTCCTCCAGCGCCAGCGTCGCGCGGGCGACACGATCGGGGACAGCGGGCAGGGCCCAGTAGCCGTACTCGGTTCGCCCGTCTGAGGGATTGCCGAATTGGGCGAGGAACGCGCCGTGGCGGTCGGTCAGGATCGGGGTTGCTGTCAGTTTGTCCAGGTGGGCGCGTTGGAGAACGGCACCAGCGTAAAAAGCGCAGACGAGCACAGTAAGGAAGCAAGCAGTTCTTTTTTGAAAAAAAGAACCAAAAAACTTTTGTCTCCCACGCTGCGGCAGCGAAGCGTGCGATGCCGCAGGCAGCCGCGTTGCCGGCAACAGCGCCAGGAGTGAAAGTTTTTTGCTTCTTTTTTTCAAAAAAGAAGGCCTTCCTTCACTGCCCTACAACCACCCGAACCCCATTGCTACTGCCGCTAACCCCCTCCTGGTACATCGTCCGAACCTGCGCCGGCGGCTGCGTGAAGCTGCCGCTGACCATCGCGCGCATGCGCGTGCGGAACGTCAGCGTGCCTGACGCCAGGGTCTGGAAAACCGCCAGCACCTCATCATCGCCGTAGGACGCGTAATCCGGCGCCTGGCTGGGCGCCGCGGAGGGTGCCGCGTTGGCGGGCGACGTCGCGAGGTTGGGGTTTAGCGGCTCCATGCCGGCGGGCAGGGGAAGGCGCAGCGCCACGTTGGTGCGCGCTTCCGGGTTCACCACTTCGTCGGCTTCCTCGATCACGTCGCCGGTGGCCAGGTGGATGGCGCCGTCCGGGCCGGGCTCCAGCAGGCGCATCGGGCCGGCGGGCGGCACCAGGAACAGCTGGCGGCTGACCACGAAGCCATGCGCGGCCGCCTTCGCCGTGGCGCCCAGGCCGGCCGGGACGTAGGTGGTGTCGGTCAGCAGGGAGAGCGCGCTGTCACCGCCGTTCGTGGTGACCGTGATCGGGCCGGGTATGCGCGTGCTGGCCTGCTGCAGCGGCGTGTTCGCCGCAATCGTGCCGGTCTGCGGGGTCGCCTGGCCGGGCAGGGTGAAGCTGACCGGGATCTCCGTGCCCGGGCGTTGCCAGCTTGCGGCCAGCGCCCGCAAGGCGGCGGCGGTGGCGTTGGTGCTGCCCCAGCCGTCCGCATCGGCGATGCGCAGCAGGCCGTCCCGCAACAGGCCGAGCCGCGGCTCGTTCGGCGTGACCAGGGCGACCGCGCGTGTCACGTCGGCCAGGCCGCGCGCTTCGGAGGGCAGGATCAGCGGGTCGGCCGGGCTGTCGGTCAGGCCGCCATACACGGTCTGGCCGTCGCGCAGCCGGGTCTGCACGCGTTGCCACATCTCGTCTTCCAGGCCTGGCAGCACGGCGTGGTCGGCGGTGGGCAGCCTGTCGAGCGCCACGATGACTTCGGCCAGGGATTCGCTGGCCAGGACCGCGGCACGCCGGGCGACCTCGCTGGCATAGGCGGGTTGCAGGTCGCCGGCCTCGGCCAGTGCCCAGAGCGAGGCCGCGCGCTCGCGTATCGCCTCGCGCGCGAACAGATGCGGGTAGTCCGAGCGCAGCGCCTGCTCCAGCACGTGCTGAAGCCGGCCGCGCATCGCGTGGTCCACCGGCAGGCCGGCCTGCCCGGCCTGCACCGTGAAATCCAGCGCCCAGGCGGTCAGCAGAACGGAGCCTGGCATGTGCGGCCAGTAGGCGACCAGGCCGTCCGGGTCGGTGTTCGCCGCGATCTCCGCCAGGGTGGAGGCCACGTCCTGGCTGATGTGGTCGCCGGCGCCCGCCGCGTTCAGGATCGGCAAATATGGTTTCAGCGCCAGCTCGGAGCCGGCCAGGGCCATGCGCTGCTCGGTGCAGCCGAACGGGTATTCCAGCAGGTAATGCAGCCCGGCGACGATGCGGACCAGCAGCGGGTCTGCGGCTACCAGCACGCTGCGCTGGTAGGTGCCGGGGCGCGCCGTATCGGCGAGCGGCGGGATGGTCCGGGTGGCGTGCGCTTCCATGGTGGCGGTGGCGCGCTCGTGCAGCACCGGGCGGTCCGGGCGTATCGGCAGGGTCAGCTCGGCCGCGTCGCCGGCGCCGTCGCTGTCGCGCTTCAGGGTGAAGCGCAAGGTGGTCTCGCCCGCGGCATCGCGCGGCACGGTCACGCCGAACGCAAGGCGCGCCGGATGGCCGCCGTCCCAGGCGAAATGCTGCTGTGCCGGGCCGCCCAGTTGCGCATTCTTCACCGAAGCCAACGCGGTGCCCGGGCCGCCTGCGCCTTCCACGAGGCGGCCGATCACGGTTGCGCTGAAGCTGTCGCCAGGGCGGACGAAGCGTGGCAGCACGGGCTGGGCGATCAGCGGCAGGCGTATCTTCAGGCTGCCCGTGCCGGCGCCGAAGCGGTCCGGACCGCTGATCGCCTTGGCGCGCAGCATGTAGACGGTCAGCGTGTCCGGCAGCTTGACGTGTATGCGCGCGATGCCGTCCGCGCCCACATGCACGCGCGGCAGGTATAGCGGCACCGGCGTGAAATTGCGCCGGACCGAGATGTTCTCCGCGCCGCGGTCCCCGCCGGCGGCGCCGCCCGGCGCCTCGCTGAGCGGGATGATGCCGAACGCCATGTTGCGCGAGTCGCGCGCCACCATGCGGCTGGGCCGCTGGACGATGAAGTCGGGCAACGGGTCCAGCCGCTGCTCCTTGGCCAGCGACAGCACGGCCTGGTCGACCATCCACACCGTCGCCTCGCCGGCGAGCGGGCGGCCTGCCGCATCCGCCAGATGCAGGGTGAGGTCCACCTCCTGCGCCGGCCGGGCGCTGGCGGGCGCCTCGAAGCTGACGCGCACCTGGTTCTCCACCGGCGCGACCGTCAGCCACACGGTGGACGCGATCGTGGCGGGCTTGCCCTGGTCGAACGGCGCGCCGGCGGCGGGGCCAGGACCTGCCAGGCGGCCACGCATCAGCAGCACGTGCACGGCGAGCTTGGGGGTCTGGGCCTTGCGTATCGGCACCTGCACGCGGCCGTAGCCATGCGCCACGTCGATCCACTGGTAGCTGAACGGGCCTTCCGGCTGCTCGCTCACCACCAGGGCGCGCGCGGTCTGGAACGGGCTCTGCACCACCAGGGTCGCGGTCTGCCCGGGCGCATAGGCTGGCTTGTCCGGCGTCACCGTCATCGTCTGCGCCGGCGGCTGGGCCCAGGTGACGGGCGTGTCGCCCGCCACGAAGCTGTCCACCCGGACGGTCTGCGCGCGCCCCGCCTGGTCGGACGCGGTCAGCTCCACGATGTAGACGCCCGACTCCTTCGCGTCGAAATGCAGCGTGGCGGCCGCGGCGGTACTGGTCACCTGGCGTTCGGCGACCGTGCGGTCGATCACCTGCGTGTCGTATTTCGCCGCACCCGAGGCGAAGTCGCTGGCCTGCAGCACGGCGTTCCAGCCGCGCCGTATCAGCCTTGCCGTCATCTTCAGGCCGGCCAGGGGATGGCCCTCGCCGTCCAGTGCCACGACGTCCGGCGTGATCTCGCCGGCATGGTCGATGTAGCGGGGCAGCTTCACGCCGAGCACGAAGGGCGGCAGCGCGACCACGTGCTGCACGCTGCGCACCTGGATGTCGTCGTCGCCGGTGACGGTGGCTTCCACCACGTATTCGCGCGGCTGCGCGGTGGGCTCGATCGTGGGATCCAGCACGAGCTGCGCGGAGCCGCCTGCATCGGTCTTCACCGCGCGCGTCAGCACCGGGGTGGAGCGGAAGGTCGTGTCGCCGGAGAAGCGGCTGTCCGACGAGAACGCGAAGCCGTCCTGGCCAGGCGGCGACCACACATGGGGGAACTGCGTGACGGTCCAGGCGACAGGGCGGTCCGAGACCAGGCCGCCGGCGAACCAGCGCGCCAGCAGATCGACGTTGAACGGGCGGTCGAGCGGCACGGTCTGCGCCCCCGTCAGCAGCACCTCGAAGGTGGGCAGGCGGTAGGCTTCCTTCTTGAAGGTCATCGTGCCGCAGGCGGCGCTGTGCGCGTCGGGCTGGAACACCACGCTGTACTCGCCGGTGGCGTCCGTCCTGGCGTCGAACGCCACGTGGAAGCCGCCAACCTCGTCCAGCGGCGCCGGCAGCTTCCATTGCTGGTTGTCCGGCCCGGTCACGATCACCGTGCCGGCGCCGCTGGCGAAGGAGAGCGCGCCGGCCTCCCAGTCGCGTATCATGCCGGCGATCATCGGGTGCTCTTCCGGCCGGTAGATCGGCCGCTCGGTGAACACGTGGCAGAGCTGGCGGGGCTGCTCGCCGCGGTCGCGCGTGTCGCCGGCGGCCGCCCAGCCGAGCCAGTTGCCGCCGCCGTGGCCCCAGCCGCCTTGCGTGTAGGCGGGCGGGCCGTGGCGGGGGTCGAACACCAGCGTGTCCGCACCCTTGGTCACCACCACGCGGCTGAGCGCGCCGGCGGGCTCGCCGGCCTCGCGGTCCGGCACGGTCCAGGTGAAGTCGCCCGCGTTGTCGGTCGTGCCGCGCGCCAGGCTGGTTATGCTGCCGTCCTGCTGCGTCTCCTGCAGATCGATCTCCGCGCCGGGCACCGGCCGCGCGGTGGCCAGCGACGTGACCGCGAAACGCACCCTGCTGTCTTCCTCGATGGCGGTCAGGCTGAGATCCGTCACCTGCACCCGCACCCAGTGCCGCTGCCTGGCGTCCACCGGGCGGAGGCCGAGCAGGTAGGCGCCAGGCTGGCGCGCGCCGGCGATCCCGGCCAGGAACGGCGCCAGATCCAGTCCGAATTTCTGCTCCAGACCGCCTGGCGTGGCGGGCAGGTCCGCCAGGGTGGAGACAGACGGCGAGCCCATCGCGCCGATGCGCAGCGCCATGTCGTCGGGGCTGATCGGGGCCGGCTGGTCCCACGGCGCGGGCTCGCGGCCTGGCAGCGGCGGGGCCGCCGCATCGCTGGTCATCAGCCCCGCCGCCGGGTACGGCCAGAAATCGCGCGACAGCGGATCGATCGGGTGGATGCGCAGATCCGCCTTGGCGTAACCCTGGCCGCGCAGCGGCACCATCTGCGGCCCGTAGCGCTCCACGATCCCCTGGGCGGCATCCCAGCGCAGCCCCGGCGGCGGGGCGGCAAAGGCGAAGCTCTGGTCGGGCATCGCGGCCAGCGCCCGGCCGCGCGTGTCATGCAGGCCGCCAGGCAGCACGGAGAGCGTGTAGACCATGGCCGGCCTGAACGCGCCGCTGACATGCAGCGTGGTGGCGTCCGAGACGGCGGACAGGTCGGCCACGTGCGGCGAGATGCGCAGCACGTCGCGCGCACGCACCACGTCCAGCGCTTCCGGCGGCGCGCTGAAAGTCAGGTCCACGCCGCGTGCGGTGCCGGCCGAGCCTTCCTCCGGCGCGCAGCTGCGCACGCCATCGGTCGAGTCCACCACGGACCTGCCGAAGCCGGACGCGCACGAAGCGCCGGTGAAGGCGAACGGCGCCGCGCTATGCAGGCGTGTCTCGAACACCGGCGCGTCCAGCCCCGGCACGTCCGACAGGCGCAGGCGCAGGATGGCCACCTGACCGTCCGCCACCGGCCGGTGCAGCACGACCACCACCTTCTGCGTGTCGCCGCGCGCCGCGCGCTCGGCCGGCGCCACGTCGAAATCCTGCGCCCTCAGCAGCGTGGCGCCCTGGGCCGTGATGCCGGGCGCAGGCCGCAGCTCGATGGTCAGCAGGCGCGCGAGCGCATCCGGGTCCACCGGGCCGGGAAAGGTCAGCGCGATGCGGTCCAGATCCACCACGCCGGCGCCCGTGTCGGACGGCCCGGTCGCCACCGGCGCCGGCAGCAGCGGCACCAGCATCGTGGCATGCGCGCCGGCCGTGACGCGCACCCGGCGCAGCGCCTGCCAGGGTTCGGCGGGGCGGAACTGCAGCACGCGCGCGCCCAGCCATTGCCACGCACCTTGGGCGGGCGGCTGCAGCGTGACGTACCGTTGCGGCTGGTCCTCCGGGCCGCCGGCCTGCGGGCCGGTGTCGTTGGTGAAGAAGACGGTGACCGGGTCCCATTCGCGGAGGAAATGGTCGGGTATTATGGTTGTGCCGTCGGCCCGGGCGGCCTGGTCGGGGGATGCGGAGACGGGGCCGGCTACCAGGAGGAAGACGGCAAGCAAGCAGTCCTTTTTTGAAAAAAAGGACCAAAAAACTTTTGCTGCCTGGCTCGCCGTGCGGCAGGTTTTCGGTTCTATCTTCATGGCTTGCGTCCGTTGGGGGCGGTCAGGCCGGCCAGTTCTCGGTAGTACTGCACCACGTCCGGGGGAGGGGCGTCCGGCCTGGGGGCCAGGCCGACGATGGCCGGTCTGATCAGGGTTGCGGGGCCGTCTGACGGGACGCTCGCCTGCAGGATGTAGCTTCCCGCCTGCAGGTCCCGCAGCATCGCCGCACCTTTGGCCACCTCGTGTCCGCCGGCGTCCAGAAGGGTCAGCGACACACGGTCCGGCTGCGCCTGCACGCCTATGCCGATGCGCTTGGGCACAGCCAGGGTGAAGCCGAACAGCACGCTGTCGCCAGGTGCTGCAGCGACCGGTGCGCCCAGGCCCTCATGCGCCGGGTGGACGGGCGCGGCACTCGCATCGAGACGGCCGGACAGAGGGCCGTCCTGCGCGGCGGCCACCAGCAGGTCCGTCTCGCCCGCGGGCACGTAGCGGCTGAACACGGCGCCTGCGGGGAACAGCGAAGGCGTCTCGCCGGCTACGCCGAGCAGCACGGGGGCGTCGGTGCGGACGCGCAGCAGCGCCGGCTCGGGTTGCAGGACCGACAGGCGCATCGCGGCGCCCGACAACGCCACGGTGCCGGGCATCGCCAGCCTAGTCGGCGCCGGCCGCGGCCACGGCATGGCGCCAGGCCCTTCCAGCCACACCGCCGACAGACCCGCTCTGTGCTCCAGCGTCAGGCGGCCCGGCCCGGCAAGCTTCAGTCTCGTGCCGCGCTGGACGCGGCCGTCCTGCGCGGTGAAGACGCCGCGCGCATCGCCGGCAACCACCAGCGACTGTCCTGCGGTGGCGGATACGGGCAGCTCCAGCGAACCCGCCGCGCCGAAGAAGCGCCGGAATACCCGGTCAGGGCCGAGCGTATCCGCGGCGGCCAGGGCGTCCTGCGCCACCGACACAGCGGCCGGCGCCTGGTTCGTGTTGACCAGCAGCAGACGCGGCCAGCGTCCCTCGAGCGTGCGGCTGACCGGCGCCCGGCCGGCCCACACCGCGATGGCATCGCGGTCCGGCCAGCCGGCAATGGCGGCGGTGCCGGGCGGCAGGGCCAGGCGCAGCACGTGCAGCGCCGGGTCGAGCGCCAGCTCGGTGGCGCTGGCGGCGGGCAGCGTGGCGTCCAGGCTGCCGTGCAGCGTGGCGGATTGTGCTTGCTGGAGGGCCACGGGACGCGCGGTCACCCGCAGGCGGTCGGCATCGTCCGCCACGCGCAGGCTGGCCGTGCCGCCTGTCACGACAGCGACCGCGCCGTCCTCCGACACGGCACTGGCCGGGCCGGGCGCGAAGCCGGGCTGGCCTTGCGCTTCGGCAACCCAGGCCGTCAGCGCGCCGGCCTGGCGCGGCAGCCCCGCCAGCTCGCCTTGCGCAAGCGTGAGTGCCACCGGGCTGGACGCGGGTAGCGGCGTCAGGGTGATCTTGGCCTTCTGGCTGGCGACCAGCCAGAAATCCGCCGATTGCGGCGCGACCAGCCCGCCTTCCGGAACATGGGCGGCATGGCCCGGCCAGTCCGCCACCCTGATGCCGGGCTCGCCTGCCAGGCTGAGCAGGGCGGGAGACGCCGCGGCCACATGCGCCACGGCCAGGCTGTCGGCGATGCCGGGCAGCGCGAAGGCGCCGAGACGCGGCGCTCCCGGCGCGGCCGGGAGGCTGGCCAGCCGCGCCGCGGCGCGTATGGCCTCGTTGCCGCCATCGACCGCCCAGACCGAGAGCCGCCACTGGCCGGGCTGGGCGTCGGCCGGCACGGCCACCACGGGCGCGCGCCCTTGGCCGCTGGCCAGGCTGCGCCAGGCGCCGTTTGCATCCTGCCGCTCCAGCGAGAGCGCGAGCGGCGCCGCCGCGGCGGCTCCGGCCACGACCAGTTGTCCCGCCGCCGGCTGCTGCAGGCCGAGATGGTGCACCAGCCCGCCAGCCAGCAGGAGCGGCGCGTCGCCCAGGGTTTCCGCCGGCGCCTCGTCCGGGATCGACAAGGTGACCGTGGTGGCGGCGCCGCCCGCAGGACCGGCGTCGCGGTCTTCCTGCTGGTCCGGTGCGTCGCCGCTGTCCGCGCGGCTCTGCGCGGCGTCCTGGTCCGGCGCGTCGCTGCCATCGGCGTCCCCGCTTGCGGCGGCATCGGGGTCGGGTGGGCCGGCGGCGTCGTTGCGGTTGCGCGGTGTCGGGCGTTCGCCAGGCGGCACGGCGCTGTCCAGGTCCAGCGTGTAGGCGCCTGGCTGCAGCAGGGTGGAGATGGCCACGTTCCAGTCGTCCGCGCGCGCGCCGTAACGGCCGAGCACGCGACCGTCCGGGTCGCGCAGCACGGCTCGCACCGGCACCCCGCCGAAGCTGGTCAGGCTGGCGACGCGCGGCTCGGCCAGGTTGAAGCGGACCTGGCCCGGCAGGTTTACGCTGGTGGGGATGCCTGGCTGCAACTGTCCGGCTTGCAGGCTGATCTGGTAGTCCAGCCTGTCGTTGCGGCCCTGGCTGCGCGCTTCCAGCCGCCACGCGCCCGGTTGCAGCACGCCCTGGAACGGCGTGCCGCCGACGATGTGCGCCGCCTGGCGCCCGTCCGCGCCGAGGAGGACCGCGTCCATGCCGTCGCTTACCGACAGCGTCACGTCCGCCTGCGCGGCCAGGGTGAAGCGCCAGTCGTCCGGCGCGCGCGGATCGCCGCGTCCGGCCGGCTCGCGCCAGGTGTAATCCTGCGGCGTGCCGAACGGCAGCGTATGCGGGCCGTGGCCGGCGAGCTGCGGAGGCGGCGGCACGGGCGTGAGCCGGATCACCGCGCGCGCGTCGGTGGCCTGCGGCATCACCAGCAGCCGGTACCTGCCGGCAGTCAGGTCCTGCGTGGTCGTCTGCAGCGGCGCGCTGACCGCAAGCGGCCAGCCGCCGGCATCCTCCAGCCGGGCCTCGAACACGCGGTCCAGGCCCAGCAGGTCCAGCCGGTAGGGGCCGGCGTCCTTGATCTCGATCGGCACCAGCAGGCCGGACCCGGCGGTGAGCGTGGCGCGCGCGACGCGGCCTGGCTGCAGCGGCTGCGTGGTGGCGAGCGGCGCCGGCCGCGCCACCACGCCGGCATGTCCGAAGGACTGCTTTGCCGTCACGTCCACATGGTAGGTGCCGGCGCGCAGCCAGCCTTGCAGGAGCATGTTCTGGCCGATCCCGTTGGCCTCGGCGGTCTGCAGTTCGGGCACGAAATGGCTGCCGATGGCGCCGCTCGTGTGCAGGCGGCCGAGCGTTTCCACCCGGAACAGGCCGCCTTGCGCCACATCGAGGCTGAAGCTGCGCGCCGTGTCCTCCGCAAAATCGAAATAGCGGGCGATGCGGTCGTGCAGCACCGGCTGCTCGCTCTCCGGCTCGGGCGCGGGCGTCTCTGCGGCTTCTTCCGGCGCGTGCCAGAACAGGGACACCTCGCGCGGGTGGTCGCTGGCCGGCAGATGCGCCAGGCCTTCCACCGGGTCGTAGCTGACGGGTACGGGGCCGGTGCCCAGCTCCAAAGCTGTCAGCGTTCCCTGCCCGGCGCGCAGCGGGATGTCGGTCGCCTGTCCGGCGCGCTGGCCGATGCGCACCGGTCTCGCGGCGCTGTCCAGCGGGGTCGCCTCCCAGGTCAGGCCGAAACGCGCATCCGGCGCGGCGTTGCCGAACAGCTCGAGCTGTTCCTGCCACGCCAGATGCTGCACGCCGAACGTCAGGGACGGCGAGGCGGGCCCAGGCGGGCCGAGCTTCACGGCGGCGCCTGGCCTGCCTATCGTCATGTCGGCCACGCCTTCGGCACGCCTCTGCGGCCGGACGGAGAGCTTGTACCACCCCTCCGGCACGTCCCACACCTCTGGCGGGCCTGCCGGGGGCACGTCCGTTATGGTGTCCAGCGCCGTCAGCACCGGCGGTGCGATCGGCACGCCGGCGAGGGTGAGCGCGATCTTGCCGCCTGCGGTGTTGTGGAACAGCACATCGACGCGGCCGCGCAGGGTGAAGCGCTGCCGCCATCCTGCGTCCGGCCCGATCTCCGGCGCGTTGGAGCCCACCACGTGCAGGAAGCCGGCATGCTCCCGCCTGGCCAGGATGAACGTCGCGGGCAGGTCGTCGCCGCCGAACCCCGCGCTGCTGGCGGTGACCCACCAGTCGCCTTCCTGGTAGAGCGCGGTGGCCTGGCCGAGCTCCTGGCTGCGCAGCTGGAACGCCTCGCCTTCAGGAGCGGCGACCACTACGGTGTGGTCCTGTTTGGATGGTGCCGTGCGCAGCTCCGCCTGTGGTACGCGGGCCTTTCTGTCGATGCCGTCCTCCGCGCCGTCCACCGTCAGCGAAGCCGGGCCTTGCATCGACAGGCGCACCAGATCGTCCGAGCCGGCTGCGGCGAACACCTCCGTGCCGAACGGCCCGACATGGCTGCCCACCCAGCCCGGGCGGAGCGCCTGGCTGGCGCCGGTGCGCAGGTGGAACGGGGTGTCCGTGTCGCCATCCGCCCAGGGGATCGGCGGCCCGCCATAGGCGGTGACCAGGTACACGCCAGGCGGCAGGCGGTCGGTCAGCAGGAAGTCCCGCAGCGGATGGCCGTGGGCCGGCTCGATCTGGCTCTGCTCCGGGGTGACCGCCATCAGGTCCCGGCCGTTGCGCCACAGCCGCACATCCGCAAGCGCCCGTCCGGCGGCTTCCAGGCGGATCGGCTGGTTGCCGGCGACCTTCAGCCAGAAGGAGCGCTGCTGCAGGTCGGCGAGCGTGGCGTCCCGTTCGGCATCGTGCGGAACGGCTTCGGTGTCGCCGGCCGGCCTGAAGGGGGCGACGTGCAGATGGGCCGTGCCGGTGGCGTTTGCGGCCGGGTGGGTGCGCAGCTTGTAGGTGCCGACATCCAGCAGGAGGTCCAGCCTGCCGTCCCTGGCGCCGGGCGCGCCGGCGCGCGGCGTGGGGCCGGTGATCATGTCCACCAGGTCCAGCGCTGTGCCGCTCGCGCTTTTCACGGTGATGGCGAAACGGCCGGCGGTGGTCACGTGCAGCAGCGTGGCGCCGTCCGCGGCGGCGGGAAGGGTGTCGGCATCGAGCGTCGCTTCCGGCAGGCCGGTCTGCGCCAGCGCCGGACCGGCAACCAGAAGGGCGGCGAACAGACCGAACAAGCCCCGCATGTGCCGCTCCGTGGTTACGCGGCCGATATACTATGCCGGCTGTCCGACGACGAGGTGGGCTCGGCGATTTCGCCTTTTTGTGCCTGAAAGCCACATCGCAGGAAGCAAGGCCTTCTTTTTT
>CAXTVW010000029.1:14327-17368 GCA_964247675.1 uncultured Acetobacteraceae bacterium
ATTTCGCCTTTTTGTGCCTGAAAGCCACATCGCAGGAAGCAAGGCCTTCTTTTTTGAAAAAAAGAAGCAAAAAACTTTTGCTCCGCCGCACTGTCAGCATGCGGGTTTGTCCGGGAATACCGGACTGCTGCCAATGCGGGGGAAGAAAAGTTTTTTGCTTCTTTTTTTCAAAAAAGAAGGCCTTGCTTCCTAAACGGTTTCGGCTCCAGGCCAGCTGTTACCAGGGACCACGCATCGGACTCGACGAAGGTCCTCCAACCTGTAGTAGAGCCGCTCACGACGATCATCGGACAAGCGTGCCGTGCCGCTTCTGATGACATTTTGTGGTCAGATGCTGTTCCGCTGCGCGCCATGACTGGTGGAGGCAGCACCTGCGGGCACCGACACGCGCTATGGCGGTTCCGGCAACGACGCGACAATGCAGCAAAACGCAAATTCTACGGTGTCGTTGGAAGTCAAGAACCGTTCTGGGCGCGACTTCTCGGCTGGGTAGATCCTTCTCATATTGCGGCTGAACCAATCATGCAAAACGGGCGCCGCTTGCCAAACTGTTACCCAGTCTCCCATGCTGGGTATCCCGTACATTTCGCGTAACGGGGTTACTTGGAGCATGTGCATGAAGGCTAAGGTTATTACTTTCAGCTCGGCGATGGTGGCCTTCGGTATTGCCAGCGTGCCTTCAGCCAAGAGCGCGGATCACCTGCAACCGCGTGCACAACCTGCCTTTGGAGCCTTCGGCATCGACACTGCGGGCATGGACAGAAGCGTGAAGCCTGGAGACGACTTCTACACGTTCGCCAACGGTGCTTGGCAGCGATCTGCGGTTATTCCTGCAGACCGATCGAGCTTTGGTGTCTTCGATCGGCTTCGAGACCTGTCTCTCCAGAAGACACGCGACATTCTGGAAGAAGCCGAACGGCGACCCAACGCCAAGATCGGTGATTTCTACGCGAGCTTCATCGACGAGGCTGCCGCCGATCGCAAAGGCGCGGCGCCGCTGAAAGCCTGGCTTACGCAAATCGCCGCCATCAAGACGAAGGCGTCGCTAGCGGCCGAAGCCGCGACGCTGCAGCGGCAGGGTGTGAGGACCGTTTTTGAACTCCCTGGCCCGCTTGACCAGATGGTCTCGCCCGACGACAAGAACCCGGGCGTTGAGATATTCCACCTCCGCCAAGGCGGTTTGGGTCTGCCGGATCGCGATTACTACTTGAAGAACGATGCCAAGCTCGCAAACGCCCGCGCGGCATACGTCGACTATCTAACCCGACTGTTCACCCTGGCGGGCGAACGCGACGCCCCGGCGCGGGCAGAGGCTGTTTCAGCATTCGAGGGTGGGATTGCGAAGGTCCACTGGGATCGGACCGCCTCGCGCGACGTGTACAAAATCTATAATCGCTGGACACCGAAAGACTTCGACGCGCAGGCTCCAGGCTTCGACTGGCATGAATACCTGACCGGACTTGGTCTCGAGGATCAGCCGGCGATCCTCGTCGCGCAGCCGAGTGCGCTGACGGGCGAGGCGCGGCTTTGGGCGGCGACGCCCCTGGCCGTGTTGAAGGACCATCTTCTGGCCCACGCTCTTGACCGGTACGCGCCATTTCTATCGAAGCCGTTCGTCGACGCGAACTTTGCGTTTCATGGAAGCGCGCTCGACGGCGTACCGCAAAACCGCGCTCGCTGGGAACGTGGCGTGGAGCTTCTGAGCCTGCAGATGAAAGATGCCGTCGGGCAGGTCTACGTCGATAAATATTTCCCGCCGGCGACCAGGGCCGCGGCGACTCAACTCGTCAGGTCCGTTATCGCCGCGTGGCGTGAGCGGCTGAAGGCGGTCGCCTGGATGGATCCGGCGACGCGCGAGAAGACCCGCCAGAAGCTCGCCGGCCTCATGCCGCTGATCGGCTCTCCCGGAAGCTGGCGCGACTACGCGACCTTGCCGATCTCGCGAGACGACCTCGTCGGCAACGTGCAACGCGCCTACGCCTTCGAATTCCAGCATCAGCTCGACAAGCTTGCGGGCCCTACAATCCGCGACGATTGGGACATGACACCGATGCGGGCGGACGCGGAGGAAGATCCCGTCAAGAACATCATCACGATCTCGGCGGCCGTCCTCCAACCGCCGATGTTTGATCTCGATGCCGATCCCGCGGTCAATTACGGCGCGATAGGCTCGTTCATCGGCCACGAAATCAGCCATCTGTTCGACGATCAAGGCCGCAAATACGATCCGTCCGGCAAGCTAGCCGATTGGTGGACACCTTCGGATGTGGCTCGCTTCACGGCGCTCACAGCCAGGCTGGTCAAGCAATATGATGCCTACGAGCCGGTTCCAGGGCAGCACATCCAGGGCGGCCTCACCCTTGGCGAGGACATGGCGGATCTTGCGGGCATCACCGTCAGCCATTTGGCCTATGCAGCATCGCTGCAAGGCAGGCCGGCTCCGGTTGTGGGTGGTTTCACGGGCGATCAGCGTTTCTATTTGGGCTGGGCGCAGATCTGGCGGGTGAAATACCGCGATTCGGCCTTGCGCCAGCAATTGCTCAGCGATCCGCATCCACCAGGTCCGCAACGGGTGGATGAAGTCCGCAATCGTGAGGACTGGTATGGAGCCTTTGCCGTAAGCCCGGCGGCGAAGCTCTATCTCCCGCCCGACAAGCGCGTGCAGGTATGGTGACCAAGGTGCGTGGTCGTTCAGGATAACGCCGGAAGCGCCCTTCTGGGATTTCGGCAAACGAGTATTTGCGCGTTAAGCCGCAACGTTGGCGACTGGTGTCCTAAGCGGTAGGTAGCATTGCGACGGCGGAAGAAGAAATGGTCGTTCCTTTTCCCGTGGCGCCGGTCGGTTCGCTGGGCAGTCTGGCCGACGACGAGACCGCCCATCGCGTCAGCCTGTCCTGTGAGTTCGACGCGGCGATGGAAGGTGGCCGCACCTGAGCGCTACCGGCCGCGGCGTCCGCACGTTCTCCCCTTTTCGGTCATGGAAGAAAGCAGACGGCACCTCACAGGTGTCCGTGAACAGCGGGTGTGCTCAACGGTGCTGC
>CAXTVW010000029.1:17468-29358 GCA_964247675.1 uncultured Acetobacteraceae bacterium
AGCAGACGGCACCTCACAGGTGTCCGTGAACAGCGGGTGTGCTCAACGGTGCTGCCGTCAGCTTCATGACATACAGGAGCGGAACTGGCGGCTTCTCCTTTCCATGCTTACGCCGGGCACAAGCCGTGTCAGCATGAGCCTTTGTGACAGGTCTCCAGAAAAGAGAGAAATTTGGTCGCTGTGAAATCCTGGAACTGCTCGGATATTACTACCTGGCCGACATTGTTCAGCGCGACCGCCAGGCCTGCCGTAAAGTCGTAGTGCCCGATGCTCGTCACGGCTGAACCGTTATAGACGAACACGTGCTGGCTGTCATCGGCGCTCGTGGTATAGAAGCCGACCACCCAACCGAGATCGTTGATTGCGGTTACAGTGACACTGGATGCGGGTTTCGGCATATCGAAGGTGGTGTAGTTGCCCGCATCGTAGACGAAGCCGTGAGGTTCATTAGTCGAGTCGAAGTACGACCCCGCTACCTTGCCAGCCTTGTTAGCGTAACCTCCCGAAGAGGAAATAGCCCCTTCTGGTGCGAGAACGTGAAAATCCTTGCCGCTACCTTGGAACACTTTCCCACGCACGTACTCTGAGAAAGACTGCCCGGACACGACCCCGGCCGCGCTAAGCCCCTTGATCGTGTTGAATTGCTCGATTTTCGGCACCATCTGCAAATTGGGCGGCGTGCCGTATTCTCCAATATTCGGCAGCGTTCTGGAGATCACGCGCGTGAAGAAGATCTGCGAACCCGCAAGTCCGATCGTGTTTACACCTAGTCTTGGCCCGGAAGACACCCCGACATCCAACTGATACCGATATCTTGGCACGACCGCATTATTGCGCAGGACAAATGTCTCGGTAAGTCCTCTGCCGGGATTCGATACGCTAAGATCCTCGAATCCGATTATGGTTCCGTCATTATAGATAGAGGTTGGATAAGCGGGGCCGGCGCCATAAGGTGGCTGAAGTGTCGTGACGAACCTTCTCTTCATCATTATGCCAGACGGTGTATCGGTGATCGGAGCGTAGAGCTCACCAACCATGGTTCCGCTATCATTGATGCCGGTAACGTCGAAATTCAGGTTCCCACTTGGGACGATCTGTGTTTCCGTGAAATGCGGTGCGGCTTTGGCAATTGGCATTGTAGCCGCAATAGCAGCTGATGCGCAGATAATCAGACGGCTATACATGGCAGCGTCTCCCAATTTTCAACGGATCAAAACATGCATGAAACCTTCGCTCCGACAAGTCTGGATATCTGAAAAACCACCATTTCAACACCGTAAGACACAGTGTTGCTAAACATTCGATATACTTAATGCAGATATGTCGTTTTAAGACCGCAGCCTGGTTGTTTATATCAAAGTAGCACAAATTGTGGCTGCGTCAGTAGAAAAATGCGCGAGGAAGATTGCCAGGGCATGGCGCTTCTTGCAAAGCTGTTAAGCGGATGCGGCTCGGCTCTTTGAGTCATGATGACGGACGATGGAGATTGGGACATGGCGAAGCAACGACTGTTATCTCTTGCTGCTGCGGTATTCGGCTCTGCGGCCGGGAGTGCGGTTGCACAGACACCGAGTATCACGCGCCCTGTGGATGACACGCAGAGGTTGCAGCTTGCAGGTAGCGTTGCCGCGCCAGTCGCCTTCGCAACAGATGAGGGGAGTCTCGTTGCGGACCATGTCTTTCCGCATGTCATGCTTGGCATGAAGCGTCCGGCCGCCTCACAGGCGGCCCTCGATGCGCTGGTTGCAGCACAGCAGGATCGGACTTCTCCGCAATACCATCATTGGCTGCGTGCAGCCGACCTCCGGCAATACGGGCCGGCGCAGGCGGACATCGACACGGTGGTCGCCTGGCTACAATCGCGTGGCTTTGTGGTGAATTCGGTCTCGCCAAGTGGGATGAGCATCGATTTTGCGGCCACCGTCAAAGACGTGTCTGCGGCTTTCAGCAGCGCAATCCATTCCTACAAGCTCGGTGGCGCCACACATATTGCGAACGCATCACCTTTGTTGATACCCGCGGCACTTGCGCCGGCGGTCGATGGGGTGACGGTCGCAAACTTCTTCCCGCGTCCACAGATGGTGCCAAAGACGAACTACACTATCCCAACGGGCGCGGGTAACCTGCCGTATTACGCGGTTGCGCCAGGTGACTTCTACACAATCTACAATCTTGATCCGATCTATCAGGGAACTGCCGGTCTGCCAAAGGCGCTCGACGGCACGGGTGTCACGATTGCTGTCGTTGAACAGACGGACATTCGCCCGGCTGACTGGAACCGGTTCCGCACTGCCTTCGGCGTCGGTGACATCCCGGGGACTCTCTCCCAGATACATCCGGGCGGCTGCGCCAACCCAGGCTTCACGCCTGATGAGGGCGAGGCTGCGCTTGATGCCGAATGGTCGGGTGCGGTCGCTTATAACGCCTATATCGTCAACGCCTCCTGCGCTGCCACCGAGACCACGTTCGGCGTTATGACGTCACTGCAAAACCTGGTCGAGAAGCTGGATACGGACGCCTCGATCTACAGCATCAGCTATGGCGGTTGCGAGCAGGAGGATGGCCTCGCATTCCTTAACATGTGGGCCAATCTAGCGGAAGAGGGAGCCGCGAAAGGCGTCTCGATCATCCTCTCGGCCGGTGATAGCGGCGCCAGCTGCGATCGCGGTGCGGTCGCGCAGGACGGTCTAGGGGTGAACGGACTGGCGGCGAACCCGCATGTGACATCGGTTGGTGGAACCGATTTTCTGGACACAGCCAAAGGCCAGAGCGAGACCTACTGGTCGGGCAAAAACTTTCATGGAGTGCACTCGGCACTTTCTTACATTCCCGAGATACCATGGAATAATTCCTGTGCAAGCGAAATCATTGCAGCATACGCAGGAGCTGCGAGCGGAATCGCCTATTGTAATTCCGGCAGCACACCGGGTGTACAGAACGGCGTTGGCGGCACTGGCGGCGCCAGCCTCCTTTACCAGAAGCCCCAGTGGCAATCCGTTTCGCTGAAAGGTATGCCGAATGACGGTACGCGCGACCAGCCGGACGTCTCGTTTTTCGCCGCAAACGGTTACTGGGATCATTTCTATCTGATCTGCATGTCGGATCCAAACGAGGGCGGCTCTCCTTGCAAGTACACCGCCTCTACGTTCGGCGGTAATGCCGTCGGCGGTACGTCGGTTGCGGCGCCGGCATTTGCAGGAATCTTGGGCCTTGAGACCGAACTCGCGGGCGGCAGGCTCGGCAACGTCAATCCGCGGCTCTATCAGCTTGCGGCCCTCCAGTTCTCCAATCCTCTCCTGCTGAGTGATTGTGTTGCTGCGAAGGGCCGGCAGATTTCAAAAGCCTGCATCTTCCACAACGTAACCCAAGGCGACAACGCACAGCCCTGCTACGCCGGAACGCCCGACTGCCACGTGACCAAAGGATCGCAAGCCTATGGTGTGCTCTCGGCTAATAACGGCAACTCCGCCGTTCCTGCTTACCAGGCCCATGTTGGATATAGTCTGGCAACCGGTCTCGGCTCGATCGACGGGACGAACCTCCTCTTGAACTATTGACCTCTATCTAAACAAATCCAGCGTGCCGGACTGGTGTCACGGTCGAAGCTGATGTTTTCGCGGGAGCGGATCACTCCCGGTCTGCCACTGTGCGTTCTATAATGATGCCATTCCTCAGCACGCCGAGGAATGGCCGCATACTTCTCAGCTGGCGCTTGACGCGATCAAAGTATGGGCCCCTATTGTTGGCTGGAGAACTGGCGCATGATCTAGTAGACGCTGCTACGCGTTGGTCGACCTCGGCTGATACAGAGCGGTGTTCCGTCAAAACCAGCGACGACGCAGGCAAAAACTAAGTCACCGGCGTCGATGTGCACGGCAAGCATCGTCGTCATGGCATGCTGGTCAGGCGATATGCGCTTGAAGGTATGTGACTACCTCTTGGCAGTGCACGCGTTTCCGTTGCTTTAGTCCAAATACTATCGTCTTCGATAGGGTTGGTTGTAGGCTGGCCTGGACTTCCCCGAAACTCTGCCCAGGGAGAAAAGAATGTTCTCGTATGATGAGACGAAGCGATTCTCGTCCAACGCTTTGCGTGTTTTCACCTTCATCGCTCCAGCTTGTCTCCTGATGCCCGCCGGCGCACATGCGGAAGATGTAGCCACTCTTTCTTATAACGCCTGGAATGCAGCGTTCCTCGTCAAGGCCACACAGCCCGGGGGAGAAGCCTGCAATGGCTCGTATGTCGCCAGCGGGGACACGTACTACGCGAAAACCTTGACCAGTGTGGGATTGGTGGAAGAGTGTCTGTGGGTACAGGCGCAAGACATCGCTCTCTCCGAAGACGTGTACGAGCGCACCCACTCGCCGGCGCAACGGCAGCTCGTCAACCAGCTGCTGTTGACATTCATCACAAACTTTGGATCTGGCTCGGCTTGGACGTCCTACGATGGCTGGAATGACGACATAGCATGGATGGTAAACGCGCTCATCCGCGGTTATCGGATCACTGGCAACGAGAAGTTTCTAAAAATTGCTGCGCATAACTGGAACCTGGCTTATGATCGCGGGTGGGACAACACTCTTGGTGGTGGTATTTGGGAGAACAGTGACAAGCAGAGCAAGAATGCTCTGAGCAACGATCCGTTTATCTTCGATGCCATAAATCTTTATGAAAGTACCGGCGAAGCGCGGTATCTAAACAAGGCCGTCGCCATTTACACCTGGGTCCGGAAGAACCTTTTTAACACCGGTACCATCAATACTCCGTCGAATCAGCCGGGACAGGTAAACGGGTCGATAAACCTCGACGGCTCGCTGGGCGTTTCGAACAACGTCTATGACAGCGGAGCGTTCCTGGAGGCTGCGAACAGTCTGCATCGCGTCACGCGGGATCCGATGTATTATAATGACGCGGTCTTGGCGGCCAGTTTCATCATCAACCAGGGTCCTATCCTCCACAACTCCGGTGAGAATTTTACCAATCAATGGGCTTACTGGTTCGTCAAGGGACTCAGCGACTTTGCAACTGAAAACAACCTTTGGCCGACCTACCATGCTTATCTGCTCAAGAATGCGGAGCAGGCGTGGAGTGAACGGAACAGTCTCAATCTGACCTGGAATGACTGGTCCTCGCCCACCAATGAACCGAACGCGAATTCGTTCGAGATGACCAGCGCCGTGGCAATCTGGCAGTTCTTGCCGCCAACCAGCCCCGCCCCCTTCACAGGCAACTATGAGCTCCGGAGCGAAGCAAGTGGCCTGTCGATGAGCGTCGCAGGAGCGTCCACGTCGCAGGCTGCCGCCATCGTCCAGGTGGCATTCGACGGAACGGCGGACTCCCTCTGGACGATCACACCCACCAGCGGCGGCTATTACGCCATAAAGAACGTCAACAGCGGCCTGCTTGCAAACGTCCAAGCTGCTTCAGGCAAACCAAACGCTCCGATCGTCCAGTGGCCGGCTGGTGATCTCAATCCTGGCAATGACCAATGGTGGCCGGTCAAGAACAGCGACGGTAGTTACTCGTTCTTCAACGCGTATAGCGGTATGGCGTTGGATGTTCCGCAGGGTAGCCAAACCCCGAACCTTCAACTCGATCAAGAGCCATGGAGGGATGGCACCACGGAGAGATTTCTGCTCGTTGCACACTGATTGGGCAGCCGTAAGCGGCCTAATGGATGGAAAGCTCGCTCTAGCGAACTAGTACTTCTGGGTCGTAAGAGAAGCAATCCACGGCGCGAGGCACACCCCCGTGATGCTGGTGGAAATGTCAGTTCGGCGACGACGCGGTTTGCGCGTAACAGTAGGAGCTACCAATGTATAAGGCTTTGCGAAAATGGCCGAGAGCAGCCCTTGCGAGCTTGCCACTCCTGGCACTTTCGTCGGTGGCGCTTGCGCAGACTGACGTGAGTCTCCGGCTTATGCCGCTCGGCGACTCGATAACAGCAGGCTATGAAGCCATCACGCCCCCTCCTGACGAGAACGGTTACCGCGGCCCGCTGTTTACCGCACTGAGCGGACAAGTTGGCATGGTGGACTTTGTCGGTTCGCAGAACGACGGAACGATGGCCGATCCCGACAACGAGGGGCACTACGGATATTACATAAACCAGATAGCGAACCTGATCAAAGGCGAGCTTAAAGCCTACCGGCCTAACATCGTGACGCTGCACATCGGCACAAACGACCTCAACGCGACCCACGAGGTTTCTACCGCGCCGCTGCGCCTAGCCGCGCTTATCGACGAGATCATGGCAGCCGAGCCGGACGCCACGCTTTTGGTGGCGCAGTTGATCCCGAGCTCGAAAGCCTCGACCGAAGCGAACATAGAATCCTACAATGCCCAGATACCCGCCATCGTCCAGGCGCGAGCAAGCAAAGGCGAGCACGTCGCCGTGGTCAGCATGAGCAGTGTCACCACGGCCGACCTGACTGATGACATACATCCGAACGACACCGGATATCAGAAGATGGCGGTCGCGTGGGATGGCGCCGTGCAGCAGGCGATCGCAGCAGGTTGGATCACCTATCCCGTGGCCGGCAGCCTCAGCCACCCGACGGGACAGATCAACTCCGGGCTATCGGGCCAGTGCTTGGAGGATCCAGGCGATTCCGCCACGGTCCGGACACAAGTCGACCTTGCAGCCTGCAGCACCGATCCGTCACAACAATGGAACGTCAACAGCGGTCAGGTCATCATCAACAACAATTGCCTCGACGTGACGGGGCAAGCAACCGCAAGCGGCAGTCCGGTAGAGATATTCTCGTGCAACGGCGGTGCTAACCAGGTTTGGGAGTATCGCGGCGCCGCGCTGTACAACCCGATCTCCGGCAATTGCCTCGAAGAACCCACACCGGATGCCATTGCAGGCATGCAGCTTCACATCGCCACGTGTAACGGTTCTGCCAATCAAAGATGGCGGCTTCCGGTATCGGGGCCGGTCGTCTCAGGCATTGCCGGCAAATGTCTCGACTATCTGGGGGGTGCTGGCACTGAAGTCGATCTATACGGCTGCAATCAAACCGCAGCGCAGCAATGGCAAGTCAGCGATAATCTGCTTCGGATCAGCGGTCTCTGTCTTGAGGTAACCGGCGGCAGCGCGACGGACGGGACGCCTGTGCAACTCGCGCAATGCACAGGCGGAAGCAGTCAGGTCTGGGTTCCGCAGGAGACATCCTTTGTCAACCCGGCCTCGGGCAAATGCCTGGACGACCCCGACGCCAGCACCGCAGATCGGACCCTGCTCGACATCTCAAAATGCACGCGAGCGGCAAACCAGATTTGGCGGGCGCCGGCCTACGGCACCAGGCCGCCAAGGGCTGCGCCAGCGTCGTTAATTACGGGAACTTTCACTCCCCATTGAGGCAACCCGCGCGCTAAAGAGATAGTGGTTGGCGGCCGACGCGAACGATTAAGCCAAGAGCAGAAGTAAGGCGCCGGGCCGAAAGCGCGGCGCCAAGCTTTAGCCGACCAAACATTACGAGCAACAGCATTCAGACTTGTCGCAGTAGACGCACAAAATGCAAGCAGGTCGCTATGATGTCGGACCGGCTGTCGAATGCTGCAGCCTGCCTCGGCACCGCCGTTGTCATCGATGTCGTCGATAACCGACGTCGACACCACGGATTAGCCGTCGACTGACCCGCCATAGACGATCAGTTGGCCGAGTCGGGCGAAGTCTCTCGCGGTAGCGCAGAGGCGGCCGCTCGAGCGAGCCAAACCGAGGCGGTCAACGGTAGGATAAGCGGCGTATCTCGCGCCCATCGATTGCCAAAGATAGGTGATCAGCAGCTTCGCCATCGTGTCGCCGGTGGCGCGCTCGATTGCCCGTCCCGCAAGGTCGGTGTCGGCCGAAACATAGCGGAAGGGACCGCCACATCTGGCCGCGGGCGCCTACAGGCTCTCGAGGACGCGCGCAGGTCAGAACCGGCGGCGGACCGACGTTCGTCACCCCAGGTCGTCGCTTCGTCGTATGCACGCTGCTGCGCGGCGTCGAAGGATATGTCCACCCTAAGCTGGAGAAACAGGTCGTTCGGCAGCAAGCCGCGTTTCTTTCGCGACGCTTCTGGAGGGGCTGAGGTCGACAGACCGCAAGCGACCCGATGTATCGAAAAAGTTTTTAGACGTTGTGGAACGACCAACGATTACTTGCCGCCACCCACCGAGAGGCTGCATGCGGCCCCGCGGAGAGCGAACGGCGCACGGCCGCAATCCAGACGGACCAGCCCTGCGTGGTCCTGCGAAACGCAGCGCGCACCTGATCGCGTGCTATCGACACGACGAGCGCATGCCCCACAACAACGGTAAAGACACAGCAGCCACAGTACCCAATACGGCGGCGTTAAGGTGTCAAAACAAGTGCCTTGAACATGCTGTCGGCCGCGATGCGTGCCGACCCAGTATCCCAAGCGGCTGGGCGGGAAACAGGCAGGCTAAGAACATCCATCAAAAAGCGTTCCAGGCTGGGCTGGCGTGAGATGGTGTCTGCCTCTGCTGCGATGGCTTTCCTGGGTAACAGCGCCTGAATTGCTGTCTCGACGGCCGCCGGGACGGTTAGGCCGGCCAGCAGGGCTGGAAGATCCATCGGCGGTGCCTTACCGCGGTCGCGTAGCCAGAGCAAGGACAACGCCGGTCGCAAAGCATAGAAATAGGACTTCAGCCGGATATCCGCGTCTCCCTCTGACCATGCGCCACGAGCGAGACGGTCATAATGATAAGCCAGCGCTGGTAGGTGCACCGCCGCGGGGACTAACGCGTTCAGCATTGTGACAACCGCGGGGTCGCATCGATACACCAAGGGTGACGCAAGCCATTCGAATATCACGACGTTGGAGCGCACCATCAAGCCGAGTGCCTTGCGTATATCCCAACCCCCGAGATCAAGTTCGGCGTCGATCGGTCGCTCGATCACGTCTCTTACTGGGAAGATGCGGAGATAATCCGTGAGAGGCCGCATGAAAATGAACCGCACGTCGTAGTCGCTGTCGCGCGACGGAAATCCCCAAGCTCTACTACCTGACTCGACGGCTAACAAAATACGGACGTTGTCTTCCCGCTCAATTGTCGCCAACGCCGCCTGCGCCCGGTCGCGGAATACCGGGTCAATCATCCGCTAACACCTGTTGACGGTAAGCGTGCAGCACCAGGAGTTCAGCTGCTGCACGGTCGGGTTCATCGGGCAACGTGGAGTTAGCGGCAGCGGATTCGACCATGCAGAGCAGGTCCGCGATCTCATCTGCAACAATTCCATAAGGCACACGACCGAGCTTGATGTCGATCAGGTGCTCGGCGCCGGCCAGCGGAAATACCAGTCTTCCAGTTGCAAGCAACTCGATCGCCTCCTGGCCAACCCGGACCGCATGCGACAGGGCCTTCCAGTCTACACCGCCGTCCTGCTCGGAAAGTAAAGTGCGTGCGCCGTATTCCGCCAACAGCCGCGCCGCCATTTCCCTCGCCGCCTTGATGCTGGAATGAAACGGCACCTTACGGCCGCATAGCTCGAGGTGGCGCATGTCGCGCCCGCCGCCAATAGAAACATCGATCAGGGAAGCATGCGGCGTGCTTGCAGCCAACGCGGTCAATGCCGGCTCGATGGTGCCGAGCCGAGCCGTCGTGCCTTGCGAAGCTTCGGCGACCTCCAGCAACGCCAATGCCTGCCGGGCCGCCGCGGCTCGGGCGCCTTTGCTGCCATAGCGCTCCGCTTGCAGTCGGCAATAGCGCAGGAACGGTGTCGCCTGCCGGCTGACCAGGCGGGGCGCCAGGTCCTGGACTGCGCGCCATAAGGGATCAGGCGCGAGTGTCATGGCGCTATCCGGCGCAAACAGCATCTCAAGAGCTAGCGGTTGGCCAGCCAGCACGAAGTCCAGGAAGCGCTGCAGACTAAAGCTTTCCCGGTCCACGTCGCCGGGCAGGTTGCGCTCACCGTGTTCTTTGACCCGCTGCTCCGTGAGCGTTGGGCGTGCACGCTGCAGTAGGATGTCGCGTGCTCCCGGCAAGTGTATAGCCTTGAGGTCGGTATCAGAGGTCGGCGTTGCAGTTCCATACAGATGCGAGCCGGCTCTTAGCTCGACCACGCAACGATGCGTGAACCTCAACGCGTTTGAGCGAAGAAGATCGCGTTCCAGATCGAACTCATCAGCAACGCCCTGTTTCACGAGATCACTCGCGCCTGATCAGAACCAAGGCTCACGAGGGGCCATGTGGGGCGGCGCCGCGTTGGCCCTCGCCGCGGCTGAATTTGACGCCCACCCCGAAACCGTCTTCGTCCAGGAACTCCACGCCACCACCCTCCAGCGCTGCCTTGATCGATGCCAGCGTGCGTTCACGCGGACGCACGGTGTCGTTCTCGATCATGTTCAGGGTGACGGTCGAGAGGGCGGCGCGGCTGGCCAGTGTGGCCTGCGTCCATTTCAGCAGACCGCGGGCCGCGCGTATCTGGGCGGTGTTGATCATGGCGCCACGGTGTAGCCCAAACTTGAAGAAATATGAAGTTTGCGGTTGACTACCTGAAACGATCCAGGGCATATCCCGGCTCGACGGGCCGGAATGGGTCTGGGTTATCCTGTGAAGATACCACCCCAGACCAGGCTTACATGCCCGTCGATTACGAGTTTCGGCGCGGGCCGGATGCCGAGGGTTATCCCCACACTGCCGTTGCACGCCGGGAAGCGTGCGTCCCGAACGGGAAGGCACACCCTCTGCCACACATGTCCGCGCCAGCGTGCGTAAGCCCAGGTGGGCCGGAGTTCGATGGTTATCGTGTCGCGGGTTCGAGTCTCGCAGGGGCCGTAAGGCTTCGTAGCTCAGTTGGTAGAGCAGTATCGTCGGCGATCACATGACCGCCTGGCTGACAACGGATGGAAAGGAGGCAGTGCTTGGAACGATCAACCCTAAACCGACAAAAGCATTGCGCTTTCAGTCGGCCCGAGACGCAGCCCAAATGCCGGTCGCGGCTACCGCGACCCATGGGGCTCATTTGGGCATGAACATCATCCAGAACATCACGCCGGCGGGCCGGACGTTGAGGGTTATCAGGTCTGCTAGGGGTTCGAATCCTCACAGCGCTCACAAGGCGCCGTAGCAACCCCTCGACACACACATGCCCGCCGGATTTTCGAACATCCGAGGCGGGCCATGAAGAACTACCTGAACATCTTTTCTCGCGCGGCACCTGCGATCACGCCGCAGAGCTTGCCGATACACAACACCGTGCCGAACGCGGCTGGCGGTTACGCTTTCGCGATCGATGACTGGACGCGGCTGGACCGCTTCCTGGTGCTCGGCTCAGAGGGCGGCAGCTACTATGCAGGCGAGCGGGTCCTCACGCGGGATAACGCGACTGCCGTGCTGCGCGCCATCCAGGCGGATGGCGCGCGCGCCGTCGATCGCATCGTGGCCATTAGCGTGGCCGGCCGGGCGCCGAAGAACGATCCGGCGCTGTTCGCCCTCGCTCTGGCGGCGTCCGCCGAGGATCTGGCAACCCGGCGAGCCGCTCTGGCGGCGCTGCCGCAGGTTGCCCGCACAGGGACGCACCTGTTCCAGTTCGCTTTCTTCGTGCAGGGCACGCGGGGTTGGGGCAGGGCGCTGCGTCGCGCGGTCGGGGCCTGGTACCTGGCGCAGCCGGTCGATCGGCTGGCCTACCAGCTGGTGAAGTATCGCCAGCGGGACGGCTGGTCGCATCGCGACCTGCTGCGGCTGGCGCACCCAGAAACAGCCGAGCCAGACCGTATGGCGCTGCTCGACTGGGTGTGCCGTGGCACAGCCGTCGACGCTTTGCCGTCGCTGGTCCGGGCGGTGATCATGCTCAGCAAGGCCGTCGATGGTGGTGAGGCTGCCCGGCTGATCCGCGCGCACGACCTGCCGCGAGAGGCCGTGCCGACCGAACTGCTGA
>CAXTVW010000030.1:0-29053 GCA_964247675.1 uncultured Acetobacteraceae bacterium
ACCTTGCGGTCCATCTCGATGCCGGTCTGGTTCAGGCCGTGGATGAAGCGGCTGTAAGTGATGCCGTGCTCGCGAACCGCAGCGTTGATGCGCTGGATCCACAGCGCGCGGAACTCGCGCTTCTTAACCCGGCGGTCGCGATAGGCATATTGCAGGCTCTTTTCGAGCCGCTCCAACGCGATACGGTAGTTGGTCGAGGACCGGCCGAAGAAGCCCTTGCTCTGCTTGAGGACCTTCTTGTGACGGGCGTGGGCGGTTACGCCCCGTTTGACACGTGCCATCTATGCGCTCCTTACCGCAGACCGTAGGGAGCCCACTGCTTGACGGTGATGCCGTCTGCGTGGGTGAGGGTCTGGCTGCCGCGGTTGCTGCGTATGGCCTTTTGCGGACGGGCGGACAGGTTGTGCCGCTTCTTGCCTGGGCCGGCCAGCACCTTGCCGGTGGCGGTGATCTTGAAGCGCTTCTTGACCGAAGACTTCGTCTTCATCTTGGGCATTTCGGGACTCCTTATAGGTAGGCCCCGTGCCGATAGGCGGCCGCGGATGGGCGCCGTACACGAGCGTCGCGGCCGGGCATGCCCATACAGGCCCGGACGCGCGAACAGGGGCGGGGTTGTAGCGTCGGTAGCTACAAGGTGCAAGCGCGCGTTGGCCGTCACCGCCTTTGTGGGGCGAGCCGCATACGCCTGGATTATTTTGTTACGCGCCGCGCATGTATGGTATAAAATGATGTATTATGTTCCAGTGTGTGACCATTTTTCAGACAGCGACGATGACCGCCCCGAGCGCTAGCCCAAGCGACCGGCCACGCCGCCGGCTGGATCGTGAGACGACCCCTGGTCGTTGCAGCAACCTCGATTACTGCTCGATCGGCATGCAGCGCATGCTGCTCAAGGTGCCGCTCAGCCAGCCTTTCGTCTGTCCGGAGTGCGCCGGCCCGCTTCGCGCGCCAAGGCGAAAATCCCTCACAGGCCAGCCGGTCGTGTTGCCCCTGCTGCGTCTTGCTGTCCTGGCGGCCGCTGTGACCGTATCCCTGGCTGCCGGCTACGCCGCGGGAAGAGTGCGCACCTTCGCCGGCCCTGCGGTGACTGCCGCCACCGCCAATATCGGCGCGAACCTGCACGAGGCGAAAGCGGCGCTTGGTCTGGCGCCGCCGCCGGAAGCGCCTGCATCCGCGTTGGGCGGCGCTGCGCCAATCTTCGTCGCCGAACGCGCCTACCCGGCGCGCCTGCCCTCGGTCGACATCAGCAAGCCGGCGCCGCATCTGCCTGGCGAGTCGCGATTCGGCCAAGTGACCTTGGACTGCCTGGTCGATGCGGGATCGGCGCGCCCCACCTGTCGGGTGACCGACATACGCGGCGCCGACCCGTTTTCCGCCGCCGCCATTATTTGGCTGCACAATCTGGCCGTTCATTACGGACCAAGCTTGCGGGGCGGCGTGCCGGCCAGCCTTGCCCATCGTTGGCGCGTGGTGCTGGAAGATTTCAGCGGCTCGTCCCTGCCCACAAAGCCGGTGGGGCAGTGAGTCCGGTGCGAGATGCCCGCCGAATAGGTGCGGCTGTACCACACATTCCGCAAACGTTACGTCCATCGTATCGGTAACCCGCAAAACTGTCGCACGATCACATCAGTCCTGTAATAATTCCGGTCTTTATGTATCCATCTTTCCCGGTTGATGCGCTTCGCAGGAGATGCTGAGTATTATGGCTGAGACACCCGGTATCTGCACCCAGACAACCACTTGCGAGGTTGCGCGGTCGGGCCGCACGATGACAGTGCCGTTGGGCTCGCCTTTCGTCTGTCCCGAATGCGCCCGTGGCCTGGTGCCGCCCGTGCAGTCCACCGAAGCGGTGTCCGCGCAGCGAATGCCCGCAGCGGTGCCCCTGGCGCTGGTGGGAGCGGGGTTGCTGGTGCTTGGCGGCGCAGTCTTCCTGGGCCGGGAGCTTGGTGAAAGCAGGGTGGCGCTCGCGCCGCAGATGGCGAGCGGAAGCCCCACGGTGATTTCGGTTCCGGCACCGCCCTCAGCACCGCCCGTGCAGCTGGCGGCAGCCGCTCCAAGCCCGGCGCCCGCAACCATGACCGCGGCGCCGTCTCCGCCAATCCAGGCCGCCCTGCCTGCTCCCGTTGCTGTTGCGACGGGAGCGCCAGCGTCCAGGCCGGCCGACGCGCGGCCAGCTATCCCGCCTGCGCAAAGCAGCGCGCCTGCCGTCATTGTAGCAAACGTGGCGTCGCCGGTCAGCAAGACGGTGGCCAGCACGGCACCTGGCCCGGCCTTGCCTGTCGCGGTGAACCCTGTCTTCGCGTCGAAAATGGCTGCGCTACCACCCCCGGCCGCCACACAACCGGCAAAAGCACCACCGGTGAGCGCGCCCATCGCGATCGCCGCCGCGGCCCCGTTGCCGCCGCCCTTGCCGGACCAGAGTTTTTCACCTGTGCCCACCCAGGGCGGCAGCCCGGCCTACCCCGCGGAACTGGTCGCCGACGGGCGGTCCGGCCGGGTGAACGTCAATTGCCTGATCGCCACCGACGGGTCTCCCTCAGGCTGTCATGCGGTGTCCGGCAAAGGCGGGCCGGCCTTTGCCACGGCCACGCTTGCATGGCTTGCGCATGGCCATGTCCGCTTTAAGCCCATCATCCTGCACGGCCGTCCCCTTGCAGCTTCGCGCAGCTGGACGCTTTCCATCGAGGAGCCGGCCCCCGTGCTGGCCGAAGCGAAACGCAAGCAGCAGGAAGCGGCCAAGGCCGAGGCTGAGGCCGCAGCTAAAACGGAAATTGCCGCTGCACAGCCCGAACCCGCTACCCGAACAGCGCCGGCGATCGACCTGCCCGTGCGGCCGATCATCGCCCGCCAGGTCATAGCAGCGCCGCCGCATGAAGCGACCGAACGGGCGTTCTCCACCCGCGTGGTCGCCGGTGGCGCGCCGGTCTTCCCGGCTTCCTATGACGAAAGCCGACCCGGCGCGGTCACGGTCCAATGCACGATCGAGGAGGACGGTGCGCCAGAACTTTGCCGCGTCCTCAAAGCGGTTGGCGGCAGCGCGTTCGGCAAGGCCGCGCAGTCCTGGCTTGATTCCGGCCGGGTGCGCTTCCGTCCGGTCATTTCGGGCGGACGGGCGGTTGCCAGCGAAGAGAGCTGGACCATCGTGTTCAACAACGTGCCATCGTCGCAATGACTTCACCGGCGTTGACTGTTAGGAGAAAGCAAGCAGTTCTTTTTTCAAAATAAGAACCAAAAAACTTTTCCTCTCCGCATTTGCAGCGTTCGCGCATTCCCGGATAGACACGCACGCTTGAAATGCGGGGAAGCAAGATTTTTTGCTCCTTGCTTCCGAAGAAGGCTTCTTTCCTGCCAACCGCGTTCATAAAAATGCACGGAGCCGGCAACGATTTCGCCGTATTCGATGGCAGGCAGGCAAAGCTGGCTTTCAGCCCCGCGCGGCTGCGCGCTTTGGCCGACCGCCAGACAGGGATCGGCTGGGATCAGCTCATCGTGCTGGAGCCAGCATGCGCACCGGCCGAGGTGGTCATGCGTATCTTCAACCCGGACGGCTCCACTGCCGGCGCCTGTGGCAACGCCACCAGATGCGTGGCCAGCCTGCTGTGCGCCGAGACCGGGCGGGAGACAATGTCAATCGAGACATCGGCCGGGCTGCTGCAGGCAACACGGCAGCTGGACGGCAGTGTTGAGGTGGACATGGGCCCGCCGGGGATGACCTGGCAGGAGATCCCGCTCGCGGCGCAAGCCGACACCTTGCATCTGCCGCTACCGGGCGATCCGGTGGCTACGTCGATGGGCAACCCGCATGCGACGTTGTTCCTGGCCGATCTGGCCGAAATGGATCCGGGCGTCGCCGGCCCCGTGCTCGAGCACCACCCGGTGTTTCCGGACCGGGCGAACATCGGCTTCGCGGTTGTGGAGGCGCCGGACAGGATACGCCTGCGCGTGTGGGAACGCGGCGCGGGGCTGACCCGCGCCTGCGGCTCCGGCGCCTGCGCGGCGCTGGTGGCCGCGCATCGCCGTGGCCTGACCGGCCGGCGTGCCGCACTGGTGCTGGACGGCGGCACGCTGCAGATCGACTGGCGGGCGGCGGACGGGCACGTGCTGATGAGCGGTCCGGCAGCGGTGGCCTTCCACGGGAGCGTCGATCTGACTACCTACCCGGCATGAGCGCCACGATCCTGACTTACGGCTGCCGGTTGAATGGCTACGAGAGCGAGGTGATACGCCAGCATACGGCGCATTTGCCGGACACACTGGTGGTGAACACCTGCGCGGTCACCCTGCAGGCCGAGCGCGACGCGCGCCAGGCGATCGCGCGGGCGCATCGCGCGCAACCCGGCCGGCCGATCGTGGTCACCGGCTGTGCGGCGCAGATCGATCCGGCACGCTGGGCCGCATTGCCCGGCGTCACCCGGGTACTCGGCAATGAGGAGAAGCTGCACGCGGCGAACTGGGCCAGCGCGGCAGGGCCGGTGCAGCAGCGTGTGGATGCAGCACGCGCGGCCACGCCGATCACCGGGTTTGGCGGCCGGGCGCGGGCCTTCGTGGCCGTTCAGCAAGGCTGTGACCATCGTTGCACGTTCTGCATCATCCCGTTCGGCCGGGGAGCCAACCGCAGCGTGGCGATGGGCGCGATCACCGAGCAGGTACGCACATTAGTGCGGGGCGGCATCTTCGAAATTGTGCTGACCGGCGTGGATCTGACCAGCTACGGCGTCGGCCTGCCGTCCCATCCGAGCCTTGGCCAGATGGTGCGGCGGCTGCTGGCAGCGGTGCCGGAACTGCCACGGCTCCGCTTGTCCTCGCTCGATCCGGCTGCCCTGGATGATGATCTGTGGTCGCTGATCGCAGGCGAACCGCGCCTGATGCCGCATCTGCATCTCTCCTTGCAGGCCGGGTCGGACCTCATTCTCAAGCGGATGAAGCGGCGCCATCTGGTTGAAGATGCAGCAAAGACGATCGCGCGCGCGCGCGCGCTTCGTCCTGGTATCGCGATCGGCGCCGACTTTATCGCGGGCTTCCCGACCGAGACGGAAGCGCTGTTCGAGGAGACGCTCGGCTTCGTGCAGCGCGCAGCAATCCCGTACCTGCACGTGTTTCCCTACAGCGAGCGGCCCGGCACGCCGGCCGCCCGCATGCCCCAGGTGCCACACGCGATACGGCGTACCCGTGCGGCGCTGCTTCGCGCGGCGGGTTCGGCCGCTGCGCAGGCGTTCCACGCGAGCCTGGTCGGATCGACCGCGCAGGTGGTTGTCGAACGGGCGGGTGCCGATGCGGCCTGCGGACACACCGAGCATTTCGCGCCTATTCGCCTGCCTGGTAGCTGGCCACATGCCAGCCTGCACCGCGTCCTGGTCGCGTCCGCGGATGCGGACGGCCTGGTCGCGGCAAAACCCGGCAGTCAGCTCGCCCGGGCGGCCTGAGCAGTGGCGCTCGGCTTTTTCTCCCGCCTAAAGGAAGGGCTTTCGCGCAGTACGCAGAAGCTGAGCGAGGGCCTGGGCGCAGGCTTCATACGCCGCAAGCTGGACGACGAGGCGCTGGAGGAACTCGAGGACGTGCTCGTCTCGGCCGACCTCGGCCCGGCCGTGGCGCGGCGCATCATACGCAGCTTCCGCTCCAGCCGGTTCGGCCGGGAAGTCACCGACGTGGAAGTGCGTGCCGCACTCGCGGAGGAGATAGCCGCCATCCTGGCGCCGGTCGCCCAGCCTCTGGTGCTGGACCCGAAGCACCGGCCGCACGTGGTGCTGATGGTCGGCGTCAACGGCACCGGCAAGACCACTACGATCGGCAAGCTCGCTTTGCAGTACAAAACCGAAGGCCGCCGCCCCGTGCTCGCGGCCGGCGACACCTTCCGCGCCGCCGCCGTCGAACAGCTCCAGATATGGGGCGAGCGCACCGGCGCCCCCGTGGTCACCGCGCCGCCGAACGCGGACGCCGCCGGCCTTGCCTACGACGCGCTCACCCGCGCCCGCGCCGAGAAAGCCGATGTGCTGCTGATCGACACCGCCGGCCGGCTGCACAACAAAACCGCGCTGATGGAAGAGCTGCAGAAGATCATCCGTGTGCTGAAGAAGCAGGACGAGACGGCGCCGCATTCCATCCTGCTCGTGCTGGACGCAACCACCGGCCAGAACGCCATCCAGCAGGTCAAGGTGTTCAAGGAGATGGTCGCCATCACCGGCCTGATCGTCACCAAGCTGGACGGCAGCGCGCGCGGCGGCATCGTGGTGGCGCTGGCCGAGGAATATGGCTTGCCGATTCACGCCGTAGGCGTCGGCGAACAGGCTACCGACCTGCGGCCGTTCGTACCGGGCGAGTTTGCGCGGGGGTTGGTGGGTGAGAAGTGAGGGCAAGGCCAGGGGCGCTGCCCCTGGACCCCGCTGGGGCCAGTCGGCCCCAGACCCCGGGCTTCGCCCCACGCCGCGAAGCAAAACAGGTTCCAAGGACGACTGTCCTTGGCGGAGTCCAGGGGCAGAGCCCCTGGCCTTAACCTTGCCTTACCTTGCCACCCCCAACCACCTGCGCTAACCCGTCCGCTTCGCGGCCGGCGGGCGTGGTGAAATTGGTAGACACGCCAGATTTAGGTTCTGGTGGCGTAAGCTGTGGGGGTTCAAGTCCCTCCGCCCGCACCAGCCGGCCTTGCTCCCCCTTGTCGTCACTATGGTCTTTAGGATTGTTACCCCAATGCAGGTTACCGAGACGCTTTCCGACGGATTGAAGCGCGCTTTTTCCGTGGTTGTCCCGGGTGCCGAAATCGAGGGCAAGGTTCGCGCCAAGCTGGCCGAGGTAAGCCGCACGATGAAACTGCCGGGCTTCCGTCCGGGCAAGGTTCCGGTGAACCTGGTGCGCCAGCGCTACGGTGCGTCGATCACCGCCGAGGTGATGCAGGATTCTTTGAACACGGCCGCCGATCTGGTGGTGGAGGAGCGTGGGCTGCGTCCGGCCGGGCAGCCGCGGATTGCGTTGATGGGCGAGCCGGACATCAAGGCTGCGTCGGTGCCGGACCTGGCGTTCAGCATGGAGATGGAGCTGCTGCCGGAGATCACGCCGCCTGACCTGGCGGCGCTGAAGCTTACCCGGCTGCGATCCGAAGTGGCGCCTGAGGTGATCGAGAAGACGCTGGAGCGCTTGGCGGGCCAGCAGCGCGAGCTTACGCCAATAGAAGAAAATCGCGCCGCAGAGACGGGCGACGTGGTCACCGTGGATTTCCTGGGTTCGGTCGATGGCGTGCCGTTCGAGGGCGGCGCAGGACAGGACACCAAGGTGGAGATTGGCGGGCAGGGGTTCATCCCCGGCTTCTCCGAGGGGCTTGTCGGCGTGAAGGTGGGCGAGGAGCGGGACGTGGATGTGACGTTCCCGGCTGAGTATCACGCCGAGGCGTTGGCCGGGAAAGCGGCCGTGTTCAAGATGACGGCCAAGGCGCTTGGCCGCTACGGCGAGACAGCGATCGACGATGCTCTGGCGACCAAGCTCGGCTTCGAGTCTTTGGACAAGCTGCGCGAGACGGTGACGGCGCAGATGCAGCGTGAGCTGGACCAGATGAGCCGCCTTCGTATCAAGCGCGAGCTGCTGGACGTGCTGGCCGACCAGGCGGCGTTCCCGGCGCCGCAGAACCTGGTGGATGCCGAGTTCGGCGCGATCTGGCAGCGCGTGGAGCAGGATACGGCCGCCGGCCAGATCGACGACGAGGACCGCGGCAAGGACCCAGAGACGCTGCGCGGGGAATACCGCGCCATTGCCGATCGGCGCGTGCGTCTGGGGCTGCTGCTGTCCGAGATCGGCACAAAAGCCGGGGTGCAGGTGAACCAGGCCGAGCTGACACAGGCTTTGCGCCAGGAAGCCTCTCGCTACCCGGGCCAGGAAATGCAGGTGATCGAGTTCTTCCGCAAGACGCCGGCGGCGATCGAACAGCTGCGCGGGCCGCTCTTCGAGGATAAGGTGGTGGACTACATTCTGGAGATGGCCTCGGTGGAGGACCGCATCGTCAG
The DNA here is from genome assembly GCA_964247675.1 of uncultured Acetobacteraceae bacterium. Lineage (GTDB taxonomy): Bacteria > Pseudomonadota > Alphaproteobacteria > Acetobacterales > Acetobacteraceae > BOG-908. The sequence continues at coordinate 7,989 of CAXTVW010000030.1, forward strand.
CCCCGAGGAGCTGAACCTGCCGCCGGCGAGCGAGGTGGCAACGCCGCGCGTGACGTTCGAACCGTCCGCCCAGGGCGCGGACGAGGAGCCGGAGCTGGCCGACGAGGATGCTTCGCCTGATGATGCGCCTGAGGCGGTGCAGATCTCGCAAGGCTTTCAGGAGGGCACACAGGCGCCGTCCGAGCCCGAGCTGGCCGGCGAGGATGGAACCCGCAAGCCGTCCGAGACACCGGATCATGTGCCTGGCGGCGGCTCCGAAGAGGCGGCCTGAACTGCCGGCGGTGCCCTGTCCAATGCGTCGCACCTGGAAGCGGCCGTCCAGCGGCCTATGTCATAGCGCCTGGGCTTGCCGGTGTTCTCCGCAAGCCAATTTCCCGGTTCATGAGGAGTGCGTATGAGGGCCGAGTCTTTTCGGAACGCCGATCCCGTCGAGATCTACAGCCAGGCGCTCGTCCCCATGGTGGTCGAGCAGACGGCGCGTGGAGAACGGGCTTACGACATTTATTCGCGCCTGCTGAAGGAGCGGATCATCTTCCTGACCGGACCGGTGTTCGACCAGATGTCCGCGCTGATCTGTGCGCAGTTGCTGTTCCTGGAGAGTGAGAACCCGGCCAAGGACATCTTCTTCTACATCAACAGCCCGGGCGGCGTGGTCTCGGCCGGCCTCGCGATCTACGACACCATGCAGTACATACGCTGCCCGGTCAGCACCGTGTGCATCGGCCAGGCGGCCTCCATGGGTTCGTTGCTGCTATGCGCCGGCGCCAAGGACAAGCGGTATGCTCTGCCGAACAGCCGGGTCATGGTGCACCAGCCGAGTGGCGGCGCGCAGGGTCAGGCGGCGGACATCGAAATCCAGGCGCGGGAAATCCTGCACCTGCGTCACCGGCTGAACGAGATCTACCACCGCCATACCGGCCAGGCGATCGAGGCAATCGAGGCCAAGCTTGAGCGCGACAGCTACATGTCCGCTGAAGAGGCCCGGGCGTTCGGGCTGGTGGACCATGTGGTCGAGAACCGGCCCCAGGCGCTGATCGACGACGCGATTAAGGTGTAGAAAGAAAGACCTTCTTTTTTGAAAAAAAGAAGCAAAAAACTTTTGCTCCTTCGCTGGCAGTAAGGCCTTGGCTGGTTCTGCCTAGCCCGCACTGGCAGAACGAAGCAGGGCAGCGGTCCAGGCGAGGAAGCAGAAGTTTTTGGTCCTTTGTCCGAAAAGGACTGCTTGCTTCCTTCGCATCCGTCAGACGAACGAGCGCGTATCCTGCAAACCCTCACCGACCCGTCCCGCCTTGTCGATTCAGAAAGGTGGCGCGTAGTATCCTGAGAATGTGGCTCCAGGTCAGCCTGGGGCGGGAGACCCTATGAGCAAGACATCATGAGCAAGTCGGGCGATACCAAGAACACCCTGTACTGCTCGTTCTGCGGCAAGTCCCAGCACGAGGTGCGCAAGCTCATCGCCGGCCCGACCGTCTTCATCTGTGACGAATGCGTTGAGCTGTGCATGGACATCATTCGCGAGGAGCACAAGACGCACCTCGTAAAGGCGCGCGACGGCGTGCCCACGCCGCGAGAGATCTGCCGCGTGCTGGACGATTACGTCATCGGCCAGAGCCACGCCAAGAAGGTGCTGAGCGTCGCGGTTCATAACCACTACAAGCGGTTGGCGCACGCCCAGAAGAACAACGACATCGAGATTGCCAAGTCCAACATCCTCCTGGTGGGCCCAACCGGCTCGGGCAAGACGCTGCTGGCTCAGACCCTGGCGCGCATCCTGGACGTGCCCTTCACCATGGCGGACGCCACCACGCTGACCGAGGCCGGCTACGTGGGCGAGGATGTGGAGAACATCATCCTCAAGCTGCTGCAGGCGGCCGATTACAACGTGGAGCGGGCGCAGCGCGGCATCGTCTATATCGACGAGGTCGATAAGATCAGCCGCAAATCGGACAACCCGAGCATCACGCGCGACGTCAGCGGCGAGGGTGTGCAGCAGGCGCTGCTGAAGATTATGGAAGGCACCGTGGCTTCCGTGCCACCGCAGGGCGGCCGCAAGCACCCGCAGCAGGAGTTCCTGCAGGTGGACACGACGAACATCCTGTTCATCTGCGGCGGCGCATTTGCCGGTCTGGAGAAGATCATCGGCGCTCGCGGCAAGGGTTCGGGCATCGGCTACGGCGCCGAGGTGCGTGACCCTGACGAGCGGCGCACCGGTGCCATTCTGCGCGACGTGGAGCCCGAAGACTTGCTTCGCTTTGGCCTGATTCCTGAGTTCATCGGGCGTTTGCCGGTAGTAGCAACGCTGGAGGACCTGGACGAGGCGGCGCTTATGGAAATCCTGACCAAGCCGAAGAACGCGCTGGTCAAGCAGTATGGCCGGTTGTTCGAGATGGAAGGGATCAAGCTCAGCTTCACGGATGACGCGCTGAAATCGGTCTCCACCCGCGCGATTGCGCGGCGCACCGGAGCGCGCGGGCTGCGGTCCATCATGGAGTCTATCCTGCTTGGCACGATGTTCGACCTGCCAGGGATGGATAACGTGGACGAGGTGGTCATCAATCGCGAAGTGGCGGAAGGGCGGGCAAATCCGCTTCTGACGTATTCCAAGGAACGCTCGGAGAAGCGGGCTGAGGGGGCGGGCTAGTAAACCCGAGACCAGGTCAACATCTAAGAAGGCAAGGCCAAGGGCTCTGCCCCTGGACCCCGCTGGGGCCTTGGCCCCAGACCCCCGGCTTCGCCGCTTCCAGGGCGTAGCCCGGGGGTCTGGGGCCAAGGCCCCAGCGGGGATCAAAGGGGCAGAGCCCCTTTGCCTTTGCTTCCCTTGGAGCCCCATCGTGCCAAACTAAGGGCGAATCGCGCTCCAGACTGTCCTTTAAGGAGGTCCACTCAAAATGCCCGCCAAGAAGTCCGTCGCCCCCCAGCCCACCCCGCCCGCTGGCGACACCATGGCCGTCCTGCCGCTGCGCGACATCGTCGTGTTCCCGCACATGATCGTGCCGTTGTTCGTCGGCCGCGAGAAATCCGTCCGCGCGCTGGAAGCCGTCATGAAGGAAGACAAGCAGATCCTGCTCGTCGCCCAAAAGAACGCCGCCCAGGATGATCCGTCCGCCGACGACATCTATCGCGTCGGCACCGTCTCCACGATCCTGCAACTCCTGAAGCTGCCGGACGGCACCGTGAAGGTGCTGGTGGAAGGCGGTCGCCGCGCCAAGCTCTCTGCGTTTAAGGAGACCGAGGCCTATTTCGAGGCAGTCGTCGAAGACCTGCCGGATCAGGAGAGCGAGGCCAAGGAGCTTGAGGCGCTTGGTCGAACCGTGGTCGGCCAGTTCGAGCAATACATCAAGCTGAACAAGAAGATTGCGCCGGAGGTTCTGGTTTCGCTGAACCAGATCGAGGAGCCGTCCAAGCTGGCGGACACGATTGCCAGCCACCTGAACCTGAAGATCAGCGAAAAGCAGGAACTGCTTGAGACCACGCGCATAGGCGAGCGGTTGGAGCGGGTGTTCGGGCACATGGAATCCGAGATCGGCGTGCTCCAGGTGGAGAAACGCATACGCAACCGCGTGAAGCGGCAGATGGAGAAGACTCAGCGCGAGTACTACCTGAACGAACAGCTCAAGGCGATCCAGAAGGAGCTGGGGGAGGGCGAGGACGGCAAGGACGAGACGGCCGAACTCGAGGACAAGATAAAGAAGACGCGGCTCTCCAAGGAAGCGCGCGAGAAGTGCATGGCGGAGCTGAAGAAGCTGCGCACGATGAGCCCGATGAGTGCGGAAGCCACTGTGGTGCGCAATTACCTCGACTGGATGCTGAGCATTCCGTGGAAGAAGCGCAGCAAGGTCCGCAATGACGTGATCGAGGCCGAAAAGGTGCTCGACGCCGACCATTTCGGGCTGGAGAAGGTCAAGGAGCGTATACTTGAGTACCTGGCCGTGCAGGCCCGTAGCCCAAAGGTGCGCGGGCCGATACTCTGCCTGGTTGGGCCGCCCGGCGTGGGCAAGACATCGCTCGGCAAGTCGATCGCGAACGCCACAGGGCGTAGCTTCGTGCGCATGTCGTTGGGCGGCGTGCGGGACGAGGCCGAGATACGAGGCCACAGGCGCACCTATATCGGCTCGATGCCCGGCAAGGTGATCCAGGGCATGAAGAAGGCCAAGACCAGCAACCCGCTCTTCCTGCTCGACGAGATCGAGAAGCTGGGCCAGGACTGGCGCGGCGACCCCACGAGCGCGTTGCTAGAGGTGCTAGACCCCGAGCAGAACGCCACCTTCGCGGATCATTACCTCGAAGTGGACTACGATCTGTCCGACGTGATGTTCGTCACGACCGCGAACAGCCTGAACATGCCCCAGCCGTTGCTGGATCGCATGGAGATCATCCGCATCTCCGGCTACACCGAGGACGAGAAGCTGCAGATTGCCAAGCGGCATCTGATCGCCAAGCAGAGCGAGGCGCATGGGCTGAAGCCGGACGAGTGGTCGATCACCGATGATGCGCTGCGCGACCTAATTCGCACCTACACGCGTGAGGCCGGCGTGCGTAACCTGGAGCGCGAGCTGGCCAACCTGGCCCGTAAGTCGGTCAAGGAGATCGTGACCAAGAAGACCAAGAAGGTCGCGATCACGGTGAAGAACCTGGAGACCTATGCCGGCATACGCCGCTTCCGCTACGGCGAGACCGAGAGCGAGGACATGGTGGGCGTGGTCACCGGCCTGGCCTGGACTGAGGTGGGCGGCGAGATTCTTACCATAGAGTCGGTGGTGGTGCCCGGTCGCGGCAAGATCCAGCACACAGGCAAGCTGGGCGACGTGATGCAGGAAAGCGTGACGGCCGCTCTCTCCTACGTGCGAAGCAAGTCGATCAGCTTCGGCATCAAGCCTACGGTGTTCGAGAAGCGGGACATCCACGTGCACGTGCCGGAAGGCGCCACCCCGAAGGACGGCCCGTCAGCCGGCGTGGCGATGGCCACCTCCATCGTCTCCGTGCTGACCGGCATACCGATCAGGCGGGACGTGGCGATGACCGGCGAGATCACGCTGCGCGGCCGCGTGCTGCCGATTGGCGGCCTGAAGGAGAAGCTGCTGGCGGCGTTGCGCGCCGGGATCACCACGGTGTTCTTCCCGAAGGACAACGAGAAGGACCTGGCCGACATACCGGACAATGTTAAGCGCGCGCTGACCCTGATACCGGTCAGCCACGCGGACGACGTGATCGGGCAGGCGCTGGTGCGCCGACCGGAGGCGATCGAGTGGGAGGAGCCGCCGGAGCCGATCGCGGCTGTTGGTGGCGAGGCCACGGCGGCTTCCCTGCCGCACTAAGCTCAAAGCCCGGAAAGAACGTCAGAAATGGCGGATTTCCGGGCTTTTTCTTGACCAGATATTGGCGCTGCCCGTAGGGTTTCTGGAGACGGGTGTCGACTGCCTGGGTAGGGATATGACGATGAGCGATGCGCAAACCGGTCAGGCTGCTGCCGAGCCAACCAGCCTGAAAGAGGCCAAGATCTTCAACAGGCAGGAACTTGTGACACAAGTGGCCGAAAAGACAGGGCTGCCGCGGGCAAAGGCGGCCGCTGCCGTCCTTGCGATCATCGAGTGTACTAGCAGTGCGTTGAAGGAAGGCAAGGAAGTGCGCCTCATAGGCTTTGGCGCGTTCCAGGTCAGCGAGCGCAAGGCCGGCAAGGGCCGGGACCCTCGCTCCGGCGCGGAAATCGACATCCCCGAAAGCAAGTCAGTCCGTTTCCGAGCCGGCAAGGTCCTGCGTGAGCTGGTCACCGATACGGCGGTTTGATCCCGGACGTCTGCTGGGCTAGCACAGGCCAACAGGGCGGTTAGCTCAGAGGTAGAGCGGCTCGTTTACACCGAGTTGGCCGGCGGTTCGATCCCGTCACCGCCCACCAGCCTCAATATTCCGCCCTCTCGCCCTTAACGGGTATGGAGGTCAGCTTGCCGCTGATCCCCGCATAAGTGAGAAGCAGAACCACTGCCTTGTCGCCGCTGACCACCGCGGTGAGCGTCATCCACCGTTTCGGCGAACGCTTCGCCGGCGTGGTAGGTGTGGCTCTTGCCGCTTTGGCGGTCGTGCAGGGTCAGTTCGCCAGACAGGACATAGCCGGCGTTGGGAAACGGATGGGTGTGCCAGGGCAGGGCTGTATTGGCTGCGATAGTCAGCTTCAACATGGTGAGCTGCGGGGTGCCGGCGGGGTAGCTGGTATAGGCGGCGCCGTTCCAGCTGTGGTCTGCCTGGAGCAGCACCTGCTTCTGCGCGGTCGCTGTCGTCTGGGCGAACGCCGGAGCGGCTGCCAGCACGGCGCCCGATATGAGAAGATTACTTAGTTTCACGATTGGGGCGTCTCCAGTGTCGGACAGTTCCGGCTATCGTCCGGCCGCGCCCCACAATTAACGCCGCCGCTTGGCAGACTTCGTGGTCTTCGCCCTCGATGGGACGGCTTGGCGGCGCATGGTTGACGCCCGCCACCGGCCCCCGTAGAAGCGGCGCCTGCTTGCAGAACGCGGGTGTAGCTCAGTTGGTTAGAGCGCCGGCCTGTCACGCCGGAGGTCGCGGGTTCGAGCCCCGTCACTCGCGCCAAGCGTTCAAGAGTAGCAAAGCCTTCTTTTTTGGAAAAAGAAGCGAAAACTTCATCCCCCACGCTGGCATGACGGCGCGCAGGTTCTGCAAGCCCCGTGGTTGCAGGATTGCCGGCACCCTCATGCAGGCGGGGAAGTAAAAGTTTTTTGGTCCTTTTTTTCAAAAAAGGACTGCTTGCTTGGCTAGCCTATCACACCAGTCTAGTGTCCCCATGTTGCGGCGCAGTGCCGCCTTATGCTGTCGGGAATTCCATGCAGCCGATCCTAGCCAACTACTTCCCAATCCTCGTCTTCCTGGGCATTGCGGTCGCTATCGCCTCCGCCATGATTGGCGGCTCGCTGCTTTCCGCCAAGCAGAAGCCCTATGCGGAAAAGCTGTCCGCCTATGAATGCGGCTTTGAGCCGTTCGACGATGCGCGCCGCCGATTCGATGTTCGGTTCTACCTGGTGGCCATTCTGTTCATCATTTTCGACCTTGAGGTGGCGTTCCTGTTCCCTTGGGCGATCAGCCTTGCGCATATCGGGATGCTGGGTTTCTGGTCGATGATAGGGTTCCTTGCCGTTCTCACCGTCGGCTTCATCTACGAGTGGCGCCGAGGCGCGCTGGAGTGGGAGTAGCCTAGATGAGTGTGACCGCAACCGATTTGGCGACTGGCGAGCAGATCGCCTGGAACCGCGATGCGCTGCCGCCAGGCGAGGCGCAGGACGCGGTGGTGCGCGGGATTACGGGTGAGATCACCGACAAGGGCTTTGTGGTCGCCAACCTGGACAAGCTCATCAACTGGGGCCGCACGGGCAGCCTGTGGCCGATGACGTTCGGGCTCGCATGCTGCGCGGTGGAGATGATCCACGCCTACATGCCGCGCTACGATCTCGACCGCTTCGGCATTTTTCCGCGCGGGTCACCGCGACAGAGCGACGTGATGATCGTGGCCGGCACGCTGACCAACAAGATGGCGCCGGCTTTGCGCCGCGTGTACGACCAGATGCCGGAGCCGCGCTGGGTGATCAGCATGGGAAGCTGTGCGAATGGCGGCGGGTATTACCATTATTCGTATTCGGTCGTGCGCGGCTGCGACAGGATCGTGCCTGTCGACGTCTACGTTCCAGGATGCCCGCCGACGGCTGAAGCGCTAGTCTATGGCATCATGCAGCTGCAGAAGAAGATACGCCGGACAGGGACCATTCTGCGTGGCTGAGGCGGTTGTTCCTGTCGCTTCCAGCGTCTCCGCGCTGGCGCTGTCGATCAGCACGAGCGTGGCCGGCGTGTCGCGTGCGGGCGTTGAAGGCGGCGAGCTGGTGGCGCATGTGGCGCGCGACGAGCTGCTGGGTGTGATGACGCTGCTGCGCGACGACCCGCGTTTCCTGTGCGAGCAGCTTGTCGACCTGTGTGGGGTGGATTTCCCCCAGCGGGCCGAGCGGTTCGACGTCGTCTACAACCTGCTCAGCGTCTCCTTGAACCACCGGGTCCGGGTGATCGTGACCACCGACGAGACGACGCCTGTGCCGTCGGTCTCCAACATCTGGCCGTGCGCCACCTGGTGGGAGCGCGAATGCTGGGATCTGTTTGGCGTGCTGTTTGCCGGATTGGCTGATCACCGTCGGATACTCACGGATTACGGTTTCGAAGGCCATCCGCTCCGCAAGGACTTTCCGCTGACCGGCTACGTGGAAGTGCATTTCGACGAAGACCGCAAGGAAGTGGTCTATGAGCCGGTGAAGCTCACGCAGGACTTCCGGGATTTCCGTTTCCTCTCTCCCTGGGAAGGCATGACCACCTTGCCCGGCGACGAGAAGGCCCATCTGACACGACAGGCCTTGGCGAATGGTATGCCGCCTGGCGAGGTGACGAAGTCATGAGCAGTATTCTAGAAGACATCGAGCGGCATCACAGCACGCCTATACCGGCGGACCAGGCTGTGGCGAACACGGCCAAGACGATACAGATCGACAGCCATGCGATCAATTTCGGGCCGCAGCATCCGGCTGCGCATGGTGTGTTGCGCCTGGTTCTGGAGATGGACGGCGAAGTGGTCGATCGCGCGGACCCGCATGTGGGCCTGCTGCACCGTGGCACGGAGAAGCTGATCGAGAGCCGCACGTATGTGCAGAACGTGCCGTATTTCGACCGGCTGGATTACGTCTCGCCGATGTGCATGGAGCATGCCTTCGTGCTGGCGACGGAGAAGCTGCTGTCCATAGAGGCGCCGGAGCGGGCCTTGTGGATACGCACGATGTTCGACGAGATCACGCGCATCCTGAACCACCTCCTTAACCTCACATCGTTCGCCATGGACGTGGGTGCGCTGACGCCACCGCTGTGGGGCTACGAGGAGCGCGAGAAGCTGATGGAGTTCTACGAGGCCGCGTCCGGCGCGCGGCTTCATGCGAACTACTATCGGCCTGGTGGCGTGAACAAGGACCTGCCGGCCGGGCTGACGGACAAGATATGGGCGTGGTCCGAGCAGTATCCCAAGTTCATCGATGACCTTTGGAACCTGCTGACAGATAACCGTATCTGGAAGCAGCGCACGGTCGACATCGGCGTGATGTCTGCCGAGCAGGCGCTGGCCTGGGGTTTCACCGGCCCCAATCTGCGCGCCAGCGGCGTGCCTTGGGATCTGCGCAAGACGCAGTCCTACGCGATGTACGATCGCGTGCAGTTCGACATTCCGATCGGGCGCAATGGCGATTGCTACGACCGTTATCTGGTTCGCATGATCGAGATGCGGGAGAGCGTGAAGATCATCCGCCAGTGCATCGAGAACATGAAGCCAGGTCCTGTGAAGATACAGGACAGGAAGTTCACGGCACCGCGGCGCGAAGAGATGAAGCGGTCGATGGAGGCGTTGATCCACCATTTCAAACTGTATACCGAAGGTTTTCACGTGCCGGCGGGGGCGACCTACACGGCGATCGAGAGCCCGAAAGGTGAGTTCGGCGTGTATCTAGTGTCCGACGGGACCAACAAGCCGTATCGCTGCAAGATACGGCCTACCGGTTTTTCGCATCTGCAGGCGATGGAAGTCATGACGAAGGGACACATGCTGGCCGACGCTGTTGCGGTTATCGGGTCGATCGACCTGGTGTTCGGCGAGGTTGACCGCTGATGTCTGTCGCGCATCCGGGCGCTTTTTCGGCCGACAACGTGGGCGACGGTTCGACGGCGGCGCATAACCGCGTGGAGCCCATGCAATTCGCGTTCGACGCGGAGAGCGAGGCTGAAATTGGCCGTATCGTAGCCAAGTATCCGGAAGGCAAGCAGGCAAGTGCCGTGTTGCCGCTGCTGTATCTGGCGCAAGACCAGATGCGCCGGCAGACGGCGAGTGGCTGGGTGCCGCGCGTTGCGATGGACGCGGTGGCCGCCCGGCTGCGCATGCCGCCAATACGCGTGTACGAGGTCGCCACGTTCTACCTGATGTTCAACACGACGCCAGTCGGCAAATACCATCTGCAACTGTGCACGACGACACCCTGCTGGCTGCGCGGATCCGATGACGTTGTGGCCGCCTGCCGCAAGGTGACAGGCATCAAGGGGTGGCATGAGACGAGCGAGGATGGGCTGTTCACCATGAGCGAGGTGGAATGCCTGGGCGGCTGCGTGAACGCACCGATCCTGCAGATCGACAACGATTTCTATGAAGACATGGACGGGCCGATAACCGAGCGTCTGCTGGAAAGCCTCAAATGTGGCGAGGCGCCGCCGCAGCCGGGCTCGATGATCGGCCGCATGACCTCCGCCCCAGAAGGCGGCCCCACTACCCTGCTTACGGTTACGGAGTAGCCCGTGCTGCACGACCGCGATCGCATTTTTACCAATCTGTACGGCCAACATGATTGGCGGCTGGCCGGCGCGCGCGCGCGCGGTGATTGGGACGGTACGGCGGAGATATTGCTGCGCGGACGCGAAGCAATCATCGACGAGATGAAGGCTTCCGGCCTGCGCGGCCGCGGCGGCGCCGGTTTCCCCACGGGCATGAAATGGTCTTTCATGCCGAAAGTGTCCGACGGTCGGCCGGCCTATCTGGTGATAAACGCCGATGAGAGCGAGCCTGGCACGTGCAAGGATCGCGACATCATGCGGCACGATCCGCACAAGCTTGTCGAGGGTGCGCTCATCGCGTCCTTCGCGATGGGCGCACATGCCTGCTACATCTACATTCGCGGCGAGTATTACAACGAAGCGTTGAACTTGCAGGCGGCTGTCGACGAGGCTTATGAGGCCGGGCTGATCGGCACGAATGCCTGCGGTTCCGGCTGGGATTTCGAGCTGTATGTGCATCGCGGAGCCGGTGCTTACATCTGCGGCGAGGAGACCGCGCTGCTGGAGTCACTGGAAGGCAAAAAGGGGATGCCGCGGCTGAAGCCGCCGTTTCCTGCCGCGGTTGGCTTGTATGGCTGCCCGACGACGGTGAACAACGTCGAGACGATTGCTGTGGCACCGGCGATCTTGCGTCGCGGAGCCGCCTGGTTTTCTGCGTTGGGCCGGCCGAAGAATGCCGGGACGAAAATATTCTGCATATCCGGCCACGTGAACAAGCCGTGCAACGTGGAGGAGGAGCTTGGCATTCCGCTGCGCGAACTGATCGAGAAATATGCGGGCGGCGTGCGTGGCGGGTGGGACAACCTGCTGGCGGTGATACCGGGCGGCTCTAGTGTGCCGTTGATGCCGAAGGACACGTGCGACACGATCCTGATGGATTTCGACAGTTTGCGCGACGTGAAGTCCGGCCTTGGGACCGCGGCGGTTATCGTCATGGACAAGTCCACGGACGTGATCAGGGCTGTGGCCAGGCTGGCGAAGTTCTACAAGCATGAGAGTTGCGGGCAGTGCACGCCGTGCCGCGAGGGTACGGGGTGGATGATGCGCGTGATGAACCGGCTGGTCGAAGGTCGCGCGGAAGTCGCCGAAATCGACATGCTGGAGCAGGTAACCAGGCAGATCGAAGGGCACACGATCTGTGCGCTAGGCGATGCGGCGGCGTGGCCGATCCAGGGCCTGATCCGGCATTTCCGGCCGGTTATCGAAGACCGTATCGCGTCTTACCGCGCCGGCCCGCGCGTAGTCACACCGGTAAACCTGCCGCTGGCTGCTGAATAAATGGGGTCTGGGGCCGACTGGCCCTAGCGGGTCCAGGGCAGAGCCCTGGCCTTTCTTGGGATAATTCCATGGTAAAGCTTGTTATAGACGGAACTGAAATCGAAGTGGCGGCAGGAAGTTCCGTTCTGCAAGCCTGCGAGCAGGCCGGCCGCGAAATCCCGCATTTCTGCTATCATGAGCGCCTGTCGGTAGCCGGCAATTGCCGCATGTGCCTGGTGGAAATCGAGAAAGCCCCGAAGCCGATAGCGAGCTGCGCCTATCCGGTGGCCGAGGGCATGGTGGTGCGCACGGACACGCAGATGGTGCGCCAGGCGCGCCGCGGCGTGATGGAATTCCTGCTGATCAATCACCCGCTGGATTGCCCGATCTGCGACCAGGGCGGCGAGTGCGATTTGCAGGATCAGGCTTACGCGTATGGCGGGGACCATTCGCGCTACGCAGAGAACAAGCGTGCGGTGAAGGACAAGGAACTCGGCCCGATCGTCAAGACCGTCATGACGCGCTGCATTCAGTGCACGCGTTGCATACGGTTTGCGACAGAGATCGCCGGCGTGCCCGAGCTCGGCGCCACGGCGCGCGGTGAGAACATGGAGGTCGGCACGTACGTGGAGCATGCGCTGACGTCCGAGCTATCCGGCAACCTGATCGATATCTGTCCAGTGGGTGCGCTGACAAGCAAGCCGTATGCGTTCGTGGCGCGGCCTTGGGAGTTGACAAAGACGGACAGTGTGGACGTGCTCGATGCGGTCGGCACGCCGATCCGCGTTGATACGAAGGGGCCGGAGGTTCTGCGCCTGCTGCCGCGCGTAAACGATGAGATCAATGACGAGTGGATGGCCGACAAGAGCCGATACTCGTTTGACGGCCTGAAGCGCAGGCGCCTGGACCGGCCTTGGATTCGACAGAATGGCAGGCTGGTGCAGGCGACCTGGCCGGACGCGTTCGCGGCGATTGCGGCGAAGTTGCGCGGCGTGGACGGCAAGCGTGTGGGCGCCATAGCGGGCGATCTGTGTGACGCGGAAAGCATGATGGCGCTGAAGGATCTGATGGGCGCGCTCGGCTCGCAGAACCTGGATTGCCGGCAGGACGGCGCGCAGATCGATGCAAGCCGGCGCGAGTTCTACCTGTTCAACAGCACCATCGCCGGCATCGATGCGGCGGACGCTCTACTGATCATCGGCAGCAATCCGCGGCGTGAAGCGCCCATCCTGAACGCGCGCATACGCAAGCGTTGGATGGCGACAGCGGGCCACATGCCGGTTGGTTTGATAGGGCCTGAAGCGGAACTGACTTATCGCGTGACTCATCTGGGGGATGGGCCGGGCCTGTTGGCATCGCTGCACGACGGCACGCATGATTTCGCGCAGGTGCTGCGGGACGCGAAGCGGCCGATGGTAATCGTGGGTCAGGGTGCGTTGCGCCGGCCTGATGGCGCCGCGGTGCTCGCACATGCGTGGCGCGTGGCGGCGGGCGTGGAAGCGCTCAGCGCCGACTGGCACGGCTTCAACATGCTGCACAATGCGGCCGCGCGCGTGGGCGCTCTCGACCTGGGTTTCCTGCCTGGTCCGGACGGGTTGGATTTCGCCGGCATGGTCGGCGGCGGCGTGGACGTGCTGTGGAATTTGGGCGCTGACGAGTTCGACAGTTCGCGAATCGCTGCTGGCACGTTCGTGATCTACCAGGGCCACCATGGTGATCGCGGCGCAATGCGGGCCGACGTGATCCTGCCCGGCAGCGCCTACACGGAAAAGGACGGCACCTACGTGAACACGGAAGGCCGCGTGCAGCGTGGCTACCGCGCTCTGTTTGCGCCGGGCGACGCGCGCGAGGACTGGCGCATATTGCGCGCGTTCTCCGCCGTGATCGGGCACGCGCTGCCGTATGACGACATCGACGCGCTGCGTGCCCGAATGGAGCGCGCTAACCCGGTGTTTGCACGCCTGGGCCTAGCGCGCTTTGGCGCAAGTGACCAAACGGGCCCGGGTGGCGAGACGGTGCCGCCTGCTCCCGATGACTTGCCCTTCCTGGACGCGGTCACCGACTACTACCAGACCAACCCGATCAGCCGCGCAAGCTTGACGATGGGCGAATGTTCGCGCATCGCCCCTGCATCACTGGCTGCGGCCACCCTGGCCGTGGCTGCGGAGTAGGAACTTGTATAGCTTCTTCCACGAGAACCTGATCGGCATCCTGTTTCTGACGATAGCGGAGACGTTGGCGATCCTGGTGCCGGTGCTGATGTGCATGGCCTACTCCACCTATTTCGAGCGCAAGGCGCTGGCCGCGTTCCAGCTCCGCCGCGGCCCGAACCGTGTGGGCCCGTTCGGTCTGTGGCAGCCGTTCGCGGACGCGGTAAAGGTGTTCACCAAGGAGACCATCATACCCGCGGGCGCGAGCCGCTCGCTGTTCCTGCTGGCGCCCATGCTGACCTTCGTGCTCGCCTGCATGGCATGGGCGGTGATCCCGGTCGGCAACGGCTGGGCGGTCGCCAACATCAATGTCGGAATCCTGTATCTTTTCGCAGTCAGCTCGCTCGGCGTGTACGGCATCATCATCGCCGGCTGGGCCAGCAATTCAAAATACGCGTTTCTGGGCGCCATGCGCTCGGCGGCACAGATGGTCAGCTACGAAGTCTCGATCGGCTTCGTGCTCGTCACTGTCCTGCTATGCGTGGGCAGCCTAAACCTCAATGACGTTGTGCGCGCGCAGGGACCGGGACACTGGTGGTTCTGCTTCACGCTGTTCCCGATGTTCGTAGTGTTCCTTATCTCGATGCTCGCCGAGTGCAACCGCGCGCCGTTTGACCTGCCGGAAGGCGAGAGCGAGATCGTGGCGGGGTTTTTCGTGGAATACAGCGCGATGTCCTTCGCGCTGTTCTACCTCGGCGAATACACCAACATGCTGATGATGAGCGCCCTGGCGAGCATCCTGTTCCTGGGCGGCTGGGAAGCGCCGTTCGGGCTGCCTGGGCTGCCGATCCTGTGGCTGTTCGGCAAGATCTGCTGCATCATGTTCTTCTTCTTCTGGGTGCGTGCCACCTTTCCGCGTTATCGGTATGACCAGCTCATGCGCCTCGGCTGGAAGGTATTCCTGCCGCTGTCGCTGATCTGGCTGGTGTTGACCGCGGGCTTCCTGGAATTCACCGGCCTGCTGCCCAATGGCGCGGCGTAGGAACACCTCATGCTGACCGGATCATCCGCCTGGCGCCTGCTGCTGTGGGAACTGCTCTCCGGCATGGGCATCACGCTGCGGTATTTCTTCAAGAAGCCTGTTACCATCAACTACCCTTACGAGGGCGGCCCGCTCAGCCCGCGTTTCAAGGGTGAGCACGCGCTGCGTCGTTATCCGAACGGCGAAGAGCGTTGCATCGCTTGCAAACTATGCGAGGCGATCTGCCCCGCCTACGCCATCACCATCGAGGCCGAGCCGCGCGAAGACGGCTCGCGCCGCACGACGCGCTACGACATCGACATGACGAAGTGTATCTACTGCGGACTATGTGAGGAATCCTGCCCGGTGGACGCGATCGTGGAGGGGCCGAACTTCGAGTTTTCGACGGAGACGCGCGAGGAGCTGATGTACAACAAGGAGAAGCTGCTCGATAACGGCGATCGCTGGGAGACGGAGATCGCCAAGCGGCTTGAGCTGGACGCGCCCTACCGATGATCACCTCGCTCGCTTTCTACGTCTTCTCCTTTATCCTGCTCGGCTCGGCAGCGATGGTGGTGACCAGCCGCAATCCCGTGCATTCCGTGCTGTTCCTGATCCTTGCATTCTTCAATGCAGCCGCCCTGTTCCTGCTCGCAGGCGCTGAGTTTCTGGCGATGATCCTGGTCATTGTCTACGTGGGCGCGGTGACGGTTCTGTTCCTGTTCGTTGTCATGATGCTGGACGTGGATTTTGTCGCTCTGCGAGAGGGCTTTCAGAAATACGCGAGCGCCGGGCTGATTGTCGGCATCGTGCTTTTTGGCGAGCTGTTGTTCGTGGGCGTGGGATGGCGGATAGCGCCGAACGCGCCTGTGCTTCGCTTGAGCACCATTCCCGGCCAGATGCAGAACACACGCGCCATCGGACAAGTGCTCTACACGAATTACATTCTTCTGTTCCAGCTCTCCAGTCTCATCCTGCTTGTCGCCATGATTGGTGCCATCGTGCTCACGCATCGGGACCGGCACACGTCGCGGCACCAGGACATTACACGTCAGCAGCAGCGCCGCGTTGCCGACACGCTGGAAGTGATAAGCGTGCGCAGGGGCGCCGGCGTGGCGGAACTCGGCATCTATCGTCCGAAGCTGGACCGGATGGACGTGCACGCCGCGATCGGCCACGACGCGCATGAAGAGGGTGACGAGGCGCACGCGCATGACGGCGCGCCCGCGCCCGAACCTGTGCAAGGGGAGCACTGAGCCATGCCGCAGGGCGCACTTGCCATTGGGCTCGGACATTACCTGTTCGTGGCCGCCTTCCTGCTCGTGCTCGGCGTGTTCGGCATTTTCCTGAACCGTCGCAACGTTATCGTCATCCTGATGTCCATCGAGCTGATCCTGCTTGCGGTGAACATCAACCTCGTCGCTTTTTCCTCCGCATTGAACGACCTCGCCGGACAGATACTGGCAATGTTCGTGCTGACCGTGGCCGCGGCGGAAGCCGCCATCGGCCTTGCTATCGTCGTCGTTTATTTCCGCAATCGCGGCTCGATCCAGGTCGAGGACGTGAACCTGATGAAGGGCTGAGATGCTGTTTTCGATCGCCGTCTTCGCCCCGCTGCTGGGCGCGCTGGTCTGCGGCTTTGGCCGTAGCCTCGGGGACCGCGCCGGCCAGATGATAACCATCGCGCTGATGGTGGTGGCCTCGGTGTGTGGCGCGGTGTGCTGGTGGCAGCACATCTTCGCCGGTGCCGGCAACGGCACTATCGTAGTCGCCGACTGGATAGATGCCGGCAGTTTCCATCTCGACTGGGCACTGCGTTACGATTCGCTGTCCACCACGATGGTGGCAATGGTGACGTGCGTCGCCACGCTGATACATATCTATAGCATCGGCTACATGGCGCACGAGCGCAGCACCACGACACGTTTCTTCGCCTATCTCTCCCTGTTCACCTTCGCGATGCTCATGCTGGTGACAGCAGACAATTTGGTGCAGCTATTCTTCGGTTGGGAAGGCGTGGGCCTCGCGAGCTACCTGCTCATCGGATACTGGTATGACCGGCCAGCCGCAGCGCGGGCAGCCATCAAGGCGATGGTGGTCAACCGCGTGGGTGACCTAAGCTTCGCCGTCGGCATAGCGCTGGTGTTCTACAAGTTCGGCGCAGTGGATTTCACCACCATTTTCGCCGCTATCCCGGCCCACGCTGGTGATACCTACCACTTTCTTGGCGCGGAACCGCGCAGCTACGAGGTGATCGGCTTTCTGCTGTTCATCGGCGCCATGGGAAAATCCGCGCAGATCCTGCTGCACACCTGGCTGCCGGACGCGATGGAAGGTCCCACGCCCGTCTCAGCCCTGATCCATGCCGCCACCATGGTGACCGCCGGCGTTTTCCTGATGAGCCGCATGTCTCCGCTACTGGAATTCGCACCCGGCGCGCTGGACTTCGTCACCTTCATCGGCGCCACCACCTGTCTGTTCGCCGCCACCATCGCCTGCGTTCAGAACGACATCAAACGCGTCATCGCCTACTCCACCTGCTCGCAGCTCGGCTACATGTTCATGGCCGCCGGCGTCGGCGCGTTCCAGGCCAGCATGTTCCACCTCGTCACGCATGCCTTCTTCAAGGCGTTGCTGTTCCTGTGTGCCGGATCGGTGATCCACGCGATGAGCGACGAGCAGGACATGCGCCGCATGGGCGGCATCTGGCGCAACATCCCGTGGACCTACGCTTGCATGTGGCTCGGCAGCCTGGCGCTCGCTGGCATCCCGTATTTCGCCGGCTATTGGTCGAAGGACGCGATCCTGGAATCGACCTATGCCGCGAACTCCGCCGTCGGCATGTACGGCTTCGTATGCGGAACGCTCGCCGCATTCCTTACCGCCTTCTATTCCGGCCGGCTGCTTTTCATGACGTTCCACGGCGCGCCGCGCGCGGATGCTCACGTCATGGGCCACGTGCATGAAAGCCCGTGGTCGATGCGCCTGCCGTTAATAGCGCTCTCCTTTGGCGCGGTGTTCGCCGGCTGGCTGTTGCACGCCATCTTCATCGGCAACCACAACGCCGCCTACTGGCAGGGCGCCATCTTCAACGCCCCAACCAACCACGTCCTGGAGCAGGTGGAACACACGCCGTTGCTGATCGGCCTGCTGCCCACGGCCACCGGCGTGCTCGGCTTCGCGCTTGCCTTTGTCTTCTACATCCTGCGTCCCGCACTTCCCGTGCGCCTGGCCACAGTATTCCCGCGCGTATACCTGTTCCTGCTGAACAAATGGTATTTCGACGAGCTCTACGACGCGATCTTCGTGCGTCCCGCCCTTTGGCTCGCCCGCTTCCTGTGGAAAGTCGGTGATGCCGAAATCATCGACGGCGTGCCAAACGGTTTGGCCAGCATGGCGGAGGGCGGCTCGGTCCAGGTCGTGCGTATCCAGACAGGATCGATTGCGGTTTACGCGTTCACCATGCTGATCGGGCTTGTCTGTATGGTAACGTTCTTTGTGCTGGTACGGTGATGCGCAAGGAAGAAAGCAAGCAGTTCTTTTTTGAAAAAAAGAACCAAAAAACTTTTATCTTTCCGCGTCTGCACCAGCCAAACTTAATCGAATATACGCGCGCGCCCTCAGCGTCGGGGAAGCAAAAGTTTTTCGGTTCTTTTTTTCAAAAAAGAACTGCTTTCCTTTCTAGTCTTGAGAGCCAAACCCCGTGAATGAAACCAACGCCGCGGGTTTCCCCGTACTCTCGCTGATCACCTTCCTCCCCCTTCTAGGCGTCGTCATCCTGATGACGCTGCGCGGAGACGACGAGGCCACCGCACAGAACGCGCGCTGGACCGCGCTGTGGACAAGCTTGATCGTGTTCCTCATCTCGCTCGTGCTTTGGACGCGCTTCGACATTCACGAGGCAGGATATCAGTTCCAGGAAGCCGCCAACTGGCTGCCGGCCTACGGTATCGGCTACCGCATGGGTGTGGACGGCATCTCCGTGCTGTTCGTGCTGCTATCCACCGCGCTCACGCCGATCTGCATCCTCGCGAGCTGGGATAGTGTGAAAGCACGCGTGCGGGAATACATGGCCGCCTTCCTCATACTCGAAACGATGATGGTCGGCATGTTCTCGGCCAGCGACTTCCTGCTGTTCTACTTTTTCTTCGAAGGCGTGCTGATCCCGATGTATCTCATCATCGGTATTTGGGGCGGCCCGCGGCGTGTTTATGCGTCGCTGAAATTTTTTCTCTACACGTTCGCCGGCTCGGTGCTGATGTTGCTGTCGCTGCTGGCGATGTGGCACCAGGCGGGCAGCACGGACATCACCGTGCTTTTGCACACGTCGTTCAGCCCGCGCATGCAGTTCTGGCTGTTCCTCGGTTTCCTGGCAGCCTTTGCGGTCAAGGTGCCGATGTGGCCGGTGCACACCTGGCTGCCAGACGCGCATGTGGAGGCACCCACGGCTGGCTCCGTCATACTTGCCGGCGTGTTGCTGAAAATGGGAGCCTACGGCTTTCTGCGCTTCTCCGTCCCCATGCTGCCGATTGCCGCGCAGCATTTCGCGCCTCTTATGTTCGCACTCGGCGTAATCGCGGTGATCTACACCTCGCTCGTGGCGCTCGCGCAGGAGGACATGAAGAAGCTGATCGCCTACTCGTCCGTAGCCCATATGGGCGTCGTGGTGATCGGCATTTTCACTTTCAACATACAGGGCATAGACGGCGCACTGTTTCAGATGATCTCGCACGGCGTGGTCTCGGCCGCGTTGTTCCTATGCGTCGGCGTCATTTATGACCGTATACACACGCGTGAGATTGCCCGCTACGGCGGCCTGGCGGACCGTATGCCGGCCTACGCCTTCGTGTTCATGCTGTTCACCATGGCTTCCATCGGCCTGCCAGGCACGTCCGGTTTTGTCGGCGAGTTCCTCGTCCTGGTCGGGGCGTTCCAGGTGAACCTCTGGCTCGCCTTGCTCGGCAGCTTCGGCATGGTGCTGGGCGCCGCCTACATGCTCTACCTCTACCGCCGTGTGATCTTCGGCAAGCTCGTCCGGCCCAATCTGAAATCCATCCTGGACCTGTCGCCGCGCGAGATGGCGATCTTCGCTCCGCTCGCGATACTCACCATTTGGCTCGGCGTCTATCCCAGCAGCTTCACCGGCTTTTTCGGCGCTACCGTATCCGCCATGGTCGATCACCACGCGCAGGCGCTGAACCTGGTGCACACCACAACCAAGCTGGCGGGAGCCGTGCCATGAACTGGGGTCTCGCCACACCGGAGATCGTGCTCGCGATCTCCGCCATGGCCATCCTGATCGGCGGCGTGCTGCAGAAGCGGGACAGCTCGCTCATCTGCACCATGGCGGCTTTGGGCGCCTGCGCCATTACCGCCGTGCTCGTGATCGGCACGCATAGTGGCGTCGGCTATTACGGCCTGTTCGTCAGCGACGCGTTTTCCAAATTCGCGAAATTGCTGATCCTGCTTGGCACCGCGCTGTGCGCCATCCTGTCGCTGGACTACAACCAGCGTCAGGGTATCGGCCGTTTCGAGTTCCCCGTGCTGATGCTGCTCAGCACAGTTGGCATGATGGTGATGGCATCAGCCAACAACCTGATGACGCTCTACATGGGCCTCGAACTGCAGTCGCTCGCCATCTACGTGCTGGCCGCCTTCGCGCGTGACGACATACGGTCATCGGAAGCCGGCCTTAAATACTTCGTGCTCAGCGCCTTGGCATCCGGCCTGCTGCTGTATGGCATTTCGCTGACCTACGGCTTCTCCGGCTCGATGGATTTCGTCCACATCGCGCAGGCCGTCACCAACCCTGCCAGCGTGTCCACCGGGCTGATCGTCGGCATCGCTTTCGTCATCGCCGGTCTGGCCTTCAAGCTTTCCGCCGTGCCGTTCCACATGTGGACGCCGGACGTGTACGAAGGCGCGCCAACGCCGGTCACTGCTTTCATGAGCACGGCGCCGAAAGTCGCACCGTTCGTGGTGCTGCTGCGCGTAATGTTCGGGCCGTTCGGCCACATCGCCGTACAGTGGCAGCCCATCATCATCGTGGTTGCTATCGCCTCCATGTTGCTGGGCAGCTTCGCGGCCATCGCGCAGACCAACATCAAGCGGCTGATGGCGTATTCCTCGATCGGCCATATGGGTTACGCGCTGATCGGGCTGGCCGCGGGCACGGAGACCGGCGTGCGCGGCGTGCTGGTCTATCTGCTGACCTATGTCGTCATGTCGGCCGG
>CAXTVW010000031.1:0-28967 GCA_964247675.1 uncultured Acetobacteraceae bacterium
GCGACGCGGCTGTCACCGGCGTGGCGCAGCTCGTTGATGGTGCGCAGGATCAGGTGCGCGTAGTGGATTGGCGCCGGCATCAGGCTCGGCGTCTCGGTGGTGGCGTAGCCGAACATGATGCCCTGGTCGCCGGCGCCTTCGTCCTTGTTGCCGGCGCTGTCCACGCCGGCGGCGATGTCACTGCTCTGCGCGTGCAGGTGGCATTCGACATGGGCGTGGCGCCAGGAGAAGCCTTCCTGGTCGTAGCCGATGTCGCGCACCGCCTCGCGGGCCAGGTGCATCAGGTGTTCGGGGGTGACGGAGGCGGGGCCGCGCGTCTCGCCGGCCAGGATGATGCGGTTGGTGGTGACCATGGTCTCGCAGGCGACGCGGGCGAGCGGGTCGGCGGCCAGGAACGCGTCGAGCACGGTGTCGCTGATCCGGTCGGCGACCTTGTCGGGATGGCCTTCGGAGACCGATTCGGACGTGAACAGAAAGTCACCCTTGTCGCGCATGTGTCTTGTGATCCGTGGACAGAGAAGTGGGCGGGAGGCGCACGCGTCTTGCCGGCGGGCCCGGGGAACGGGCCAGGCGCGTGCGGCAGGCTGCATGGCGGAAAGGGGGCGGGGGGTCAAGTTTGGCCACCAGGCCGGGCGGTCGGTGCTGGTAGGGTGTGGCGCATGAACGTTGGCCGGCGCCGCCCGATGAATGTGGATGAGTTTCTGGCGTGGGAGGAGCGTCAGGGGCTGCGCTACGAGTTCGATGGCTCGCGGAGCCTGGCCATGGTCGGCGGCACGGCTGCGCACTTGGTGATCCGGTCGAACATGATCGTCAGCCTGATCATCCGCCCGCGCGGCACGTACGGCCAGGCGCCTCGAAGCCACATGAAGCTGCGGCTTGCCGAGCGGGTCAGCGGCGCGGCAGCGATGCTGCGAATGCCGGAGATCGGTGTCGGACTACCACTGGCCGCGTTCTACGAAGGCATTCCGGTCGAACCGGACACGGATGACGCCGAGACAGCGACCGGCCTTTAGGCCAGCGCCTCCTTCAACCCTTCCGCGATACGCCGCACCACGGCGCTGGCGGGTTCCGCCCGCGCCAGCCGTGCCGACTGGCCCGCCCAGGCCTGCATCCGGTCCAGATCGCCAGCACGCGCGGCCGTCTCACGCATGGTCCGCGTAAGGCCGCGCTGTACCGGGTAGGGCGCCGGGGACGGCGCACCTGGCGCCGCAGCCGCTTTGACGAACGCGGTGGCAATGCTGCGGCCGGCGCGACCGCTGAAGGCCCGGGTCAGCCGCGTGTCCTCCGGTGTTGCGAGGCCGAGCGCGTCCGCCCAGGCCGGTGCGATGGCCGCCTCCCTGCACCGCAGGAACGCCGTGCCGAGCTGCACCGCGCTGGCGCCGAGCAGCAAGGCCGCAGCCGCGGTGCGCCCATCGCCGATGCCGCCGGCGGCGACCACGGGCACGCGCACCGCATCGGCCACCGCCGGCAGGAGGGCGAACAGGCCCACCGCACGGGCCTCCGCCTCCGCCGCGTCGAAGCAGCCACGATGACCGCCGGCCTCTGCACCCTGCGCCACCACCACATCCGCGCCGGCGGCCTCCGCCGCGCGTGCTTCGGCTACCGTGGTCACCGTTGCCCACCAGGCGATACCCGCCTGTTTCAGCCGCATGACGAAATCGGGCGGGAACAGGCCCATGATGGAGGACGCCACCGCAGGGCGCGCCTGCAGCATCGCCTCGCATTGCTCGCCAAACGATACAGGCTGCGAATCGGCGTCCGCCTCCGCCGGTTCAGGTCCCCATTGCGCGAGAAAACGCCGCACCGAAGCCTCGTGAAGCGAGTCGCGCTGGGGTGCGGGGTCGGGCACCCAGAGATTGATCTGAAACGGCCCGGCGCTCTCGCGTTGGACGGAATCCGCCCAGGCCTGGATTTCCGCTGGGCGGAGCAGCAACGCTCCGCAGCCGCCCATACCTCCTGCCTTGGCCACCTCTACCGAAAGGCCAGAAGGGGAGGCACCTGCCATCGGCGCCAGAATCACGGGCGCCTTCAGGCCGAAGCGTTCGCCAAACGCCTGGGCGCGGGATAGAGCTTTTTGGGTCAACCGGGATCTCTCGAAGAAAGAAAGCAAGCGGTCCTTTTTTGAAAAAAAGGACCAGAAAACTTTTGGTCCCTGTCGGCGGCTGCTGAAACGTTCGCCGATGGGGAGGAACAATTCTCTGCTTCTTAAAAAGAACGCCTTCCCTGCTCCTACCCACCGTAGAACATCGTCTCCCCCAACTCCCGCAAATGCAGCACCATCGCGTCCGGCCGCTCCTGCTCCGGCAGCCGCACATGAGCCTGCACCACCTCGGCTATCACCGGGTGGTGGTCGCCGAACTCCAGCACCGCACGCACTGCCAGCTCCAGCACGGCCGGCGCGTCATCCAGCAACGGCAGGCCGCTGAAGCGTGAGGGCTTGAACCCCCAGCCGGACAGCGTCTGCCCTTCCAGCACGGCCGGGCGCACCGCGAAGGCCAACGCTTCGGCCGCGTCGTCGCGCCCCAGCATGTGCAGCGCGAAGACGTTCGTGGCGCGTATGGCGGCGTAGGCGAGGCTATCCGCCGGAAGTGCGACGGTGACCAGCGGCGGCTCGAACGAAGTCTGCGTCACCCAGTGCGTGGTGGCTGCCACCGGGCGGCCGTCGGCGTCCACTGTGGTCACGATGTGGACGCCGTAGGGAATCATCCGCAGCGCGAATCTGCGGTGGGCGGGGTCCACCCCGCCCCTCAGAGGCCTTCAAACAGCGCGGTGGAGATGTAGCGCTCGGCGAAGGAGGGGATGATCGTCACGATGCGCTTGCCCGCCATCTCCGGCCGCTTGGCCAGGCGCAGCGTGGCGACAAGCGCGCTGCCCGACGAGATGCCGGCGGGGATGCCCTCGCTGCGGGCCAGGCGGCGGGCGGCGGCGAAGCTCTCCTCGTTGCCGACCTGGATGACCTCGTTGATCAGCCCGGTCTGCAGTACCTGCGGCACGAAGCCGGCGCCGATGCCCTGCAGCGGGTGCGGGCCGGGCTCGCCGCCGGAGAGCACGTGGCTGGCTTCCGGCTCCACCGCCACCATGCGAATGGCCGGATTGCGCTCTTTTAGAACCTGGCCCACGCCGGTGAGCGTGCCGCCCGTACCAACGCCGCTGACTACCGCGTCCACCTGGCCCGCGGTGTCATGCCAGATCTCCTCGGCTGTGGTGTTGCGGTGGATCTCCGGGTTGGCCGCGTTGGCGAACTGGTTGGGGCTGACCGCGTGGGGCAGGGTGGTCAGCAACTCATCAGCCCGCGCGATCGCGCCCTTCATGCCGGCCGCCTTCGGGGTGAGTTCCAGTTGCGCGCCGAGGAAGGCCAGCATCTTGCGGCGTTCGACCGAGACGCTTTCCGGCATGGTCAGGATCAGCTTGTAGCCGCGGCTGGCGCACATGAAGGCGAGACCAATGCCGGTGTTGCCCGAGGTGGGCTCCACGATCACGCTGTCCGGTGCGATGGTGCCGGCGGCCTCCATGGCCAGGATCATGTTGACGCCGATGCGGTCCTTCACGCTGGAGGTCGGGTTGAAGAACTCCAGCTTGAGGCAGATGTCGGCTTCGATGTTGTCCTCGCGGCTGATGCGGGGGATGCGCACCAGCGGGGTGTTGCCGATGGTCTCGGCGATGCTTTCGTAGATGCGGCCGCGCAGGGGCTTGTCGAAGCGGAGCGGGCGATGCTGGGGGCTGTCGTGGGTGTCCATGCGAGGGTTCCCTACCGGAGAAAGGAAGAAAGGCCTTCTTTTTTGAAAAAAAGAAGCAAAAAACTTTTGGTCCCTGTCGGCGGCAATCGAGGCAGCCGGGTGCTTCTTGAATGGGGCGGGCGTTACGGCGGCGCCAGGAGCAAAAGTTTTTTGGTCCTTTTTTTCAAAAAAGGACTGCTTGCTTTCTTCCTCTAGCGGTTCCGCCATGCTTTCGCCAAAGTGGCGCCCATGTCCAGGCGGCACTTCGACGTCACGCCAGATCTGATGCTGCGTGCCTACCGGGCCGGCCTGTTTCCGATGGCGGAGACTCGCCGCGGCGACCGGCTCTACTGGCTCGACCCCGAGCAGCGCGGCATCCTGCCGCTGGACGGCTTCCACGTGCCACGCCGGCTGCGCCGTACCGTCACAAATGGCGACTTCACCGTCACCGCGGACCAGGATTTCCCGCTCGTGATATCGTTGTGCGCGGCGCCGGCGGAGGGACGGGAGGACACCTGGATCAACCGCGACATCGAGCGCCTGTTCACCGCGCTGCACGCGCGTGGCAGCGCGCACAGCATAGAGGTGCGGTTGGACGGCGCGCTGGTTGGCGGGCTCTACGGCGTGGTGCTGGGCGGCGCGTTCTTCGGCGAGAGCATGTTCAGCCTGGCGCGCGACGCTTCCAAGGTGGCGCTCGTTCACTTGGTGGCGCGGTTGCGTCTGGGCGGGTTCGTGCTGCTGGACACACAATTCGTGACCACGCACCTGACCCAGTTCGGCGCCATCGAGGTGGCGCGCGACGCCTATAAGCAAATGCTGGAGGCGGCCGCCCGTGTGCCGGCACGCTGGATCAGCGAGCCCGAACCGGCGGCGCTGGCCGTGGAGCTCACAACACTTGGGCGCTGAGGCCAGGCGTTGTCTGGTGCCGGTCCGCGGCCATCTACGGCGGACAATGTGAGGTCAGCGATGAGGATCATGTTCGGCATGGGACGCGCCCCGGTCCAGCTACGGCCCGGCAGGGTGCAGAAGTTCCTTGGTTCTTTTCTTCGAAAAAAAACGGCTGTTGCGCTTTTTGTTTTGTTCGCCCCAGCCGTCCAGGCCGCGCCGCAACTCGTCCCCACGCGTGACGTGTCGGTAGAATACGTCGTCACCCCCAGGGACCACCGGCCCATCGCGGTGCATGTTGCGATCGAGGGCGGCGGCCAGCATCTTCGTATTGCCGGCGAGGACCTGCCGACCGCTTTTCTGGTAGATCGTGGCGCTGGCACGGCCACTATTCTGCTTCCTTTGCTCAAACTCTACACAACGGTCGGCATTGGCCGGTTCGACCCTGAGCGGACGATTCTGCGTGGCGCCAGGTTCGAGCGCCATGGCGAGCGCTTCCTGGCCGGGCTGACCTGCACCGACTGGTCCGCCTTCTCGCCGCAGGGCCATGCCAACGCCTGCATCACGCCGGACGGCGTGATCCTGGCCGGCACGGCGTCCGACAGGTCGGGGGAGCTGGGCACGGTGCGCGCGACCACTGTTGCGTATGGCGCCCTGGCACCGGTTCTGTTCCGCCGGCCGGATGGCTATCACGATGCCGGCGCAATCCCGCTGGACGGCCTGGTAAGGTGAGGCGGCTGTTCCTGGCGGCTGCGCTTGCCTTGGCCACGCCAGCGTTTGGCCAGACCGCACCTGTGGTGCAGCCAACCCGCGACGTGGACGTGACGTATCGGGTGCCGGTGCCAGGGGCTGCCGACACCTACCTGCTGCAGCGCCTGCGCTGGTCCGCCGCGCATCGCCAGCAGCGGGTGGACCTGCCGACATCGGGCAACTGGATGATGCTGGACTTCAACGCCCATCGCATGGCGCTGGTGCACGACGGCAGCCGCGAGGTGATCGACCTGCCGAGCCCGCAAGGTGCCGGCCAGCCAGGAGGCGGGGCGGGCTATGCTCGCGTGGCTTCGGCCGTTGTGGCTGGCCTTCCCTGCATCGAGTGGCGCACGGTGGACACACGCGGAGCCGCGACGCTCGCGTGCTATACGGATGACGGGGTTCTGTTGCGCGCCACGTCAGGCACGCGCACGCTGATGGAGGCGGTGCATGTGGACTATGCGCCGCAGGCGGAGTCAGTGTTCCAGATACCGGCTGGGTATTCGCGGCAGATGCCGAGCAGATGAAGAAAGTAAGGCCTTCTTTTTTGAAAAAAGAAGCAAAAAACTTTTATCTTGTTCGCTGCTCCTGCCGAGTTTGGTTTTTATGGGACACCCGATTTTTGATGCTTGCGACCGCTTTTCTCTGAACGAGGCGCCATGAAGATCGCGCGGGTATTAGTCATCCTGACCGGCATCGCTTGCACGCCCTTGCATGCTGCAACGTTGCAGGTAGTGGAACGTGCAACTACGGATGCGACGCACGTGCGGGGCGGCACTGCGCCCGACAATGTCGGTGACATGCTTACGTTCGCCAATCCGGTTTTCGACGCTGCTAACGCGAAAAGTGTTGGCTCTGACCAGGGATTCTGCGTGCGCCTTGTGGTTGGCAAAACCTACGAGTGCCACTTCACGATTCTGCTGAGTGATGGTCAGATCGTTGTTGACGGGCCGTTCTACGACAGCTCCGACTCGATGATGGCGGTCACCGGAGGCACCGGCGCCTATGCCGGCGCGCGTGGCGAAATGAAGCTGCACGCGCGCGATGCGCAGGGGACGGCATTTGATTTTACCTTCGATCTTGCGGGTATGCGGGGCGGCGAAGGGCGCTGAGAGAAGGGAGGCAAGGCCTTCTTTTTTGAAAAAAAGAAGCAAAAAACTTTGCTCCCTACGCTTCCGCAGGTGCCTCGTTTTTTCCGGATGCACTCGGACGTCATGAATGCGGGGAGACGAAAGTTTTTTGCTTCTTTTTTTCAAAAAAGCGGGCCTTGCCTCGCTTACTCCAGCCGCCGCACGATCGCCGCCGTGATCTCCGCGGTTCCCGCACTCCCGCCCAGATCCCGCGTGCGTACCCCGTCGGTCACCACCGCCGTCCGTATTGCCGCGCGCAGCCGGTCGCCGCAGGCTTTTTCGTCCACGTGGTCCAGCATCAATGCCACGGCCAGCAGCAACGCCACCGGGTTGGCCACGCCGCGGCCGGCGATGTCGGGTGCGGATCCGTGCACGGCCTCGAAGATCGCGGCGTTCGCGCCGATATTGGCACCAGGTGCCAGGCCCAGGCCGCCGATCAGGCCGGCGATCAGATCCGAGAGGATGTCGC
This sequence comes from uncultured Acetobacteraceae bacterium, assembly GCA_964247675.1. GTDB lineage: Bacteria > Pseudomonadota > Alphaproteobacteria > Acetobacterales > Acetobacteraceae > BOG-908. The sequence goes on from CAXTVW010000031.1 coordinate 6,951, forward strand.
CGAACAGGTTGGTGGTGACGATGACGTCGAACTGCCAGGGATTGAGCACGAGCTGCATCGCGCAGGCGTCCACGATGCGGTCATCCATTGCAACGCGCCCCTCGTATTCCGGCGCGATATCACGGGCGGCATCGAGAAAGATGCCGGTCAGCGCCTTGAGAATGTTGGCCTTGTGGACGACGGTTATCTTCTTGCGGCCGTTTGCGACGGCGTATTCGAAGGCGTGGCGGACGATGCGGCGGCAGCCGGCGCGCGTGTTGAAACCTGCGGAGAACGCCACGGCCTTGTGGTCGTCTCCCACCGGCATGTAGTGCTCGAACGCCGCGTAGAAGCCGTCGAGGTTCTCGCGAACCAGCGTGATGTCGATGTTGTCGTAGCGGCCACCGGGAATGAGCGTGGTGGCGGGTCGCATGTTGGCGAACAGCTCGAATTCGCGGCGCAGTTCCACGTTGACCGACTTGAAGCCGCCGCCTACCGGCGTCGTCAGCGGCCCTTTCAACGCGAGCTTGGTTTTCCTGATGCTGTCCAGCGTGCTTTGCGGCAGCGGGTCACCGTGCGTTGCGATGGCACCCAGCCCGGCCGGCGCCGTCTCCCAGACGAAAGGGTTGCCAAGCGCCGCCGATACGGCGAGCACGCTCTCCACGATTTCCGGACCGATGCCGTCACCGGGGATGAGCGTGGCTGGTATTGGCATTCGGCGAGACCTTTGGCGGCGGGGATTTGAGGAAGAAAGCACTTCTTTTTTAAAAAAAAGAAGCAAAAAACTTTTGCTCCGCTGTTGCCGGCTCTGGGAAGGTAAGCGCTTCTCAGCGGCATCAGTGAGAAAAGTTTTTTGCTTTTTTTCGAAACAGAAGTGCCTGCTGCCTTACTTGGTCACCGCCATCGCAGGCCGAAGCTGCGCCATCCCGGTGACCGCCGCCTGTATCTCCGCCGGCGTCAGATCCCCGCCCAGCGTTCCCACGGCCTCCTGATCATGCCCCGCCATCACCTGTGCCAGCGCGAAATCCGCGCGCACGCGCGGCGTGACCGACGCGGAAGATGCGACGTCACGCATCATCGCCTCCGCACGTGCTGCCTGGCCACTCAGTGCCAGTGACAGCGCGTAGTTGACCCGCGAAGAGACCCGGCTGGGGTCCAGCGTTATGGCCTGCTGGTAGTACCCTTGCGCTTCCGTGTGGCGTTCCTGCAGGTCCAGTACGTAGCCGAGGTCATTCAGCACCAGCGGATCACGCGGCGAGTCGGCGAGGACGGCGCGGAACGTGGCCTCCGCGGCGTGCAGATTGTCGCGCAACTGCAGTTTGCCTTGGCCCAGCCTGGCCCGCACGTCGCTTGGGTTGCGCGCGAGCGCACGGCGGTAGTCAGCGTCCGCGGCCAGACGGTCGCCCAGGACCACCTCTGCGTCGCCGGCCTGCGAAAGGGCGGCCACGTTGCCGGGCTGGGACGAGAGTACGCCCTTGGCGATTGCCAGAGCGGTGCCTGCCTCGCCTTCGCTCAACGCATCTCTTGCGGCCTGGATGCTGGCGCCGTTGCCGCCGATTACGGCAGCAGGTTTCTGCTGACAGGCGGTGAGCGCGGTCAGGCACAGCAGCGGAAGGAAGACGATCTTTTTTGAAAAAGAGAAGCGAAAAGCTTTTGCTCCTGGCGCCTGCGCGGAGCTGCGCGCCGATTGAGAACGCATTGTCACTGCATGTCTTATTTTCATAATCGAAAAATCCGTTAATGGCCGCCCAGCGTCTTCACAATGGACAGGCCGGCTGGGCCGCCCACCACTATGAACACGCAAGGCAGGATGAAAACGATCATCGGCAAGGTCAGAAATACCGGTAACCTTGCCGCTTTTTCCTCGAACTTCGTGAGGTTGTCGGTGCGCATCTCGGCAGCCAGGACACGCAGCGCCTGGCTCAGCGGTGTGCCGAACTGCATCGTCTGGATCAGCGTGCCGGCCAGGCGACGCATCGATTCCAGGCCGGTTCGGTCGCCCAGCGAGAGCAGCGCGGTACGGCGGTCCGTGCCGATGCGCATCTCGCTGGCGCAGATGGCGAGCTCGAGTGCCACCGCCTGGTTGGCGAACTGGAACTCCTGCGCCACGCGCTCGATCGCGTTCTCCAAACCGAGGCCGGCCTGCGCGCAGATCACCATCATGTCCAGCGCGTCGGGCAGGCCGCGTTCCACCTTCTTCAGATGCGCCCCGCGCATCTGCTTGATGAAGAAGTCCGGTGCCAGCATGCCAAGCGCGAACGAACCGCCCAGGATCGCGTAGAACGTAGTGGCCGTGAAGCCACTATTACGTACGACCAGGTAGGCGATCGTTGGAAGGCCGAACATCAGCAGCACCTTGCTGCCGAAGAACAGGCCGAACACCCGGCTGCCACGCAGGCCCGCCTGGTTGATCGTCTGCTCCAATTGCTTGCGCGTGGCGTCCGACAGCACGCCGCTCTTGGCGATCGCGGCGCCGAACTTCGCGATCAGGTCGAGGAACTGCGTGGCCTCCCGTTTGGGCGCTATCGGCGAGCCGCCGGAATCGAGCGAGCTGACACGGGAGAGGCGGGCGCGTACCCGTTCCTGCTGGTCTATCGCGCGCAGCAACAGGAAAGAGCCTACCACGAACACCAGCGCCACGGCTGCAAGCACCGGCAGCGGCAGCGGCAATGCGGTGATCATTTAGAAACTCCCTTGTTGCACCGGGGAAATCCCGGCCGTCCGGCTGATCAGGAAAGGCACTTCTTCACGATCTTCTGCATGGAGAACAAACCCGCGCACAGCATGCCCACGGCAATGGCCAGCAGCTTGTTGCCGCCCGAGGTGGTGAACAGGATGTCGATGTAGTCCGGATTGGAAACCCACAGCATCACGCCGCTCACCAGCGGCAATACGGTCAGCACGTAGATGCTCGTCTTGGCTTCGGACGCCAGCGCGTTGCCACGCTTGCGGGCCGCCTCGCGCTTGCGGATGGTGTCCGCCAGCGTGTCCAGCGTCTCCGTCAGCCCGCCGCCCGTCTGGCTCTGCAACGACAGCGCGGTTGCAAAGAACCGGTATTCCGCCAGGTCGTTGCGCTCCGCCATGTCCACGAGAGCCACTTCGAGATCGACGCCGATGGCGACCGCGTCCGCCGAGCGCCCGAACTCCTCGCGCGTCGGCATCAGGCCTTCGCGCGCCACCACCTTGATCGCCTCGCCGAGCGGCACGCCCACGCGCACCGAGCGTGCGATCATCGAGAGCGCGTCGGGGAACTGGCTCAGGAGCTCACGCGAGACCTTGCCTGTGCAATACAGCAGGAAGGTGCGCGTCAGCAGGACGTCGATAAGCACCACCACGCCCCAGCCAAGCGAGCCCAGCAGCCTAGTGGCCAGCAGGGCGCCGATCATCGAGGGTGCCAGCATCACCAGGACCACGCCCCACCAGGTCATCGGGTATTGGGACCGGCGGTCCTCCCGCCAGCCGAGAATGCCGTAGAACGTCGCCACCGCGTCGGCCGGCTTGCCCTTCTGCCGGGCCGCCAGCATCAGCGTCGGTCCGGCGGAGAGCTTCGGCTTTAGGTAGCCGCCGATCGTGGCCTCGCGCCGTGCCGCCCAGGCTGCCTCACGCTTCTGCTCGGACAGCAGCCAAAGGCCCAGGCCGATCAGCCCCATCAGGCAGCACAGCCCGCCCCCCATGACGAAGAGAAGGGAGCCGCTCACCAGTTTGTCTCTTCCATCGCCGCCACCCAGGCCCTGTCCATCTGGAAATACATCAGCCGGTCCCAGAAGCTCGGCCGGCCGCGGCCTACCTTGTAGGCGCCGATCAGCTTGGTGCCGTCGGGCGTCTCGCCGGTGAATTCGAACTGGAAGATGTCGTTCAGCACGACGACGTCACCTTCCAGCCCCACGATGTCGGTGACCTGGGTGAGGCGGCGGCCGCCGTCTCGGTGGCGCTCCACCTGCACGATCAGATCCACCGCGCCCACGATCTGCTGTTTGATCGCCTTGCTGGGCAGGCCCATGTTGCCCATCTGGACCATGTTTTCGATACGCGTCAGCGCGTCACGCGTGTTGTTGGCGTGGATGGTACTCATCGAGCCGTCATGGCCGGTGTTCATCGCCTGCAACATGTCAAAAGCTTCGCTGGCGCGCACCTCGCCGATGATCACGCGGTCGGGTCGCATACGCAACGCATTGCGCACCAGGTCGCGCTGGGTGATCTCGCCGCGGCCTTCCAGGCTGGGCGGGCGCGTCTCCATGCGCACCACGTGCGGCTGCTGGAGCTGCAGCTCGGCCGCGTCCTCTATGGTGATCACGCGCTCGGCCGGGTCGATCATCCGACTCATCGCGTTCATCAGCGTGGTCTTGCCCGAGCCGGTGCCGCCGGAGATGATGATGTTCAGCCTGGCGCGGCCGGCGATCTCGCAAATCCGCGCCACCTGCGGGGTGCAGCTGCCATGCGCCACCAGGCGGGCGAAATCCATCTTCCGCTTGGTGAATTTGCGTATCGAGACGTAGGGGCCGTCGAGTGCCAGCGGCGGGAAGACGATGTTGACGCGGCTGCCGTCCATCAGGCGGGCGTCCACCAGGGGCGAGCTCTCGTCGATGCGCCGGCCGATGGCGGCGGCGATGCGCTGGCAGATGTTGGCTACGTGGCCCGCATCGCGGAAACGCACGTTGGACAAGGTGACCTTGCCGGCCTTTTCGATGAACACCCGGTCCGGGCCGTTCACCATGATGTCGGCAATGCTGTCGTCATCGAGCAGCGGCTGCAACGGCCCCAGCCCCAGCATGTCGTTGACCAACTCTGCGGCGAGCTGGCGCTGTTCGCGCGCGTTGAGCTGAATGCGCCGCTCGGTGGCGATGTCGCCCACCAGCTTCTCGATCTCCGGCCCGAGCCGTTCCTGCGGCAGGGCGGCGGCGGCGGCGGGGTCGAGCTGGGAGAGGGCGAGCGTGCGCAAATCGGCGAGCTGGTCCGAGGTCGACTGGCTCTGCAGCACAGGGGGCAGCGGTGCCTTGGGCGCCGCGGGCGGCGGCGGCAGGCCGCCCGGATCCTCGCTACGGCGGCGGCCGAACATCGGGGTCGCGTTCACTCGCTGCGCCCCGTCAGCCGGTCGAACATCTTGCCGAGGCTGAACGGTGCCGCATTCTCCTGTTTGACTACCAGCGCGCCCTCGGCGACGAAGGCCACCTCGCGTGCCAGCGCCAGCATGCCATTGCGGAAGCCGCCATTCGCCGTGCAGGCCGGCGTGCCCATCGTGGCGGCCTGGCCCAGCTGGCGCGGCTGGTAGGGGATGGCCACGTCGATCGGCATCTCCAGCGCTTCCTCGATCTGCGGCCGGGTGAGGCCGCCCGGTTGGCCCAGCCGGTTCAGCACGATCACCGCGCGGCGTACCTGGTCGGGCCCGGTGGGCAGGGCCAGCAGGCGCAGCGTATTGCGCATCGAGGCGAGCGTCGGGTCCATCACCAGCACGCGCTGATGGGCCAGCATGAGCAGCTCGCGATAGACCGGCACGGGCGCGGACGGCACGTCGGCGACGACGAAGTTGTAGCGCCGGCGCAACGCGGCCAGCAGCGCGCGGCCGGCACCTTCGGCGATGTCGGCGGCCTCCGTCACCTTTTCGTCACCCGCCAGCACGGAGAGCCGCTCGGTGACCGGCTGGGCAGCGCGCTCGACGAACAGCTCGTCGATGCGCGACGGTGTCTCCAGCGCCAGGCGAAGGCCGGTGCCGGTGCGTCCACCAAGCATCATCGCGGCGTTGCCGGTGTAGATGTCGGGGTCGAACAGCAGCGTGTGGCGCTTCAGCTCCTCGCCGAGATACCAGGCGAGGTTGGCGGCGATCGTGGTGGTGCCGACGCCGCCGCAGGCGCCGCTGACGGCGACGATCCGGCCGCCCTGGAGGGCGCCGCTGGCCACCGGGCGCTGCAGGCAGGCCGGCCCGAACATGCGGGCCACCATCTCCTTGGCCAGCGGCTTGTAGAGGTATTCGGCCACGCCGAGGTCGCGGGTCAGCGAGCGGTAGAAGTTCATGTCCGCGCGGTCGCCGATGACCAGCACGCGGGTGTTCGGCTCGACCACTTCGGAGAGGTCGTGCAGGGCGGCGAGCGGCGCGTCCTCGCCGGTGATGTCCACCACCAACACTTCGGGGCTGGGCATCTTGCGCAGCAGCGCGGTCGCTTGGCGTATCGAGTTGCGCTTGATGAGTATCGACGGCACGAGTTCGGACATGCCTTCCCGCAGCGCCATTTCGCTGTCGGCGTCGGTCACGAAGCCCATGACCGCGGCGCGTTCGGCGGCCGGTTTCTGGCCGGTTTCCGGGGCCGTCTGCGCCAGGGTTTGCTGTGCCATCAGGGTGCCCCGCCGCCGCCGCCGTTGTTGTCGCCGGAGGCCGACGCGCCGATGTTGGCGACGTCGGAGGCGGGTAGCTTCTTCACCTTGTCGGTGCGCAGGCGATCGATTGCTGCGGCCGCCAGCTGGCCGTCACCCGTCGTGGTGCCGGTGCCGCGCACCAGGTCGGCCGGATTGGCGACCATCAATGCCAGGTTGGAATGGTTGGCGTGGTTGGGGTGCCACAGCCCTTCACGTGTCAGCGGGTCGTAATCCTGGCCGCAGCCGGCAATTGCCGCCGAGCCGCCAAGCAGAAGTGCCGCCTTGAACGATATGCGCATGGTCTTGCCCCTACTCAACGATGAAGCCGGCATCCGACGGGATGCGGCCGTAGCCAGGATAGGAGCCGCGCCCTAACTGCCGCAGCTCGAGTATGCGCTCGAAATCGTTCGGCGCATGAAAGCCGTCCGTGGAGAGCTTCAGCGCGCCGGGATCGCTGACCGGGCGGACGATGTAGGGCGTCACCACGATCACCAGCTCGGTCTGCTGGCGTTGGAAACTGTCCGAGCGGAACAGCGCGCCGAGTACGGGGATGTCACCGATGCCGGGCGTGGCCTGCACCGTCTGCGTCGTCTGGTCCGACAGCAGGCCGGCGATCGCCATGCTCTGGCCCGAGCCGAGCTCGATCGTGGTGTCGGCACGGCGCACCGTCAGCGCGGGGATGCTGATGGAGACGTTGGAGTTCAGCACCGAGGTGACGCCATCGGCCTTATCCAGGGCGCTTACCTCGGGGCGCACGTGCAGGCTGATGCGGCCGGGCGAGATCACCGTCGGCACGAAGGCGAGGCTGATGCCGAACTGCTTGAACTCGATGGAGATCGTGTTGTTGTTGGTGGCGACAGGGATCGGGAACTCGCCGCCGACGAGGAAGCTGGCCGGCTGGCCGCTCATTGTGGTCAGGTTCGGCTCCGCCAGCGTGTGCACCAGCGAGTCCTGGCTGAGCGCGTCGATAACGGCGTTGAGGTTGTAGGCGCCGGCCACGCCGGAACGGCCGATCGAGCCGAACACCTGGCTGGGGTTCGCGCCGGGGATTACCACGTTAGCGGTGTTCGTCGCCGCACCGATCAGCACTTCCTTGCCGAGCTGACCGAACGTGGACCAGTTCACGCCAAGTTCGCGCACCAGCGAGCGTGTCATCTCGGCGATGCGGACGTGCAGGCCCACCTCGATGGACTGGTTGACCATCATGTGGTTGTCGACCTTGGCGTCCGGCGGCAGCGAGCCTTTCGCGGCACTGACCGCGCGCTCGGCATCGCCAGGCGTTGCCACGTGGCCGGAGAGCGAGACGCCGGTTTCTGTCGCCCGGGTGCTGACCGAGGCGTTGCCGCCATGCGAGAGGGTGCCGCGCACCTGGCCGGCGTCGAAGCCGGAGGGCACGACGGAGACCTGGTATTGCGCGATCGGGTCGCCCGCGGCGCTGAGGGCCGCCACCGTGGTTGTGCCGGGCGCCACGCCGAACACGAACAGGCTGTTCGCGCTGGCGGGGCGCACCTCGGCCACTTTCGGATCAGCGGTGAACACGTTGATGGCGTTGGCGTGCAGGTGGATCACCTGGCCGCTGCCGGCGGACAGCGTGATGCTGGCCCGCACCGGCGTTACCGGCGTCGTGTTCTGCGCCGGCAGGGGCAAGCTCTCCTGCGAGCCGCCGATGGCGGCGTCCTGCGCCAGAGCGGGCGGTGCGATGCCCATGGCTGTCGTCGCCAGCAACGCGGCGAGACGCAATGTCCGGGCGCTTAGCTTCAAAGAGGGCAGCATCAGAAGTGGTATTCCTTGTCGTTCTGGCCTGAATAGACGTGCATGGTGGGCGCAACCTGCAGCTCGGAAGGCCGGCGCATGTTGCCGATGGCGCTGGAGACGTCGCGCGAGCAGGTCACGGCATGGTCCTTCTGATCGACAGGCATGCCGGCATCCACAGGACGCACCGCCAGGCCGAGCTTGCCAAGACGTGTCGCTACCGCAACTTTTTCGACGTCTTCAGGCGAGACTTCAAGCGTTACCGTGCGGGATTGCTGTGACGTGTCGGCGGTGCTGGACGTGCCGCCCTGGACGAGTTGCTGGTCGATGGCGATTACGCGCACGTCCTTCAGCACCGTCTCGCCGGAGAAGCGGCAGCCGATTGGCACGTTGGCGTCCTGGATCTCCTGGGTCAGGATCAGGTCCACGTGGTCGCCCGGCCAGATCAGTCCGGCGGTGCCGGAGACGGCATCCACGCCCACCGAGGTGGCGCGCTTGCCTGGCGTCAGCACGGCGGCGAGGAAGCCGTGGTCGCCGGGGCGCATCACGTCGGCGGGCAGCACGACCTGGTGCGGCAGCAGGGTCTGGCGGACCATTGCGCCGAACAGCTCGGAGCGGGCCTGCGGCGTGTCACGCCGCGCACCTGTGGGCACCTCGCCGTCCGTCACGTCGCGTATCTCGAGGTCGTCCGGCTTCAGCAGCGTGCCGGCGCGCAGCGTGCTGGCGGCGGCCAGCACCTGTATCTTCTGCACCGGCACCACCACCGGCGCCGGCGGATGCAGGCTGACCCAGGCGACGGCGGAGAAGCCGAGCACACCTGCGGCCATGAGCAGAAAAAGAAGTGTTCTCAACATGGTACAGCCTCAATGCTAGAGTCGGTGCATGCCGCGCGGGGCAGGTGGAGAAGTACGGGATGGTCATGAGCCGGCGATCGCCAGCCAGCCGCCGGCAGCGATCGCGGCCGCGTAGGGCAGGGGGCCGCGGCGGCGCAGGCGGCGCAGCTCGCAGCGCGCCGCACGCCTGATCAATCCGGTGCCGCCCGCGCCGGCAAAAGCCTGGCTTGGCTGCGGCACGAGCCGGCTGCCGATCACATAGAAAAGCGCCAGCACGCCGCCGGCGAGCGAGGTGCCGATCACCAGGGTAGGCACCAGGGCGGGCGCCACGACAACGGCCGTGCTGCCAAGCAGCTTTACGTCCGCGCCGCCCATCCAGCCCATGCGCCAGAAGAAGTAGGTGGCGGCGAACACGATCGCGCCGCAGCCCAGGCCCAGCAGCAGGTCATGCTGCAGCAGGCGGAGCAGGATGCCCAGCGCGAGCAGCACCAGGGATACGTTGTTGGGAACGGTGCGGAAGCCGACATCGTGCAGCGCCGCGAAGGCCAGGAGCGCCGCACTGGCCAGAAAGAGGATCAGGATGGGGGCGGAATGGGGCACGGCGGAACCCTTGACTGTCAATGTCCGGCAGCCTGTTGCGGACCGGGAGCGCCGGTCAGCGAAAAGCCGGACGGAAGAAAATGAAGAAGAAATCGGGAAGAAAAGGGCAGTAATGAATACCAGTAATGAGCTGAAAGCCGGGGCAAACTTGGCAGGTATGCCGAACTTCGCTTAGCGCGGCGGGCCGGACCCGGGGATGGCTGATGCCGCCCCGGGCCCGTTCACAGTTAGATCGAGGTGCCGACGTTGCTGAACAGCGTCTTCAGCGTGTTGCCAAAGCTGCCGAAGATGGTGACCAGCACCAGGCCGAGGATGCTGGCGATGATGCCGTATTCCAGGGCGGTGACGGCGCGACGGTCGGCCTTGAAGGTAAGCGCGCGTACGATGAGCTTGTCCATTTTTAATCTCCATGTCTGCGCGGAGCAGGAGCGCCCGCGTTGCTGTTTCACATCATTGGCTTCGTCTGCCGGTGAGACGCCGTCTACTGGTTGGCGTGCCGCATTCGTAACGTTTCTTAATGCGATCGTCAATCTAAAAATTACACCTAAAAGGAAGTTTTTCGTTTATAATTTGAGAAGAAACAACGGAAAAGCGTTCGGACTGCAACCCCAAGTTGAAGGCAAGGGCGTTTAATCTTTTACCTCGATCACGTCTCTGTGAGAAGCAAAAACGTGAAGGCGCAATTAACCATTTCGCAACCGTTGCTGATCCACCACAATTTTGGCAGTGGCCGCTTTTTTTCGACAATTCAAATGTTTTGCGAGACTGCCAACATACGGCCCAATTATTGGCCAGTTCGACAGTTGCTTAAGCGTAAAAATCAGCGCCCGGAATGAAGACGCACACCGTTGGCATGGCGGACCGATAGAACCAGCAGGATCGGTGCAACAGCAACGCCGGCGGCAAACCGCCAGCCGGCAGCCAACGGAAAATCCAACAACGACAGCGCCATGCAGACTGCCAGCCAGCCACAGGCCGGGCCAAACTGCCGCCGTTGCGTGTCGCCTATGGCGCGTACGAGCCAGGCGGCCGCCACACCCGCCATGACGAGGTCGTAGAACAGCAGGAAGGGCATCGCCGCCAGGGTCGCTGACACCAGAACGGCGTTTGCAGCGGCTGGAGTCGTCTGGGCACTGCGCCTGCTCCATACCCAGCCGACGCAACAGGCCGCCGCCACACCCAGCCCGGCTTGCAGGATCCAGCCATATGACGCCGCCACGCCGGCGAGTCGCGCGGCGCCGGCCAGGTCCACATGTCCGGCCAGCGCGATACCCGTCTCAACGGTTTGGCGTGCCTGGGCGGCCATTCCCAGGAACGCCCGCCACGTGCCCACGCCGAATACGGCCGCCGAGATCGCCACCAGCGCCGCCACCGACAGCGCTGCCCCTAACGTCGCCCGCCAGCGCCTGCCCGCCAGCAGAGCCACCGGTATCAGCAATCCGAAATGCGGCTTGAAACACAGCGCACCGAGCAGCGCCCCGCCGGTCATCGGCCGCCGTTGCAGCAGCAGCGTGCCGCCTGCCATCAGCCCCGCCGACAGGAACGAGTTCTGTCCCCACCCAAGCGCCCACCAGACCGCGGGTATTGCGGCGAGGCAGCAAGCCGCCGTGGCGCCGCCGCCGGCGATGCGCGTTGTCAGCACCAACCAGGCGATGGCGGTGACCGACTCGAACAGGACGAACGCCGGGAGGTACGGCAGACGGGCCAACGGTGCACAGACGAGCAGGAACACCGGCGGGTTCAGGAAACGCTTCTCCTCAACCCCCGGCGCGATCACCGCCTCTTCCATCTTCCGGTGCGCCACGGAGTCGTAGGCATCACCGGCCCGGCCCAGATCGGCCAGCCTGCCCGCGGTGTAGAAGCTGGCGAAGTCCGTGGTGGTCGGCGGGTCGGGCATCGCCACGAACGCGCCGTGCGTGCCGGCGATGAAAAACAGCAGCCCGCAGGCCTGGATCAGGACGGCCAGCCTTGCGATCCTTGGCAGGTGAGTCCGCACCCACGTGGCTGACATCTTCTAGGGCCGGGGGTTGCGAAAGGAAGCAAGGCCTTCTTTTTTGAAAAAAAGAAGCAAAAACCTTTTACTCCGCCGCTGCTGCAACGCCGCGGTTTTTCCAGGAAATACCGGGCTGGTGCAGATGCGGGCAGTTACAGGTTTTTGGTTCTCTTTTTCAAAAACGGACGGCTTGCCTTGCGTGACTCGCAGCGGTTCGTTGCGCGCCAGGACAACCGTGAGCAAACCGGCCACCACCAGCGGACTGGCCGGCACGCCCGCCAGGGTCAGAACGCGCGCGGCTAGCGCATACGGGTAGGCGATCGCCAGCACTGCCTTCTCCCACGGCCGTCCGCCACCGGCGCAGGCGCGGGCTAGCCAGGCCAGCGGTATCGCCAGGCAGATTAGGTCGTAATCCATCACATACGGCGTGCAGAGCAGGGCTGCGCAGGCCAGCGCCGCCATCTCCGGCAACCCGCCGTGCCGGCGCCTCGCAACCCGCCAGAGGGCGGCCATGGCAGCCAGCGCGCAGGCCACCTGCAATGCCGCCGCCGCGTGATGCGAGGCGCCCAGGATCACCGCAGCGGCATACACGCTGCACCCGCTGCCTATCACGTTGGGCAATTGCACGATCACCTGGGTGGCTGGGATCGCGGCGACGAACCCAGCCCAGGCCTGGTTCCCGAGCACGGCCCAGGACAGCAGCGTCAGCAGGCAGGCGCTAACGGCGCAGGCGGCCAACGCCGTCCAGCGGCGCGCGCCTGCGAGTGCCAAGGGTATGCACAGCCCGAGATGGGGCTTGAAGGCGAACACGCCCAGCGCGGCGCCGGCCAGGACGGGACGTTCCTCCAGCCAAAATGCGGCGCCGGCGAAGCACGCCGCACTCAGCCAGCCGTTCTGCATGCTGGCCGCGTCGATGACGGCGCCGGGAAACCCTAGTAGCGGCAGCCAGGGCCAGCCGCGCGGCAGCAGTCGGCGGATGCTGGCCACGAACACGCCGTAGCCGCCCAGCACGAAAACCGGCAACGCCAGCAGGAACGGCAGCGCGGCGAACGGCAGGCAGAACAGCAGGAACACCGGCGGATACATGAACGGCAGCATGCGCTGGCCCGCCACCGGCTGGGCGCCGACCTGCTCCTCGAGAAGCAGCGCGTGCAGGTCATAGGCGAGCCGCGCATGGCCATGCAGCGCCAGCCGCCCCGCCGACCAGAACGCGTTGAAGTCGTTGTTGATCGGCCGGCCGGCCGGATCGTGCAGCGCAGAGGTGGCGGACAGGCCCAGCCAGCCGGCGCCCAGCGCCAGGCTGCCTGCCGCCAGCATCATCGCGTAAGCGCGTGCGCGATCCGGCGGCAGAAAGGCGCCGCTCCTGACCGAACGCCAGCCGCGTGCGATTACCGCGGCGGTCGTCATGCCGCCCGGGCGCGGCTGGCGGCCATCCATAGCAGCCCGGCCACCAGGGCAGGGGCCACCGGCATGCCGACACCCACGTTCAGCATACGCACGCAGCCAAGCAGGACGTAGGTCGCCAGCGCGCCGGATTTCTCCCACGGGCGCCAGCCGCCAGCGGCAGCCTGGCTGGCAAGCCACGCCAGAGGCACCGCGAGACCGAGCAGGTCGTAATCCCAGACATAGGGCGTGCAGAGCATGGCGGCGCAGGTGATCGCGGCGACCTCCGCTCCGGCGCCCGGGCGCTTGCGGCACACCAGCACCGTGCAGGCCAGCGCCGCGCAGGCGGCGACGGCCTGCACGCCCCAGGCAAGATGTTCGCCGCCTTGCAGCAGCCGCATTGCCGCGAACACGCTCGCCATCTTGGGCCAGATGTCGGGGTTCAACAGCATGGCGTGGCCGACCGGTGCGGTCGCGAGAAAGGCGCGCCAAGTGGCGGTGCCCAGAACCGCCCAGGACAGCAACGCGAGCCCGCCCGCCATGGCCGCGCAGCTGAACAGCGCCCGCCAGCGCCGTGCCGCCAGCAGTCCCACCGGGACGCACAGCGCCAGATGCGGCTTGGCGGCCAGCAGCCCGAGTGCCGCGCCGGCCAGCGCCGGGCGGCGTTCCAGCCACAGCATTGCGACGCCGAAACAGGCCGCGGTGGCACAGCCGTTCTGCCCTGTCACCAGATTCAGCATCACCGGCGGGAACGCCGCCAGCGCCAGCAGCCGCCAGCCGCGCGGCAGGATGGCGCGCATGCAGGCGGCGAGCGCGGCCAGGCTTGCCGCCAGGAAACCGCCAAGGGCCACGACGTAGGGCAGCAGCCCCAGCGGCAAGGCTAGCAGCTGGAACATCGGCGGATACAGATAGACGAACCAGCGCCCGTCGCGCAGTTGCGCGCCCACCATCTCCGCCGCCTTGATGCTGCGGGGGTCATAGGCGGCGGCGGCCTTTCCGTGCAGGGCCAGCGTGGCGCCGGCCCAGAACGTGTCGAAATCCGAGCCGATCGGCCGGCCATGCTGGTCCGACAGGGCCGGCCACAGAATGTAGGCGTAGGCGCCGGCCGTCAGCAGCGCCAGGAAGATGGCGAGCAACCAGGCGTAGGCCCGCGCGCGGGCCGCATCCAGCCAGCCGGCTTCGCGGATGGCGGTTACCAGCCAGGTCCCGGACACCTGGAGGCGGGCCCGCTTGCGTTGCGACACACGGATTGCCTGCCTCACGCTGCGGCCACCCGTTGCGCCGCGAGTGCCAACAGGCCGGCCAAGGCGAGCGGTGCTACTGGCACGCCGCCGGTCATCGTCAGCGTACGTGCCACGAAAGGCAGCACGTACACGGCAATCAATCCGGCCTTTTCCCAGGGCAGCCACCCGGCCTGACTACCGCGTCCCGCCAGCCAGGCCAGCGGGACACCCAGGCAGAGCAGGTCGTAATCCATCAAATAGGGCGTGCACAGGAAGGCCGCAGCAACGAGCGCCGCGACCTCTGGCCCGGCGCCTGGACGGCGCGCGCAGATTGCCGCAAGGCAGGCCAGCGCCACCACCGATCCGGCGATCTGGACGGCCGCGGCCACGGCCACGCCGGCATGCAGCACGCGCATCGCGGCGAACAGGCTCAGCAGCTTGGGCAGTATCTGCGGACTTAGCAGCACGGCCCGCAGCAAGGGCGCCGAAGCCATGAACCCCGCCCAGGCGGCGCTGCCGAAAGCCGCCCAGGAGAGCAGGACGAGCCCGAGCGCCACGCCACAGAACGCAGCCAAACTGCGCCAGCGACGGGCGAAGACGAGCGCCACCGGTATGGCGAACGCCAGCTGCGGCTTATAGACGAGCGTACCCAGACAGGCGCCCCCAAGCAGCGGTGCGCGATCGAGCAGCAGCATGGCGCCGGAGAACGCGATGGTGCTGAGGAAGCCGTTCTGGCCGATCGCGGCGTTCATCACCAGGCCGGGAAAGGCCAGTATGGCAAGTGTCGGAAAGCGGCGCGGCAGGATGGCGCGCAGGCAGCAGGCGCACGCGGCGCCGCCGCCCAGGGCGAACAACGCGAGAGCCGGCAGGTAACCCAGCAACCCAAGCGGCAGGATGTACAATGTAAAGACCGGCGGATAGACGTAAGGCAGGTATTGCGCGCCGGACGGCTGCGCCGCCAGGAGCTCGGCGGCCCTGATGGCTGGCTCGGTGTAGGCGGCGGCGGGATGGCCGCCCAGGGTCAGGCGGGCGGCGGCCCAGAACGCGCAGAAATCGCTGATCGTAGGCCTGCCCTGCGGATCGGACAGGGTGGAACGCCAGACATAAACGATGACGGCGCCGGCCAGGATCAGCATTGCGGCGGCGAGCAGCCGCAGATAGGCACGTGCGCGGGGTGCACCAAGCCAATCGGCCCTGTAAACTCCAGCTATCACCGCCGGCAGGTCGGTCATGCTGCAATGCGCCAGGTGCGGCGGGCGAGCAGCAGCAGCAGGGCCGCCACCAGCGGCGGGCCTATCACCACACCCGTCAGGAGGCCGCAGGCGCGCACGAAGAGCGGCGAGAGGAACAGGACAGTCAGCAGCAGCTTTTCCCAAGCGCGCCATCCCGTGGTCTGCGCCACCGCGGTCAGGCAGGCGAGGGGCACGGCCAGGAGTGCGAGGTCGTAGTCGTACAGAAAAGGCGTGAACAGCAGGGCGGCGGCGGTCAGCGCCGCCATCTCCAGCCTGGCGCCGGGCCGGCGCCAGGCCACCCAGGCCAGCCCTGCCACGGCCAGCGCCGAGACGACAGCCTGCGCGCTGTAGGCAAAGGTGTTGCCGCCGCCGGCCAGCCGTATGGCGCCGAACGCGCTCTGCAGCTTTGGCCATTTGATCGCGATCGTCTCGATGTCCGCCCTGGCGTTGCCGGCGTTGCCAAGGAAGCCACGCCACACGCCGGTGCCGAGCACCGCCCAGGACAACAGGGCGAGCGCCGCGGCGGAGATGCCGCAGGCCACCAGCGCCCGCCAGCGGCGCGCCAGCAGCAGCGCTACCGGAACGCACACCGCCAGCTGCGGCTTGCAGGCCAGCCCGCCCAAGGCGGCGCCCGCCAGCACCGGCCGGCTATCCAGCCACACCGCGCCGGCGGCGAAACAGCTGGCCGACAACGCGGCGTTCTGCCCGGACAGGCCGTTCATCAGGAAGCCGGGAAACGTCAGCAGCGGCAGCCAGGCCCAGCGCTGCGGCAGCACGCGCCTGAGCAGCGCTATGACCAGCACGATCTCGGCGACGAGAAAGGCCGCCAGCGCCGCGCTGTAGCTGAGCCAGCCGAGCGGCGAGACGAGCAGCAGGAAGGTCGGCGGATAGTAAAAGGCGAGGTAGCCCGGCGGCATCACGGTGGCGGCGCGTTCGGCCGCCTCGATGGCCACGTTGTTGTAGGCGGAGGCGGCGTGGCCGGCCGCGACCAGCTTCGCGGCGGCCCAGAATGCGGCGAAATCGAGGGCGACAGGCTGCGCTCCGGCGTGGGCCAAAGTGAGCCAGCCAACCCACAGCAGGAAGACCAGCATCGCCAGGCCGAGCAGGGCGCACCACGCCCTGGCCCGGTCGGCGGTCAGCCAGGGTGCCTTCGAGTTCATTCGTTACGCTTTACGGGAGACAGAGCAAGCAAGGAAGGCCTTCTTTTTTGAAAAAAGAAGCAAAAAACTTTTGTCTCCCGCCTGCATCAGGCACCCGGCCTGGTTGTGCCGATACGAGCGCCGGCAGATGGAGCGAAGCCCGCGTGCAGCCGGGGAATCAAAAGTTTTTGGTCCTTTTGTTCAAAAAAGGACTGCTTGCTTTTGCGGTTTCCCCTCCCGTGTGTTTAGACCCGCCCGATCATGAGGCACTTCCTGGATTTCGAGAAACCGGTCGCCGAGCTGGAAAGCAAGATCGAGGAACTGCGGCGCATGTCCGAGCCGGAAGGCATGAACATCGCCGACGAGGTGGCCCGCCTGACCGACAAGGCCGACCGCCAGCTGCGCGCCACCTACGCCAAGCTGACGCCCTGGCAGAAAACCCAGGTCGCCCGCCACGAGGACCGGCCGCGCGCGCTCACCTACATCGCCCAGCTGATCACCGATTTCGCCCCGCTGGCCGGCGACCGGGCGTTCGCCGAGGACGCGGCGATCGTGGGCGGGCTGGGGCGGTTCCAGGGCCGGCCGGTGATGGTGCTGGGCACCGAGAAGGGCACCGAGACCGAGTCGCGCGTGCGGCACAATTTCGGCTCGGCCAAGCCGGAGGGCTACCGCAAGGCACGCCGCCTGATCGAGATGGCCGGACGGTTCTCCCTGCCGCTGCTAACCTTCGTGGACACCTCCGGCGCGTTCCCCGGCATCGATGCCGAGGCACGCGGCCAGGCGGAGGCCATTGCCCGTTCGATAGAAGCGTGCCTGGACGCGCCGGTGCCGATCGTGGCCACCATCATCGGCGAGGGCGGCTCGGGCGGGGCAATCGCGCTGGCCACCGGCGACCGCGTGTTGATGCTGGAACACGCGATCTACTCGGTGATCTCGCCGGAGGGCTGCGCCAGTATCCTGTGGCGGGACGCCGCGCAGGCGGCCACTGCGGCCGAGGCGCTGAAGATCACCGCGTCTGACCTAAAATCGCTCAAGCTGATCGACGAGGTGATTGCCGAACCGCTGGGCGGCGCACACCGCGATCCGGCGACCGCGGTGGCGGCGGTGGGCGTCGCGGTCGGCGAGGCGCTGGCCGCATTGACGCCGCTGGAGCCGGCCGCGTTGCGCGCCCAGCGGCGCGAGAAGTTCCTGGCGATGGGGCGCGAAGGGCTGGTCTGACGCGGTCGCCGCCGCGATCAGTCCTGGCGCGGGGGAGAACCGGCCGGCGCTGTCCCGACCACTGCGTCGCTCTGCCGGCGCAGCGACTCCTCACTTGGCTGAGCCGCCTTCCACTTGCTGAGAGCATTCGCCGGCTACGGGCAGTTCACAACGGCGGCTGCGGCGAGGCTGGACCGTATGGCATTGTCGTAACCGGTCACCTGGATACACAGCCTGCCTGTCTATGCGCCGGATTGCCGGAGCGTCCTTCCGGCTCGGAAGGCTGGACGCTTGCAAGTTGACCGCACCGGAAACGACCGGCGGGTAGATGGGCCGGTCAGACGGCACTTCGAACAGGGTCGATTTTGGCGTCGCGAGAGGGGGTGATCGGAGTCGTGTTCGGGAAGGCAAACACTTCGGCGCCAACTCCCTGTTCTGTCGGTGGATCGAGAGTATTTTTTGTCGAAAGAAAGGCCTTTTTTTCGACAAAACGCCAGAAACTTTTGTCTCTGCGCTGTTCGGACACGCAGGTTATTCCGAGATCAGCGGACGCAAATGCGAGGAAGCAAAAGTTTCGTGTTTCTTATTATGAAAGATATAAGGCTGTTGTCATTTTACAAAGCAAGCATCTTGCGCGCGCGGGCACGCAGGGCCGCGGATGGCGACGCCAACAGGCGGCGTGCGGTCTGCAGTGCATGATCACGCATCTCTTCTTCGGCGAGGCTCAGCGCAAACATCGCGGTAAGCGCTTCCGCGGCGACAATCCGGCTGTTATCTTCGAGCCATTGACACGCGACCTCGAACACCCGGCACCGCTCAGCTGACGTAAGCTCCAGCCTCGGCAACATCTGCAACAGATGCCATCGCATGCCTGTTTGTCCGGTCTCCAGCCACGCTCCAAGCAACATCTCCCGGTGGGCCACCAGCAGAGAAGGTTGCGTGCGGGACGCTTTTTCTGCTGCATCGGCAGCCTCGAAGCGTGTTCGCGCGTCGTCCTGCAGCATGCACGAAATCAATGTGTCAAAGGCTTCTTGTGAGACCGGCCCGGCACTGTTTGAATTGCGGGTCATTTGTTGCCAATGGAGAGAAAGGAAGGCCTTCTTTTTTGAAAAAAGAAGCAAAAAACTTTGTTTCGTCGGTGTTGTAACTGCCCAACTGAATCAGAACACAGCCGGCTTCCGCAAATTCGGTGGAGTAAAAGTTTTTTGGTTCTTTTTTTCAAAAAAGAACTCCTTGCTTCCTTGCTTCATCGCTTCGGCCCGCTCGAATAAATCACGTTCCCGCCCAAAGAACCCACAACACGCAGCCAAGCGGGCGGTCGGCCCGCGTCCAGCCGGTCCAGCAGAGTCGTCGGTGGCAGGTCCGCCACCAGAACGGAGCGCGGCTGGCCGGGGCAGCCCAGGACCAGGGTGGCGCCGGTGGCCAGGAAGGCGGGCCCGGCTGTGTCGCCGGGCACTTCCCGCCAGGCGGCGCGCAGGCGGAGGAAACCGGCGACGTTGCGGTGGAAGAGCGAGCCGACGGTGGAGACCCGGGTCAGGAACAGAAGTTCGGGCGCGTCGTCGGGCGCGGACAGCGCGATCTGGCCGGGGTAGGCGGCAAGAAGCGGGGCAGCTTCGCGGATGTCGCAGGCGCGGGCGGCAGAGGCGGCGTGTCCGGAGGCCGGCGTGAGCGCGGTGCGCAGGGCCGGTGCGCCGACCAGGCCGAGGATGAGCGCGAGCCTGGCGGCTGACTGGCGGGCAGGTGTCCATTCAGCCGCACTGATCGCCGACAGCAGCACGGGCAGAGCGATGGCGCCGGCCAGCTCAGGATAGGCGGCGAAGCGGACGTGGCGGGCGGCGACCGCGATGCAGGCGAGCACGCAGGCGGCGGCGTAGAGGAGCGGCCACACGCGGGCAGACCGGCGCCCCAGCCACGCGTAGGCGCACAGCGTGGCGGCGGCCAGGACGCCGCCTGTCAGCAGGTCGGCTGCCTGCCACGGACTCGCAAGCGGCGCCATCTCCGTGATGTTGGCAAAAAACGCGGACGCCTGCTCGGCCGACATGAGGCCCTGCGTGCCGTGCAGCACCTGCGGGAAGGCGGCGAGCCAGAGGATGGCGCAGGCGGTGCCGGCGGAGATGGGAAGCCAGCGGCGGCTGGGACGCGCGGCCAGCGCGGTCAGCAGGGAGCCGGCCGCGACGGCCAGATACGGCAGGGACAGGCGATCCGGCTCCGCGCCAAGCAGGCCGGCGACAGGCGGGTCCAGGACCAGCGCCAAGGCCGTGAGCAGCAGGAAGGCGGCGCCGTGGGCGCGCAAGGCGGTAGCCAAGGATCGGGAGGGAGCGTGCAGCCAGGCAACCCAGAGCGCGCCCAGGACCATCAGAGTGTAGGGTAGGGTTTCCGGGCTGAGCCACAGTCCGGCCGCGGTCCAGGCTCCGAGCGAAAGGCCGGCACGCTGCGCGGCAGCTTGCCCGCCGAGCAGGCGCCATGCCCAGCCCACCGCCATCGCCACGCAGACCGCCAGCAGGACGTGGTGGTGGACGACGCCCAGCAGCCCGTAGCTGCGCAGCATGGGCGCCGCACCCGCGGCAAACGCGCCCAGCCACAGCCAGCCGGGACGCGCCGCCGGTGCCGCCGCCCAGGCGGTTGCGGCGCCGAGGGCAGCGAGGCTGAGCGGGCCGGAGAGCAGCCCCGCCGCTTCCAGCGCGCGGTGCCAGCCCAGCACGGCGGCCAACGGCGCTGCCAGCAGGAGCAGCAGGCCGTCCAGCAGATGCGACCAATGCATCACCGTGCCATGCCCCGATCCGTCGCGCATCACCGCGTGGAGCGGCCGGCCGGCGGCCAGCATGTCCTCGATGCGCACCAGGCGCATGTAGCTGTCCGGGTTCAGCAGAGCGCCGGACCAGGCGCCAGGGTTTAGTTGCAGGCCGCTGAAGATGCCAGGCGCCGCCCCGGCGAGTGCCGCGAGCAGCCATGTCCCCGCGCGCGGCCTGAGTTCAGCCCGGCTCGCCGGCAATCGGTGTGGACCCTAGTCTGGTGAACAGTTGGGCGATTTCCGCCATGGCGGCATCGGCCTCGGCAGCCACGGTGCCCTTGGCCACGATGGCGACACCCGGCTGGTCGCGGAAATACGGGTAACTGCCGATGTCCAGCCCAGGGTAGCGGTTCTGGATCTCGGTCAGGCCGGCGGCGATGTCGCCCTCGCGTGCGCCGGTCGCATGCAGGCTGCGGCTCAGCACGGGCGTGCCCTGCGGCAGGGTTTTCGCCAGGCACTCGAACATCAGCCGCATGATCGCCGGCACGCCGGCCATGACGTGCACGTTGCCTATGGAGTAGCCGGGTGCGATATGGCCGTTGTCGATGATGACGGCGCCGCGCGGCATCGTCGCCATGCGCTGGCGCGCCGCGTTGAAGCCGCCCGGCGGATAGTGCGCTTCCATGCGCGCCCACACGGTAGGCTCGGGCTCCCACGGCACGCCGAAGGCCGCGGCAATGCACTCGCTGGTGATGTCGTCGTGTGTGGGGCCGATGCCGCCGGTGGTGAACACGTGGTCGTAGCGCGCGCGCACTTCGTTGACAGTGGAGATGATTGTATCCGCCACATCGGGAATGATGCGCACTTCGCGCAACGGTATGCCGAGTTCACCCAGGCGCTTGGCGAGGAAGTTGACGTTGACGTCCTGGGTTCGGCCGGAGAGGACCTCGTTGCCGATCACCAGGATGCAGGCTGTAGGATTGGCGGTCATGCTGCGGCCAGGGCCGGCTGGAAATCGGCCGGCGTCAGGCCTTCGCTGGCGAGCACGCGCTGGGTAGCAGGCCGCGCCAGCATGCGTGCCGTGTGCGCCGACCACGCGCCGTAGCGTGCCATGTCCAGATCCATGCGCCGGCCCCAGCGGTAGAATACGACGGGGTAGAAATCAGCCACGCTGAGCCTGTCGCCAAGAAACCACTCGCCGCGTCCTGCCATGGCCTCGATCTCCTCGAAATAGCCGAGCAGGCTGCGCTTGCCGGCCGCTTGTATTTCGGCCTGCGCCGCCGCGCTCTCCGCGAAACGTGCGGTGCGCCAGACCTGCGCCACGGCCGGATGAACCCAGGCGGCGCAGAAGGACAGCATCTCCTCCAGGCGCGCCATCGCCTTTGCATCGCCCAGCGGCAGCAAACCGGATTGCGGGAACAGGTGGCCCAGATAGGAGAGAATGGCGATCGATTCCGTCAGAACGAAGTCACCGTCACGCAAGACGGGCACGCGGCCGTGCGGGTTCATGCGCAGGTAGTCCGGCGCGCGCTGCGCCCCTTCCGCCAGGTTGACTCGCACGGTTTCGTAGGTGGCGCCGGTTTCTTCCAGCATGAGGTGGGAGGCGA